>SHBV01000003.1 GCA_004211885.1 Verrucomicrobiaceae bacterium
GCAGGGTCGAGCTGAAAGAGAAAAGGCAACCCAATACGCTAACGTAGTTGTACCGGCTGAGATTGAGAAGCAAAAGATTGAGACACTCGCCGAAGCGGACGCGGAAAAAATTCGTAGACTCAAAAAAGGTGAAGCTGATGGTATTCAATCAATTTTGGAAGCAGAGGCCAAAGGTACTCTCGCAACCCTTCAGAGTAAAGCTCAAGGATTTGGAGATATTGTTAGGGCTTCAGGAGGAGCGGCAGATGATGCTACTTTGCTTCTTGTAACAGAGCAGCTCCCCGCTCTCGTTGAAGAGCAAGTCAAAGCCATTTCTAACCTTAAGATTGATTCTGTCACTGTCTGGGACTCGGGAAAAGGTGAAGGGGGGAAGAATGACACTGCCAACTTCATGTCTGGTCTTGTTGGTGCTCTTCCTCCATTACATGCATTGACCAAGAATGTTGGTATCGAATTACCTGAGTTCCTTGGGAAGTTAAGTGAGGATCCGTCAGGAGCGGCTAAAATAATTGAGGAGGCAAAAGCTAAGACAGTGGATTCTGCGCCTGAAACATCTCAGCCGGAAGCTCCAGAAGCTTAAGTATAACAATTAATTATTTAATTAACGATGAGCGGTGGCCCTTATGGGCTGCCGCTTTTTTTAATCCTGATTATTTTGCAACGAGTTTTAAAAAGCTTTTCTTTGCTTCTTCCGATACGATTGAAAAGACGGTGTCACCAACTTCAATCACATCTGTTGCACTTGGCACTTTTGCGTGAATGCCTTTAATGAGAGCTACAAAAATAGAGCCTGCAGGTAGTGAGATTTCACTTACAGTTTTGCCTGCAACTTTGGACTTTTCTCTGATCGTTGTTTCGATAATTTCACCTGCAGGAATTTTCTTCACAATGTGATATTTATCTGAAGTGATGAAACGCATTAATTCCCGTCTCACTACTTCTCTTGGGCTTATGACTTCCTTGATCCCGAGTTGACTTTTTGCTTGGTTCACTGCATTTGCGTAATCTGTTCTGTGAATGAGAGGAATGCAGCTCTTTGTTCCAAGGTTCTTTGCTTGAAGACAAGTCATAACATTGTCTTCATCACTTTGCGTTGTAGCAATGAAGAAATCTGCTATTCCTACCTGCTCCTCGCGCAATTCATTGAGAGAGGCGGCATCTGCGTGAATGACTGTGGCTTTACCAGCTAATTCTTCAGCAAGCGTTTCTGCATGGTCTTGATTTTTCTCAAAGATGCGGATCTGACAGTTCCATGGACTGATCATTTGTGCGAGGGAGAGTCCGTATTCACCACCGCCCAGAATTACTACATTAGCGCCTTTTTCTTTTTCAGTATTACTTCTAAGAGACGTTGCCGTTTTTGATAATCTACTAGGATCGCCAAAGAGCGTTACTTGATCATTAGATTCAATTTTCTCTTCGGCAGTAGGAACAAATGACCTTTCGGCCCTTTGAATTGAGGCGACCCTCACTCGTTCCGGTAAATTTAATTCGAGTAAAGATTTTCCACACGCATTGCTGTTTTCAGGAATACGTATTTGCTGAATTTCAATCCGACCCCTTGCGATTTCTTGAATTGCTATGCCTTCAGGATTCCTAATATATTTTGATATTTCGATTGCAGAGAGTCGTTCCGAACTAAAAATGTGGTCTAGAGAAAAATTGGACCGATAATCAAACATCCATTCTTCTCTAAGAAGTAATGGTGATACCCGGCAAATGGTTTTCTTTGTTCCGAGTTCTTTGGCCAATTTGCAAGCAATGAGGTTTGTTGAATCGCTACTAGTAAGAGCAAAGAGTAAATCAGATTCAGCAACGCCGGCTTCGAGTAAGAGCTCCACGGACGTGCCACTGCCAGTAATTACCCGGCCGTCTATTTCACTGGAAGATGACTCTGCCAGTTTTTCATTGCTTTCTATTACTATGATGTCGTGAGCGGCACCTGATAGACTCCTCGCTAAGTGCAGTCCTATCTGTCCTGCTCCAATGATGATGATATTCATTTGTCAGTTATTGAGATTAATCTTTCAGCAATTAGTTGATTGTAGATTTTGGATAGACCTTAAATTCTTCTCTCAGTGTATTTTTTAGTTCGGTCATTGGCAGTCCGACAACGTTAGTGTATGACCCTGAGTATTTATCTATAATGAACTCACCATGTTCTTGAGCTGCATAGGCTCCTGCCTTATCTAGTGGATTAATTAAGCTTAGGTATCGAAGAATGTCAGTTTTAGACAGTGGCTTAAAAGTAACTTCAGTGATTACGTAGAAACTGATTTTTTGATTTTGTAATAGTATGGAGACACCAGTTGTTACATTATGGGTTTTACCAACTAATTGAGCAAGCATGGTCGATGCGTGCTTTAAGTCTGTGGGTTTTTCAAATATCTTTTTATCTAAAGAGACAACTGTATCAGCACCGATGACGATAGAATCAGAATTTGCCTGTGACACTGGTTCGGCTTTCAGCTTAGCATTGGCAGTAGTCAGTTCCACAGCACTCATGGATTCATCACTGATTTCCTCTACATTCGAACAACATACTTCGAATTGATATCCGGCTTCGTTCATCAACTGGTGTCGTCTCGGCGAGCTAGAAGCTAGTAAGAGTCTTGGCATATGCAACTCCTCAACCCTCTTAACGAGTATGCAAAACATATCAACATATCTTGATTTGTTGATATATAAACTTGAAGATAGTAGTTTATACAGTAAAATTAGGAAAAATGAGCGGAAATTGCATAAAAAATGAGCTGCAAAAATTGATTACTCAGCGCATTGCAATCCTTGATGGGGGCATGGGTACAACGATCCGTTCCTATGGCCTTGATGAAAGCGCTGCTCGCGGAGAGCGATTTATCGATGTTAAAAAAGATATTCTAAATAACGGAGATATTCTTTCACTGACACAAGAGGAAGTCATAGGTGACATTCATCGAAAATTTTTTGAAGCTGGATCAGACATTGCTCTTACGAATACTTTTTCCGCTACGTCAATAGCGCAGAGTGAATTCTTTGTGGATGATCCTCGAGAACTAGGTGAGGGGAGGAAGGGACAGGATTTTTATCAAAAAATTATCGATGATGACGCACTCAATGACTTGGCTTGGGAAATTAATCTGAAGTCTGCTCAAATATGCAGACTCTGGGCTGATAGGGTAGGCGAAGAGATCGGACAGAGGAAATATGTTGCTGGGTCGATAGGCCCATTGACCGTGTCATTATCCCAATCGCCTGACGCGGATGATGCTAGCTATAGAAATGTGAATTTTGATCAAGTAATGGCTGCTTATTCCCACCAAGTAAGAGCCCTCATTGAAGGAGGGTGTGATCTGCTAGTGATTGAGACTGTTTTTGATGCTTTAAATGCAAAGGCTGCTTCAGTTGCGATTGAGCGGGTCTTTGAGCAAAAGAAAGTTAAGTTGCCGATAATTATTTCGGCGGCCGTTGGAATGGGGGGGGAAACGATGATCTCAGCAATGAAGATTGAGGCTTTTATTAATTCTTTTCGTCACATGGATCCTTTTGCAATTGGGTTGAATTGTTCATTGGGGCCGGATCTGATGCGACCATTTTTGGCTGAACTTTCTTCCAAGGCTGATACGTTCATTTCTGTTTACCCAAACGCGGGATTGCCAAATCCGCTTGCCCCTACTGGTTTCGATTTGATGCCAAATGATATGGCTGAATATGCCGGGGAATTTGCTAGTTCTGGTTTGATTAATTTAGTGGGTGGCTGTTGTGGTAATACTCCAGAACATATTGCAGCGATCGCTGAGGAAGTAAAAAAATATGCATCTCGTGAGTTGCCGACAATTGAACCGGTGATGAGGTTGAGTGGATCCGAGGCTTATAATCACACAACAGAGAAGAATTTCTTAATGATAGGCGAACGCACGAATGTGGCAGGTTCTCCTAGATTTGCCAAACTGATCAAGGAGCAGAGACTCGAAGAAGCAGTTAACGTTGCCAGGCAGCAAGTTGAGAATGGTGCGAACGTCATTGATATTTGTATGGACGAGGGGCTCATTGACGGTGTGGAAGTTATGGGCCGCTTCTTGCGCTTTCTGGGATCGGAGCCTGACATTTCAAAGGTTCCCGTCATGGTTGATTCTTCAAAGTGGGAAGTCATTGAAGAGGGTCTCAAGAGTTTGCAGGGAAAGTGCATTGTGAATTCCATTTCGCTCAAAGAAGGTGAAATGGAATTTAGGAATAAGGCCCAAACGATTATGCAATACGGCGCTGCGGTAGTTGTTATGGCTTTTAATGAAGAGGGTCAAGCCGCTGACTATGAAGACAAGATTAGTGTTTGTGAGAGGGCCTATAGAATACTAGTTGATGAAGTGGGATTTGATCCGCAGGACATTATTTTTGATCCTAATATTCTGACAGTTGCTACGGGCATGGAGGAACATAATCATTATGCTGTTGATTTCATAAAAGCGACTCGGTGGATAAAAGAAAATCTACCTGGTGCTAAGGTCAGTGGAGGAGTTTCTAATATTTCGTTTGGATTCCGTGGTAACAATATTGTCCGTGAGGCGATGCATTCGGCCTTCCTTTATCATGCCATTGATGCGGGCATGGATATGGGTATTGTGAATGCAGGGATGCTTGAGGTTTATGAGGAAATTCCTAAGGACCTTTTAAATAAAGTCGAAGATGTATTACTGAACCGTGATTCTGAGGCAACGGAATCACTCATTCAATTTGCTGAGCAATTTAAGGGCGAGAAAGGGAAACAGAAAGAACTTGATTTGTCATGGCGTGATTCATCAGTGGAAGAGCGTTTGGAGTATTCACTACTCAAGGGAATAACAGAATATATTGATGAGGATACTGAGGAGGCAAGGAACAAGTATGGTAAGCCGATCAAAGTGATTGAAGGACCGATGATGGATGGAATGCAAATTGTTGGAGATTTATTTGGAGAGGGAAAAATGTTTTTGCCTCAAGTAGTTAAATCAGCAAGAGTCATGAAGAAAGCAGTTGCTTACCTTGAACCATTCATGGAGAAGGAAAAGCAGTCGGCTCGTTCTGCAGGCAAAGTGATCATGGCCACAGTCAAGGGTGACGTACACGACATAGGAAAGAATATTGTTGGAGTGGTGCTTGCATGTAATAACTTCGAAGTTATTGACATGGGTGTAATGGTTCCTTCTGAGAGTATTTTAAATAAAGCGAAGGAGACTGGCGCTGATATTATTGGCTTGAGTGGTTTAATTACACCTAGCCTCGATGAGATGATGAAAGTTGCTTCGGAAATGGAGAGGCAAAAATTTCAGGTTCCTCTACTCATTGGAGGTGCTACGACGAGTGTTGCACATACTGCCATTAAAATAGCTCCCCATTATGGTGGGCCTGTCATTCATGTTCTTGATGCTAGTCGTAGTGTGCCCGTAGTGACTTCGCTTTTAAGTCAAGACTCACGCAATAATTTTGTTCAAGAGAATAATAAGAAGCAGGATGAGATGAGAGAGAAATACGGGCCAGTGAAAAAAAATAAAAAAATAATTTCTCTTGAGGAAGCGCGGAAAAATTCTTTTGTTTCTGATTGGGACGCTATAGAAATTAGTGAGCCAGTTAGTAGAATTAGAGAGGAGTCATTTCCTTTAGTTGAAGAAATAGTACCTTACATTGATTGGTCTCCTTTTTTTCATGCTTGGGAACTTCGTGGTCGATACCCTTCGATTTTCGATGATGCCAAATGTGGGGACGAGGCAAAAAAACTTTATGACGAGGCCCAATTCATTCTTCAAAAAATTATTAAAGAGAAGGCATTTCAGGCACGCGGAGTCTGGGAGATCTATCCTGCTAATACTGTTGGAGACGACATTGAAATATACTCAGACCAATCACGGACTAAGGTTAGAACAATTTTCCATACCTTGAGGCAACAGTTCACAAAGAATAAAAAACCTAATTATGCATTAGCTGACTTTGTTGCGCCAAAGAGTAGTGGTCGGAAGGACTTCATTGGTGGATTTGTGGTTACTATTCATGGGGCTGATGAAATGGCTTCAATATATGAAAAATCTAATGATGACTACTCATCGATAATGACTAAGGCTCTGGCCGATCGGTTAGCAGAGGCATTTGCTGAAAAAATGCACAGTGAGGTTCGTCAGGCATGGGGTTATGAATTTCCAGGTCAATTATCTAATCAAGATTACATTAGAGAGCGATACCGCGGCATAAGGCCAGCGCCCGGTTATCCTGCTCAGCCCGATCATAGTGAAAAAGCCAAACTCTTCGAGATTCTAAATGCTGAGGAAGTGACCGGGTCGAGTCTGACTGAGAGTATGGCTATGAGTCCTGGGTCATCGGTTAGTGGATTGTATTTTTCTCATCCAGAATCTCGCTATTTTGGAGTTGGTGATATTGCTAAGGATCAGGCCGAGGATTATGCTAAGAGGAAAGATGTTCCGTTATCTGTAGTTGAAAAATGGCTTGGTCCTTGGCTCAGTTATTAAAACTGATTATTTTTCTTTTACTTCGTTGCGGCTTGCTGAAGATCCATGCATCTTTGTAGAGATGCTTTCGTTGCTAAGATTATTTGGTCTAATTTTCTGGAGTGTTGCTGTTCTTTCTAGTTGTCGGACCACGGACATTACTAGTGATCCAGCGCACATTGAAGCTTTACGCGATCGTGCTGAAAAAATTAAAAGTGAACCGGCAGGCGATTATTTTGTTGGTCGACGGTACTACGTTTATCGAATGAGGTTCTGGGGTTATTTGAGGGAACCGGGTCAGGAATGGAAAGATTCGTCATTGGTTGTAATGAATGAAAGGATCAGGCCAGTGCCTGACAGGGTGCCTGAAATCAGGGAAGGAGAAGAAGAGGTTTTTGGTTTGGATCCGTCAAAATTAAAAGGAGTGAAACGATTTGGGTTTGATCATAATTATGAATATAAGATTAAAGGTAAATTTTCAGGGAAAAAAGTGTATGACCCAAATTCAAATATGTTTATTCCTGAATTTATTTTGACTGATTGCCAGTTAATTAATGCTGATCCTGGTTGGTTGATTTCGCCCTTGGAAATTTATAATTTTAAAGTTTTGCCGAAGTTTCGAGGGATGTAGTATGAAATAAAATTGAACTATAGCCGTCTCGCCCTTGACCCGAGCATCTGAGGGATTGATACTCTTATAGGGTTTTTGCTCATCACAATAACCAATCCCCCAAATATGATGGTTTGCCCTTCTATTATCCCGTTTAAATCCTTTCAATCGATTTTAATAATTTTCGTTTGGCTTCTAATTCAAATGGAAGTGATTGCTGATTCTAAGATCATTGTATCCGAAATATACTACAATCCTAATGGTCCGGACGAAGCGAGAGAATTTATAGAAATAAAAAATGTCGGAGATTTGGCTGAAGACATTTCTGGTTGGCAATTCACGAACGGAGTAAATTATACATTTCCCAATCAAACTTTTCTAGGGCCTGGTGAATTTTATGTGATTGTTGCGAATGCTCAATTCTTTGCTACTCAATACCCTCAAGTAGCGATAGGTGGACAGTACATCGATGATGATGGTGCAGGAGCTGGACGTGCTGGCCTATCGAATCGGGGAGAGAGAATTACTTTAAAAGATGGTCCTGATGATACAGGAACCACTATTTATTCTTTTCGTTATTATGATGGTGATGATGGAGACATTCCTGATCCTCCAGAATTGCCTGAAGAAGATGATCTTGAGCGGGCATTCTGGCCTAGTTCAGCTGATGGGGGTGACTATTCATTAGTTCATATGAATCCGGATGGATCTTCTGACGAAGATGATTATGAGAGTTGGAGGCCAAGTATTTCTATGCATGGCTCACCCGGAGCTGATGAACCTTTGCCTGAGCCATTATTACCCATTTATATTAACGAAGTGAGGACGCGTGACGGGGATTTGGATAATGATGCCATTGAAGTATATAATCCTAATGCAATTGATATAGACATAGGTGGTTGGTATGTCTCTGATAATATTGATAGACCAACAAAGAATCCCTCAATTGCTGATAATAGTATTGTACCAGCTGGAGGGTACCTTGTTCTTGAAAATGGGATTAATGGATTTGTTATCAGTGCCAGTTCAAAGGGTGAGAGAGTTTTTATTTATTCGGCTGTGGATAGTGTTTTAACAGGCTGGGTTCATGGGTTTCATTTTCCTGCATCTGAAGATGGTAAGAACTTTGCAAGGTTTATAGATGATAGTGGTAACGAATTCTTAATTCCTGATGATCCGAGTTTGGGCATTGAAAATGGAGATCCTTCTGTTTCAGGCCTAAAAATTACAGAAATCATGTATACTCCTGGGTACGGTTCTTCTGTTGAGTATGTGAAAATCATTAATAATGGTCCAGAGGAGGCTCTCCTTTATGATCCACTGTTCGATGGAGATAATTTATCATTAAATGGTTTCGGAGTGACTGTTTCTGGGAACCAGCCTACGATGGCAGTTGGTGAGGTTGCTTATATCACAAATGTGGAGGAATCCGTATTTCGCTCAGCTTACGACTTGAACGTTTCTGCACGTGTTTTTGCAAATCCTGAAGGAGGCTCACTAAATGGGGGCGGTGAATTATTGGAATTGAGGATTCCTATGACTATTGAAGGATTGCAGAGAGATGCGCCGGGGCATCCTCGATATTATGCTATATTAGATTCGGTAGAATATGATGATGAGTTTCCTTGGCCAGTTGCTGCTGATGGACAAGGTTATAGTCTCATAAGAGACAATCCTTCAGGCCCTGGTTATAGAGCTATTGATTGGAAAGTTAGTCCTTATAGAGGTGGCACTGCATTTGGTGGAGGCGCAGTGCTGATAAATGAGATTTTGTCTCACACAGATCTTCCCCAAACAGATGTAATTGAGCTCTATAATCCCAGTTCAGAGGATGTGGAGATCGGAGGTTGGTATTTGACAGATGACTCTTTATTACAGCCTAAGAAATATATGATTCCAAATGGAGCAGTGGTTCCTGCGGGAGGTTACTGGGCAGTTAATGAAGATAATAACGCTGATCCTGGCGCTCCACCTAATTATTTTGGAACATCCTTCTCAATTAGTTCTAGAGGGGATGAAGTATTTTTATTCTCTGCTAATTCTGAAGGTAATTTTACAGGATTTTCGCATGGAGCCAAGTTTGGAGCGACCCAGAATGGGGTTTCAATAATCAGATACATCAATGGTGTTGGTATTGAAAAGTTCGTACCCCAATCAGGTTCTCCGACAGTAGAGATTAATCGGTTCGAGGCATTTCCTGATGGGTATTCTAATAATCCTCCACTCATTGAGCGTGCGGTCATCAGTGAAATTTCCTATGAACCTTCAGATGGTGGTATTGAATATATAGAGATTTCAAATATTAGTGGGATTGCATTACCCTTATATGATACGACCCCAGTTAATTTGGGTGGTAATCCAAGCAATAACTGGTCCTTAGATGGGGTCAGTTTTACTTTTCCAGGAAACGAGCCTGAGCTTCAGGCTGGAGAGCGAGTGGTTATTATTCCAAAAGGCATACCCGTTAGTGATTTTCGTAATCATTATAATGTTCCAAATGAAGTGACTGTTCATGGAGCGGATAATGGTTTCACTGGAGCATTAAATAATGGAGGTGAAAAGATTAAATTGCTTCGGCCTGACAAACCTGATTTTGTTCCGGGTGTTGGTATCGTTGTTCCAATGATTGAAGTTGATTCAATAGATTATGATGACATTAATCCTTGGCCATCAGGCGCAGGCAGAAGTATTGAACGCATTGTTGAATCAGATTTTGGAGATGATGCAAACAATTGGCAGGCATCAGTCGATCCTTTGGGGACTCCAGGTAAAGAAAATAATATAGTTTCTTCTGGTTATGATGTTTGGTCCGAGTTGGAATTTAATGATGAAGAATTACAGGGAGATAGAGCTGGTCCTGAGGATGACTTTGATGGTGATGGTATAATTAATCTTCACGAATATGCTTTTGGCTTGAGTCCTAAGGCAACGGCCCCTCAAGAAAGTCTGCCGAGAGTTAAGTTTGCCCAGAATAACGGTTTACAAAGTGTAGCCATTCATTTCCAGAAGCTTGCAGCAGCCAATGATGTTAATATTACGGTTCAACGATCTGATGACATGCTTTCATGGACGGTTATTAATGAAGGAGCAGCTGTAGATAACCAAGACGGGACTATGAAAATGATTTATTACGATCCTATAAATTTAGGTCATGGTAAGGTTTTTTTCAGACTCATAGTTGAATTGCTAGCTCCTTAATTTTACCATATTTGGAAGCTGTGGTTTGGTCCTGAGGATTATATTTTGTACAGTTTTTAAAAAGCGAACCTCTTGAGGTGGAAATATTTGTTCTTGGAATAGCAAAGATATTTATTTAATATTTACTAAATATTTGTATTATTTGAAATTTAATACAAAGAGATGGCTATTTAGCCACGATGATCAGAAATGGCATTTTCATTTAAAGAGTTATTTAAAAAAGAAGATCATGAGGATCTTCATGGCATGAGAAAGCTCAGCTTCCATCCAGTTGAAGAAGATCCGATTCAAAATGATAAGAACAATGAAGATGCAATAAAAGTTGAATCTGAAAATATGAGTCCCTTTGAACTTGTTGAGGAAAGTTCTCAAGTAAAGAACAGAAGAGAAGCAGGCTCCAAAATTAACTCTAATTCTGATAATGCAGTTTTACATCATGATAACAAAGATAATGGGCTTGATTTAAATTGTTCAGATGAACCGAGCCTTGATCGGCCTTTTTCTTGGACTCACAATCCGGTTCATAAAGAGTATAACGAGAAAAAAAATCCATTTCTTGAGCAAGAAATTGAAGACCGTCAAGATCAAGAAATTCAGAATATTCCCGGTGCAAATAATTCTTCTGATTTCTTTTTATCTGAATCTGAAATTGATAAAAATTTTTCATTTATCAAAGAAGAATCATTAGAAGAATTAAGAGGTAATGAATTTTGGCCGCTAGGTGAGGCAGAATCATCAAAACTGAAGAAAACGGCAGTGCGTTCATTGGAGGCTCTGTCTCCAACTTCTAGAAATGCTGAAGAGAATGCATCAATGCCTTTTATCTTGGATGATGGTAAATTGGATCATGAATATATCCTAAAGCAAATTGAAGTGATGCCAGGCATTAAAGGGTGTGTATTAATTCATGAGAACGAAGAGCCTTTAATGTTATCGCAGTTAGCTTGTTCTTCGGAATATTTTAACAAGTCATTTATTGCAGAGCTAAAGAGTTTTTGTTCTAATTTTATCTCCATGAATGAAAATCCACTAACAATTAGCTATAAACAGGATAGGGTAAGTTGTTTTTATTGTGATTCATTCTTTATAGGTATTTTGCATGGACCTGATGAATTGGGATCACATGTTGAGCAAAAAATCATTGATCTGTTGACTCAAATATCTAAAACAACTGAGATTTATCAGTAGAAATAGTTTTTTAAGTTCATTAATGATTTTGAGTAGAACCCTTTACTCGTTAGATGATCCGTGCAACTTTGTGTGAGGTTTTAACTAATAACAAAGGGCTAAATTAATATGTTCGAGATGATCAGTAAGGGAGGACCATTGATGTGGTTACTTCTAGCATGTTCTATATTAGCGATTGGGGTATTCCTAGAGCGATTGTTTTTGTTTCATCGTTCTACAATTAATGTTGGGGAATTCTTACAAGGTTTATCTAATTTAATTCGTAAGAAGAATTATGCTGAGGCTCTGCAGGTCAGTGCAGGCACACCAGGGCCAGTAGCTCGCGTCATTCATTCTGCTATTATTAGGCATGAATTGCCTAGATCGGATCTGAAAGAAATTGTTCAAGAGTCAGGACAGTTAGAAGTGCCAAGACTAGAACGGTATTTGTCTGTCATGCTAACGATTGCTTATATCACGCCCCTTTTAGGATTGTTGGGTACTGTTTTGGGTTTAGTCGATACTTTCGTGAAATTTAATATTGTGAGTGGTCAGGCCACGATAGGGGATTTGTCTGAAGGCGTTTATCAAAGTTTAATCACTTCGGCGGCTGGGCTTGCAGTAGCTATACCCACTTTCATTTTATATTCATATCTTTCGACATTTGCTCGGAATTTAATGCATGATATGGAAAGAGGTGGAATTGAGATTGTTAATATTCTTGAAGATGCTCGCAAAGATGAGGAGGTCCTTGAGTTTTCTCTTGCTCGCGGAAGTGATACAAATGAGGGAGAGTCTAGAGGTGAAGATGATTTTAAGAAAGAATCAGGTTTAAAGTAATTAAGCGAACAAATGAAACTTGAGAGTACGCTCCGATCTAGGCGCACTTTTTTACATCTAGCGTCATTACTAGACATCATTTTTTTGTTATTGTTGTTTTTCTTATTGAGCTCTGATGCAGTTGTTCGTTCAGGAATTGCCGTTACAACACCCAAGTCTTGGTCGTCGTTGAATTCAGCGACTGGAGCAGATGTAATAACTGTATCCGGCAGTGCATCTGATCAGATATTTTTTAATGATAAGCTCACAACTATTGAGCAGCTTAAAAAGAAACTAATTAAGAAACCAGGAGAGGACGGTGTTGCTTTGCAGGTCATTATTCGTGCGGATCAGACTTCCCCATTTGGAGTGGTAATTGAAATCTGTAATTTAGTGGCTGACGCTGGATTTTCTCCTATCCTTGCCACGCGAGCTGATCAGAGAGAATGAATAGTGTTGTATTAGGTGCTGAAGATAGTAAATCAGTTTTTATTTTTGATTGGTTTTCCAGAGGAAAGAGGCCTTTCTGGGTCGCGGCTTTTATTTTTCTTTCTTTCCTTGGTCATGTGCTTTGTTTCTATCTTTTTAGTGTTATTTATCCTCCTCAGGAGAGAGAATTACTTAATGCATTAGAAGTTACCGTATTAGATTCATCTGACCCACAGGCACAATCTTTTTTAAAGCAAATAGATGATCGTTTTATTGCTCTTGATCAAGAAATTACTGCTGGAGTTCTGGGCCAAAGTCTTTCAGATACAGCGGTGAGGTTTGAGCCTTTTTTTGAAAACTATTCCTCTAAATTTAAAGACATTCCACCGTTCAGCAGTGAGGATACGGGTAGATTTTCCCCTTCTGGCTCGTTGTATCTTCCAGTCCCCAATGGAAGAGTGGTCACGGGTTATGATAATCTAAAAGTGGATAAAGTTCAGCCGCTAGTGACTTTTTTATGGGACAAAGAAAAACGTGTTCCCCTTATTCCCTTTGAGTGGCATGGTGAGAGTGAAGTTATTATTCCGGATGGAATTAATAGTTTAAATGTTCATATTGGGGTTGATAGGTTCGGAAGAGTTGTTCACCTATTGCCTGAAAAGAGTGCAGGAAAAGAAACAGACGAAGCAATTATTAGATCATTACGATTAATGCGTTTTTCTTCAATATCTGTTGAAGAAATAACTTGGGCGATGGTTACCATTAATTGGTAAATGATCTTATAGCTTCATAATGTTTCAAATATCTCTGACTAATATCCTAGTAGCGTATCTTGTCATAACGCTTGTTGTTTTATTTGGAGTATGGTTAGCAAAGGATTGGGCGCGTAAACGTAGGGAGAAAAAAGATAGGAAATACCGGCTAGTATGTAACATTTGCGGAGACCAGTATGAGGATAGATCTAGGGATGATATTCCTCCATGTCCAAATTGCGGCGCCTTAAATGAAAGGGTCTGGCTAAGTGACTTATAAATATAAATTGTTGATTACGTGCAAATGTTATAAGTATATAATCATATACTATTATTATCTTTAATGAGTGAACGTAGAGTAGTTATTACAGGAATGGGAGTGGTCAGTCCAATAGGGATTGGTCTTGATTCTTTTTGGTCTTCTTTGATTGAAGGGAAGAGTGGAATTAAGCGAATATCCAGTCTTGACCCATCTGACTTTTATTGTCAGATCGGCGGAGAAGTCAGTGACTTTGAGCCTAATTCATATTTTAAAAACCCAAAGGATGCTCGTCGTGCCGATCGTTACTGTCAGTTGGCGATGGCTTCAGCAAAAATGGCATATGAAGATGCTGGCATTTGCGAAGGATCTTTCGATCCTTATCGCTTCGGATGCATGATAGGAAGTGGCATTGGCGGGTTAAGTACTCTTGAAAAACAGCATCAAAATTATTTAGAACGTGGGGCAACAAAAGTGTCACCTTTTCTTATTCCGATGATGATTGCCAATATTAGCAGTGGTCTTGTTTCTATGGAATATGGTTTGTCAGGACCGAACATGTCGATCGTGACTGCATGTGCTACGGCCAATCATAATATTGGTGAAGCATGGAGAATGATCCGGTTCGGAGATGCAGATATTTTTCTTGCGGGTGGAGCTGAAGCATCCATTTCGACTATGGGTTTATCAGGCTTTGGATCAATGAAGGCATTGAGTAGCCGTAATGATGAACCCGAAAAAGCTTCAAGGCCATTTGACAAGGATCGTGATGGGTTTGTAATGAGTGAGGGGTCTGGGGTCGTTGTCATAGAAGAGCTGGAGCATGCAAAAAAACGAGGAGCTGAAATCTATTGCGAACTTTCAGGCTATGGTGTTTCTGCAGATGCGTACCATATGACTTCACCACACCCCGAAGGATTGGGTGCAAGCCATTGCATGAATAATGCATTAAATCATTCTCAGGTGAATGCTCAGGATGTAGATTATATTAATGCTCACGGTACTTCTACTGGGCTTGGAGATATATGCGAGACTAGAGCTATTAAGCTGTCATTTGGAGATAAGGTTAATGACGGTCTTTTAGTCAGCTCTACCAAGTCCATGACTGGGCATTTACTAGGTGCTGCTGGCGGTGTGGAACTTGCTGCTTGCGTGAAATCGATCACTAATGGAATCGTTCCGCCTACGATTAATCTTGATAATCCTGATGATGAATGTGATTTGGATTACGTGGCTCATGAAGCACGTGAGACCAACGTGGATATTGCTTTGAGTAATAGTTTCGGGTTTGGTGGGCACAACGCATCTCTTGTCGTTAAGAAATTTAAATAAATATATTAGGTGTTAATTGATAATAATTTAGGTGCACCTGTTAGTGACCGTCGCCGTTTTATTTCGAAATCTGCATTTGGATTTGGATCAATATTCTTATGTGAAAATGTTCTAGCGAATATTCGAAAATTAGAAGAGCCGGTCAAAATTGGAATGATAGCTGATTTGCATCACGATGTGATGCATGATGGAGATCGCCGATTGAAATCGTTTCTTAAAGCTATGAAGGACGAAAATCCGGACGCAGTAATTCAACTCGGGGATTTTGCCTATCCAAATAAAAAAAATAATAAAATATTAGAAAATTTTCAGAATTCTAATCCTAACGCATTTCATGTTTTAGGAAATCACGATATTGATGATGGGCATTCATTTGATGAGGTTGTTAAACTCTGGGGGATGAAGGGGAGATATTATTCGCAGGATGTCAATGGTTTGAAATTAATTGTTTTGGATGGTAATGAGAAATCACCAGATCATACAAAGGGATATCCCTCCTATATGGGAGAGGCTCAATTGGAGTGGCTGAAAAATGAATTAGAGAAGTTAGAAGGGCCCATAATAATTTTATCTCACCAACCTATTGCAGGACCGTGGAGTATCGATAATGCAGAAGAGGTTCAGGAAATACTTCAGGTTCATCGGAGTAAGATAATTTTGGCAGTGAACGGGCACACCCATATTGATCACGTTTTTCGTAAGGGTGGTATAATTTATTTTCATATTAACTCAGCATCTTATCAATGGGTTGGTGGTAAGCATCGGCACAAAAGTTATCCGGAAGATATTCATGCTAAATATCCATACATTGAGTACACTTGCCCTTACAAGGATTCATTATTTACTACGCTGACTCTGAATCCATCATCGAGTCGCATTGATATTGAGGGTAGATCGAGTGAATGGGTCGGACCGTCTCCTGCTCAAGTTGGAAAAGAGATGCATGAACAATTAATTGACGGCGAAGAAGTGTGTCCACGCATTAGATCCAGGAGACTAATAAGATCAAAAAATTAGTTTTAGTAGACTAGCAATGACTCAACTTCAGTGTGGCTTGATTTTTCTTTTCCATTTAAAAAAGCAAGTTCAATAAAGAAGCATGCTACCATCAGGTCAAGGTTTGCCATACTTTTAGGTGGGAATGAAGTAGGCGGGTCTCAGTTTCACTCTTTCATTCGCTGAAGTCGGAAAAATTGCCCGGCTCCGATGTGCTTCGGGATCTCCAGGATAAATCTCCGCTCAGAACTGTCTCGGAACGAATGCGCCGTACCTTCAACCCCGTTCCAATTTTGAAAGTCAGATGAACTCTCCAGATGGTAGCGGCCCGAGTCGTCGAACCCGGCATAATCGATTTCAAGATGAGTGAATCCTTCTCGAGAAATCCGTAAATTAAGGCGTAACCGTAACAGGGTCTGGAGAAGATCTTCCACTTCGCTCAGTTGGCTCGCTCTTGCTTTCTGCATCAGGGAGGACTCAGCAAAAACATTGTCGTGGAACTTGATCAGGTAGAGGGCGATGGCAGCTTGTCTGCTATGGACTGCTTGGAGAAGGGGGGTCAGGTTTTGGTCGTTCTCTTCGGAAGCAGGTTCAGCTAGGTGAAGGTTCATGCCTTTCGCATGATAGGCTTTGAGTAGTTCAAGGCTTCCGGCCCGAATAGCGTCCCACAATGAGATGCCATGGCCTGCGGGGGCTTGCTGGATCTTTAGTAAGTCGAGAGTCTTCCCAGTCGCCATATCTAGCGGGGTTTCGCCGAAGGCGTTCAGCGCGGCCATCGTGTCGGCGCTGAACAGTTGTTCGGCCACTTCAAGGCTGTCATACTTGGCCGCGAAATGAAGAGGCGTATTGAGGTGGTGGTCAGGGCTGGCTCCGTGGTCGATCAGGAACTGAACGCCGGACACGTTGTGCTCCGTAACCATCATTATTATCGGAGAATTAACATGGCTCAGGGTGAAATTTCGGAACTTCAGATTCACATCGGCCCCTTTGGCCACTAACAACTCAGCGCATTCCATAGCATTCGCCCTTAATGCCGTGACGATCACTGGATAGACCGTTCGTGGCGGCCCTTCTCGAGAGCCAGGCGGAATATAATTGGGGCTCATTCCCTGCTTCAGGTAGAAGGCCAAAGCGGCGACGTTGTCTTCCACGATCGCTTCGGAATACCCTGGCAAATCACTTTCCTGAGCGCCGGCCTCCCCAAGATAGTCCGCCAAATCCGTCCTATTCCTCCGCAAAGCGATAGTTAGGGGAGTCTCGCCGCTCAGAGTGACGGCGTTAATGTCTGCCCCGGCCTCAATCAGCACCTTGATCACTGGGAGTGAGAGAGAACGCTGGATCACGAAATGAAGGATAGTGCTAAAGTCTTCAAGAGTACCATTAATACTAATGCCGTTATTTAGGAGCCACTCCAATTCCTCAGGATTTAAAGACGGGTTGCGACCAGAAAAACCCAGACTATTGGTTCCGCTCAGCAAATCAAAGAGAGGCGTCTCATCGAGAACAGCCCCATAGTTCAGGAGCAGTTCCAGGAATTCTCGATTGAAGAGGGGACGCATTTCTTCGGCTATTCGAACTCCCTCGACTTCGGCTCCATACTCGATTAGCAGGTCCATGATTTCAGCGCTCCCGGCCTGAGCTGCATGGAAGATGGGTTTCATTTCGATGGGTTTCATTTCGATCCAATAGGGATTTACGGCAGTCAGGTCCGCTCCATTTTCCAGTAGGAACCGCACTGACTCGAGTTGCTTGCCCTGAATGGCTGAGATGAGGGGAGTGGTAGTGATGCAAGGCTCATCCTGCACCGGATTGACATTCGCGCCGGCTAAGATGAGATACTCCAATGCTTCTACTTGTCCCTTAGCGGCCGCTATACTCAAGACAGTTTGGCACCAAAAGAAGGAAGTAACGACGGAATCAGGATTGGCTCCAACATCGAGCAATAGGGGAATAAGATGCAACTGGTTGGATTGTAGGCACAGAGCAATGGTTGAATCACTGCTTGGGCCGACTATGATTGGCCCAGGTCTTTCGACAGTTTGTGGATCAGCTCCATTTTCTAGGAGTTGTCTCAAGGCATCGGCATCACCTGTATTGATAGCCTCCCTCATCGAGACCGCTGAGGAAGGGGTGATGATCAAAATGCTTAAGAGGATAGTGAACCAGAGGTGTTTCATTAGAAAGTTTTTGGGAAAGAAATGCATAAACAATTGACTGACGGACAAGAAGTGTCTTCTCATATAAGATTTAGAAGATTAACTCACTAGTGCTAGTAAATTAGTAATGACTCAACTTCAGTGTGACCTAATTTTTCTTTTCCATTTAAAAACCCGAGTTCAATAAAGAAGCATGCAGAATGTACATTTGCTCCTAAACTTTTAACGAGTTTAATAGTTGCTTCTGCGGTGCCTCCAGTGGCTAGAAGGTCATCTACTATGATGACTTTTTCTTCAGGTAAAATAGCATCCTTATGGATCTCGACTTCTGATTTTCCATATTCTAATGAATAGGATTCAGATTCTGTCATCCAAGGCAGTTTGCCAGCTTTCCGAACTGGAACGAATCCAACATTCAGCAAATGAGCTATTGCTGCCCCAAAAATAAATCCTCTTGCGTCTATTCCAACGACTTTATCAATTTTTGAATTTTTTGCAGAAGACGCCATTGCATGGATACTCATAGAAAAAAGTTCAGCATCTGCGAGAACAGGCGTTATGTCTTTAAATACAATTCCAGGCTTTGGAAAGTCAGGAACATTACGTATTGCTTTTTCTAGCCTATTTAGGTCAATATTTTTCATTAAGATATAGGAGTCATAGCACAAAATTTAAGCTGTTGAAATCTATAGATGAAATCACATATAAGTTAATTACTTCTTTTGCAATACACTTGAGCAAGGACTAACATACATGCCCCTCAAACAATGGATCGCGATCGTTTATTTTTAGTTTGTGCTGCGGTTTTTTTCTGCGGTGGATTTTTATATGCAATTACATCTTTGCGTAGTGGGCATTATAAAAATTCCAAATGGAATTTCCTAGCCATGTTTTTGGGCATGATCTTTCAATCGATGTTCTTGGCAGAGCGCGGTCAAATTCATGGGCGATGTCCAGTGACCAATTTATTGGAAATACTTGTTTTTGTGTCTTGGTCGATGGTCATTATCTATCTTCTTTTTGGATCAAGTTATAGGCTTTCATTGATGGGAGTCTTTACTTCACCTTTGGTTCTTATTACCTGCATAGTGGCGGCTTTAGTTCCATTTGATAAGGATCTGGCAATCAAACTGGCGGCCGCTCGTGGCGGGACGGAGACATGGACAGAATTTCACATCGGAGTGTCGCTAATTTCATATGGATCCTTTGGCATGGCTTGCGTAGCAGGTTTGATGTTTTTACTCCAAGAGCACCATGTTCGATCGGGGAAATTAGAGACATTATTTTACCATTTGCCTCCAATGCATAATTTGTCTAAAGCGGTTTTCAGACTTATGTTTTTTGGGGTCATATTATTAGCAGCTGGAATTTTTTCTGCAGAAAAAATTCCTCCTAATGGAGACAGTCATGCTTTATGGCCTTTGTATGCGGTATGGATTCTCTATGCAGTGATTTGCTTAGTTGGTTTTTTCCGTGGGATGGTTGCTCGTAGGCTTTCTCAGTTTGCTGTATTTGCCTTCATGGTTCCACTTTTGAGTTTGTTGATTATTTCATAGAATTGATGGGAGATACGAATTCAGCTGAGATCTTTTGTGTGGGCATTAATCATGAATCGGCTCCGGTATCGGTTCGTGAACAAATGGCCATTCCAGAGACTAAACTTGGTGAAAAATGTTCTATAATCACCGATAAGGAAAAATTTCATGAGGCAGTGATTATTTCCACCTGCAATCGTATTGAAATATATACCGTAGCCAATTCAGACGAATTTTCTAAACTTGAGGAGTGTTTTGCGTTTTTATATGAGACCGAGGAAATGAAGTCTTTGCCTTTTTATAAATTTAGGGGATCTGAGATGGTGAATCATTTGTGTCGAGTCGCAAGTGGTCTTGATTCAATGATTTTAGGGGAAACTGAAATTTTGGGACAAGTTAAAAAATCCTATGCTGCTGCGCATTTGGCGGGACAAACTTCACGTTATTTAAATAAACTTTTTCAGAATGTTTTTAAGATTGCCAAATATGTAAGAACTAATTCAAAAATTACTCGTGGAGCGACCTCGGTAGGTGCTGCTGGAGTCGATTTAGCAGAGAAAATCTTTGGAGATTTGCAAGACTGTAATGTGATGATTCTTGGAGCAGGACAGATGGGTGAAATGGTTGCTAAAACACTCGCTGGTCGTGGAGTAAAAGGACTAGTAGTCTCAAGTAGATCCTATGACAAGGCCATTGCTCTTGCGGAAGAAATGAACGGAAAAGCCTATGAGTTTGAGGAGGGATTAACACGACTATTTGAAGCGGATATTATTATTACTGCAACGTCTTCCCCTCATACACTTTTAACTAAAGAACAGATTGGACCAACTGTCCGAAAGCGACGCGGCCGGCCATTATTTATTATAGATATAGCAGTTCCGAGAGACGTTGATGAAGGAGTTGCAAGCGTTCCAGGTGTTTACTTATATGATATGGATGCTTTACAAAGAATCACGGTGTCTGCTCATGCAAGGCGCGAAGAACAAATTATAATATGTGAAGACCTCATATCAGCTGAAGTTGCTAAATTGGAACTAGATATAAGTTCTAGAAACACACAAAAGTATTCTGACCAAGGGGATGACCCTATTCCAACAGTATGAATAAAATTGTTCTTGGAACCAGGGGAAGTGACTTGGCTCTTTATCAAGCCCGATCCGTTGCAACCGAGCTAAGGGCAAAAGGATTTGAAGGAGAAATTGAAGAGCGTATTATTCAAACCAGTGGTGATAGGTATAAAGATTTAAAGCTAACTGATTTTTCGAAGGGACATCAGCCCATAGTGGAAAAAGGAGTTTTCACTAAAGAATTAGAAGATGCTTTGATAAAGGGTGAAATTAACGCTGCTGTCCACAGCTTAAAGGATCTGCCCTCAGAACTGGGTTCTGATTTTCAGATTTCATCAGTTATGCAACGTGCACCTATTGAAGACCTTTTAATTTTTAGGAACAATGCATGCTCTATAGAGGACCTTGAAAAAAATTCTTGTGTAGCAACGAGTAGTGTTCGCAGGGCCCGAACCCTTGGTTGGAAAAGACCAGATATAGTCATTTCAGAAATTCGAGGAAATGTACCTACTCGACTCAGGAAGTTAATTGATGGGAAAGCTGGTCATGCGACTATTTTGGCTAGGGCTGGACTTGAGAGACTAGAACTTTATGATTCCGAGTCCGCTCAAATTATTATTGATGATAAAGTTCTAGAGTGCTTACCTCTGAGTGTTTCTGATTTTATTCCGGCCGCTGGTCAAGGTGCAATAGCGGTAGAAACGCTTGCGGATTCTCCAATATCTGAGTCGCTTAAATTAATTAACGATGTTGATACAGAGGATTGCGTTAGTGCAGAAAGAGAATTTCTCCGACTCCTCGGAGCAGGTTGTGATACTCCGGTAGGGGTCAGTGCACATTTGTTAGCAAAAGATAATGAGTTGGAAATAAGTGCTATAGTCTTTGATGAAGAAAAATTAGACTCAGCCCCGAAGACCGGAACCAAAATAGGAAAAAGAGACGAATTAAATAAAATTGCATTTGATTTGTTGAATCAAATGGGAATTGATGCATTTGAACATGAGTGATTCTGAAAATAACAAGAAAGGAATTTGCTATCTGGTGGGAGCTGGTCCTGGGGACCCTGGCCTTCTTACATTGCGCGCAAAGCATTGCCTTGAAATGGCTGATGTCGTTGTCTATGACTACCTATGCAATATAGATATACTTAACCATGCTCCTGTAACCTCTGAAAAGATTTATGCGGGAAAAAAGGCAGCTGATCATGCTATTCCTCAGGATCAATTAAATGATTTGCTTGTTAAATTATCACTGGAGGGAAAAACCGTGGTGAGGTTGAAGGGTGGTGATCCATTCGTATTCGGTAGAGGAGGTGAGGAGGCTCAGGAATTATATGAGTCTGGTGTCCCTTTTGAGATTGTTCCTGGAATCAGTTCTTCAGTAGCAGGTCCAGCATACGCAGGCATTCCTGTGACGCATCGAGACCATTGTTCTCAGCTGACTATTTTTACAGGCCACGAGGATCCTACTAAAGAAGATACCGCTGTAGATTACTCCAAAATTGGAAATTCCGATGGGACAAAAGTCATGTTGATGGGGGTAGGACAACTAGAAAGAGTTACTAAGATGATGATTGCTGGTGGAGCTTCACCAGATACACCAGTAGCTCTAATTCGATGGGCAACGACTGGTCGTCAGAGAACTTTAATTGGTGAATTAGGAGATATTTCAAGCAGATCAGAAAAAGTTGGATTCAAGGCTCCTGCTGTGGCCATTTTTGGACAAGTTGTTAAGTTAAGGGAATCATTGAATTGGTTTGAAAATCGCCCATTGTTTGGAAAACAAATTGTTGTTACTAGAACGCGGAGTCAGGCAGGAGAGCTCAGTGCTCAGTTGAGATGCATCGGGGCTGACGTTGATGAAATGCCTACAATCAGAATTGAGCCACCTGAGGACATCAAAGCGTTTGCACAATTAGTACAGGATGCTCATAAATATTCTTGGATCATATTCACTAGCCCCAACGGAGTAGATGCTTTCTTTGATATGTTTTTTAAACTCTACAAAGATGCTCGATCCATAGGAGGTGCGAAGATAGCAGTCATAGGTCCAGGCACCCAAAAAAGAGTTCAGACTTATCATCTTTCAGTAGATTTAATTCCAGACGAATATGTTGCTGAAGGTTTATTAAAGAAGTTGATGGAGGAAAGTATTGAGAATGAAACTGTTTTGCTAGTTCGTCCTTCTAGTGCAAGAGATGTAATTTCTGATGGTTTGACAGAGGCTGGAGCAATTGTTGATGAAGCGATAGCTTATCAGACCGTATCTGAGTCAGAAGACCCGACCGGTGCCGTTGAAAGGTTCCGGGCAGGAGAGACTGATCTTATCACTTTTACCAGTTCGAGTACTGTAGAGAGTTTTTTGGATATGGATTTACCAATTCCAGAGCACTTGATAATTGCTAGTATCGGACCGATCACTTCACAGACCTTGCAATCTGCCGGGTTGCGAGTTGATATAGAAGCTAAGGAATCAAATATTCCTGGGCTTGTTTCAGCAATAGAGGATTACTTTGTAGAGCTCGTAGAAGATTAGATCGTTCACGAGTGAACTTTAATTGCCGGACAGGCGGAATTTCCCGATGCAAATGGGATGCCTATTAAGTCGCTACAGATTCGACAGTTTCTTTTGCCGCAGCAGTCGGTTCTTCGGTAGGCACTTCCTCTTCCTTTGTAGTATTGCCTCGCTTGAACACTTGAAGATTTGCTCTGAAACGCATGCGGGATTTTTTTGCTGCGGTACGTTGTTTACGTCTATAGCGCTGGAATGGAGTCTCAAAGGCACGGAGGCGGCGCATCTCATCCATGATTCCTTCAGCCTCAAGTTGGTTCTTTAAACGTTTGAGAGCTCGATCCACAGATTCACCTTTGTTAACTTCTACTTCTGGCATATGTATTTGTTGATTAATATATAGATCCTATTTTAGGGGGGCTAATCTTAGCGGTTAAGTATGAATCAGTCAAGTGAGGTTCTAATTTGTTACAGTAGCTGAACTAATGTCATCCTGATCGGCATCCAAGATCTCACGTCGCAAATTAACTTTTTTCTTCTTGGCCCACCAATAAACAATAGGAGAAGCAATAAATATTGAGGAATAGGTTCCTATAATAACTCCTATAATGATTGCAAAAGAAAAGTCATTCAGTGCTGGTCCACCATACAATAGCAAGCATGTTACTGTAATGAGGGTAGTTAAACTGGTGAGGATCGTTCGCGAGAGTGTGGCGTTAATGGCGGCATTCATGATGTCTTTTACATTACCTCGCTGACTTCGAAGACCTTCTCTTATACGGTCAAAAACGACTATTGTATCGTTAATAGAATAACCAGCAATGGTCAGAAAGGCTCCGACCAGTATTAGATTAAGCTCCTTTCCGCAGAGAACTGTAATTCCTATTACAATAAACAAATCATGAATGAGGGCAGCAATAGCTCCGATTGCGAATGAAAATTCAAAACGGAAAGTCACATAAATGAAAATAACTCCAAGCCCAGCAATGAGTGCGTAGAGAGATCTTTTTGCCATTTCACCAGCAACAACAGAACCGATCTGTTGGCTCTGAATTTGACCATCCGCGAGGCCTGCCGTTGCGATGGCTTGTTTTACCTTTTCACCAGAGCCTGGCTCAACACGAACGGAAAAGATTGTATTCTCGCTACCTATCGGAGTCAGTTTCTGAATCTGAGGTTTCTTGGTTTCATTGAGTGTGTCTGTTATTACTGTATCAATGGACTCTCTTGTCGTGCTTTCTGATGCGTTAAATCTTAGCTGATCCCCACCGACAAATTCAATGCCAAGTGCCCCATCTCGTTTTGTTGCCATTGTCCCAATAGTCAAAGCAATAAGAGCAAAAGAAATGAAGCGGCTAAATTTGGTTAGTCCAAGAAAGTTGATTTTTTTATTGGATAGTACAGGAGTAAATGTCAGAGGCTTATTTAACTTTCTTGTAGCACTGAGCCAATTGAAGGATACCCGAGTCACTAGAAGTGCTGAGAAGAGTGACACAATTATTCCAATTGTCAGTGTCACGGCGAATCCTTGGATCGCGCCCTCTGCTAGCCATAAAAGAACCAAGGCTGTAATGAGCGTGGTAATTTGAGCATCAAAAATTGCTGAGAAGGCCTTTTCGTATGCAGTTTGAATGGCAATTCCTATTGTCTTTCCTGCTGCCATTTCTTCTCGTAACCTTTCATAAATCAATACGTTTGCATCTATAGCGATGCCTATCGTAAGAATGACTCCTGCGATCCCGGCCAGAGTAAAATCAGCTTGGAAAATCGCAAGAATACCAAAGAGGAGAATAATGTTCATGGTCAAGCCAATCAGAGCGATCAGCCCAGCAAAACGATAGAAAATGGCCATGAATAATGCAGTTAAAGCTAGTCCCGATATCCCTGCACGAATTCCTTGATTGACGGCTTCATTTGCTAGGGTTGGAGGGAAGGACTCTTCATAAAGGATTTCCGGTTTTACTGCTAAAGGATTACGCATGGACACTGATAATGTATTTGCCTCCTGCTCAGTGAAGTTGCCGGTTATTTGACAATTACCTCCGGGAATGTGCCCATTAAATACAGCCGCTGAAATAATTTTCCCGTCAAGAAGTATTGCCATTTGAGTAGAGCCATCGCCAGCATACTTTTTACTGACTTCCGAAAGAGTCTTTTCTCCGTCCCCAACGAAAGTGATGTTAATTTTCCAATTTCCCGCTTCATTGAAGGCATATGCAGCGGTAACATCTTTACCTTCGATCATGACTTCATCCCTAAGTAACAGCTTTTTTGGTCCTTGAGAGTCTTCTTTTTGTTTATCGTATTCTGCTATTTTTGAAAAAGGGACAACGTCTTCTCCTCTTTCAATTTTACCAATCGTTATCTCGTTATTTTGTTCATGAGTAAGATAGAGCTCAAGGATGGCGGATTTCTGAAGTTGGGCACGGATCTGTTTAATTTTATTATCATCAATATTTTGATTGGCATCTCCTTCACGGTGTGGAATATCAACGACGAGCCGATCATCTCCTTCTGGGGCAATACTGATATCACTCACTGAGCCTGCCAGTCTTTTTTGCAAAACATTAAGAGCTTCTTCCTGATCCTTTTTATTGATGGGTTCTTCAGCTTCAGCCCTTGGATTAAGTTGGAGAGTGAAGCGGACTCCACCCGCAAGGTCCATGCCGCGATTAATTTTTTCTTCGGGCGGGAGCAAAGAATATACGCAGAAGCCTGCCAATCCTAAGGCGAGGGCTGTTCCGATGATCCTTTGACGGAAGTCAGAGTCAGTCCCGAAGTACCAAATAAAGAGTGCAAATAAGGACAGTGCGATGAGGAAAGCGACAGTTGGTTGCATTGAGGTGATGATGTATTTATCCCTGCTCCGAAACAGGGGCGGGAAATTTACAGGTTTTTATTAGAAAAACAACCTTACTCTGAGAACTTAGGCATTAGTTGTAATTTAGTCTTTCTAACGAGAGGATTTCATAAATAAACTGAAAAACGCAGTGCATTTTAACAAATAAGTCTATCTAATTTGATTATCAATGACCCAAAAATGTTAAAATACATTGAATAAATTGTTATTTAATGGCTTAGGATTTTTTTTGAACTTTATAAGAGTGCATCCGAGCACCATCCTTGGCCATTTTGCAAGACACAGAAAGGTTGATCTAAACTTTCGCATGCTCCTGTGAATTCATCAGGGCTCGCAGTATTGAATTCAAACATGTCAAAGTGATGAGGAATAGCTATTTTTGCATTAATTTCTTTTGAAAGTGTCGCAGCTTCAGTTCCATTAAGATTACCGGCTACGCGTCTAGAGGGGTCGTTCCCATTGATAGGAACTAATGCGACATCAACTGATCGATTTATTAGTGAATGCGTTAATTGATCATGCCACAAAGTGTCGCCAGAGTGATATATGGTCCAATCACCAAACTGAACGATGAATCCCATATATATTGGAGATCCTTTTTCGTCTCTTTCAACTTCATTATGAGCTGCTGCAATTCCATCGATGGTGAAGTTGCCGATGCTTAGGGGTTCGTTTTCTTTTATCCCAATTAATTTGATTCCTGAATCTTTGCCTAGCCTTTCATTGGCAAAATGAATGTTAGCCTTGGGGAGGAT
This sequence comes from Verrucomicrobiaceae bacterium, assembly GCA_004211885.1. Classification (GTDB taxonomy): domain Bacteria; phylum Verrucomicrobiota; class Verrucomicrobiia; order Verrucomicrobiales; family DEV007; genus EC70. Next base: position 26,899 of record SHBV01000003.1, read on the forward strand.
TAAACGAAGGCCCGGCCTAGATTCATTGATAGCGAGAAGTGTTGTAGCATCTAAGTGGTCAGTATGGTTGTGGGATGAGGTGGCAATGCTAACGAAATCAAGTTCCTTTGGATTTATCGTTTGTTCCGTGACTCGTATGTGAGGCTTATCAGTCGTTGAGTATTTATCAGTTAGTGAATCCGATAAATATGGATCTAATAAGAGGTAATCCTGCTGCCACTTTATAAGGAAGCCACTTTGTCCAAGCCACCAGAGATGAAATTTTTCAGAAGATTCATCTGCATTTTCAATTTCAGATACGAGTTCCTGATTTTTTTTATAGGCGGATTTCATTTTTCTGTTAAAGGCTATCTCTGACAATTTTGGCAGCAGAGCACATGTTCTTTAACTTTTGTTTGGCTGCCCATCGAGCAGTCTGACTGAGTCCGCAATCAGGTGCTAGTACAAGTTTTTCCGGATCAGCATATTTCATGCATTCGCGGATTCTAGAGACAAGAAAATCAACAGGTTCAATGAAATAACTTTTCACGTCAATGATCCCTACTGCTACGTCCATGACTTCTGCAACTTGGGCAATTGTTTCAAGCTCAGCATATTCTCTATTAGCCATTTCAAGATGCATTTCATCAACTTTAAGATCCAAGAATGCAGGAAAGAGCGGCTCATAGCGTCGGTAACCTACTGAGTGTCCTTTATAGTTGCCAAAGCAAAGATGAGTGCAGAGCCTAGCTTTACCAAAGATTGTTTCGGTTGTGCGGTTAAATATATCAACAAAACGTGCCGTATCTTCTTTGTATCCATAACAACTCATTGAGGGCTCATCGACACAAATTTCCTCGCATCCGACAGCGACTAGATCTTCAAGTTCTTTTCGGATAATAGGAAGTAAAGCTTCTGTGATTGCATAGCGATCAGTGTAATCAGCGTTAGGTAGTAATCGGCCGCTCATTGTGAAGGGGCCTGGAACACTCACTTTGAGTGAAGATTTTTTAGGAGCTATTCGTTTTAACCTTTCAAATTCGGCTACTGCACCGAGCCCGTTATTTGCTCGAAGCTCTCCAATTATTTCATGCTTTCCTCTTTGGTCGTGAGCTGGGGGACCAAAGAGCCTTGGGGACTTTTGTTCTAAAGCAATTCCATCCAAGTGACCATAAAAAGAAAGGTTAAAATCTAATCGGGTTTGTTCTCCGTCCGTGATGACATCGAGTCCGGCATCAAGCTGATCAGTGATGGCGCATGTAGTTGCATCGTTCTTAATTTCATCAATGTCATTAGCGCCGAATTCATTTAGGTTGTTGCCTACGAAATGCAGCCAACTTGGAAATGGGTAGCTGCCAATGACTGTCGTGCGTAATGGTTTATCTTTCATGAGGTCAGAAAGATCAACCTAACATTAGCAAGCCGCAATCTGGAATTCTACGGTTAGCTGACGGAACTAGGATCAGTTATTTAGATAATCTGCTCCTCGACTGCTTTTTTGATTCGCGGTTTTCTGATGAAAGAACCTTTTTAGCCAATTCGAGGTATCCCTTATCCTGAGGAGTAAGGCTCAACTGATCATATTGCGTGAAAAAATCATTGATTCTTTTTCTTCGCAGGCGGCTTCGCAGAGTAGGGCTAGCCAGTAAAATACCTATTTTCATTTCGTGCATTATTTGCTTAACATATGTTACCGTCAAGGACTTCTTAATATTTAATATATATTAAATATTTCTTATGAAATGAAAAAAATGCTATTAAAAGCCTTTTTACTATAGGTAGCCTTTTCTATTTACGGATTTTAAATTGCTTAATAGTGTTGGATATTTGAGGTTTAGATACTTATTAAACCCATTCTGATGTAAATTTTTTGGTAAATGGGTGCACATCAAAGCTATTAGATAATGTGATCATCGGTTGAATCTCATCACTAATTGGGTTAAGCCTCATACGCTTTTTTGAGGACATTATAAATATTGATGGCTAAGAACCTTTTTCAGAAAGTTTGGGACGCTCATGCTGTGCGTGATCTATCTAATGGGCAGACTCAACTGCTCATTGGGACCCATTTGATACATGAAGTAACATCACCGCAGGCATTTGGCATGCTGAGGGATCTTGGTGTTAAGGTTAAATATCCTGAACGCACATTTGCAACTGTTGACCATATTGTTCCTACGGATCAGCGCGAGCAACCTTTCAGTGATCCGTTGGCAGATGCAATGATTAAAGAATTAGCAAAGAATGCTGAAGAATTTGGTATTACTTACTTTGATCTCTCGACCGGTAAGCAGGGAATAGTACATGTAGTGGGTCCGGAACAAGGAATTACTCAACCTGGAACAACTATTGCTTGTGGAGATTCCCATACTGCTACTCATGGAGCCTTCGGCGCAATTGCTTTTGGGATTGGAACTACTCAGGTCAGAGACGTTTTAGCAACTCAGACAATAGCTCTCGGAAAACTTAAAGTTAGGAGAGTTAATGTTGAAGGGAGTTTGCGGCCCGGAGTGTATGCGAAAGATGTAGCATTACATATTATTACATTATTGGGAGCGAAGGGAGGGATTGGTTATGCCTATGAATACGGAGGTTCATTGTTTGATTCATTTTCTATGGAAGAGCGAATGACGGTTTGTAATATGGCCATAGAAGGTGGGGCACGGTGTGGATATGTTAATCCGGATCAGAAGACTTTCGATTATTTAAAAGGTCGTCCGTATGCGCCCTCAGATAATGAATGGGAGTCAGCAGTAGATGGATGGAAGAGTATTGCTTCTGATCCAGATTGTGAATATGATGATATCGTTAACATCAGGGCCGAGGACATTGCTCCGACAGTGACTTGGGGAGTTAGCCCGGATCAAGGTTTTTCCATTGAAGGTAAGGTTCCGGATCCAATGGAACAAACTGATGAGAATGAGAGACTTTCTATTCAGGAAGCAATTGATTATATGAAACTTGAGTCGGGTCAACCAATCAAAGGAACCAAGATTGATGTGGCTTTTTTAGGTAGCTGTACTAATGGGAGGTTGTCCGATTTTCGTGAAGTTGCTAAGTATCTTAAAGGTCACAAGGTATCTCCTGATGTGAAAGCGATTGCTGTTCCCGGTTCTCAGATTGTTGATGCTATGGCAAAGCAAGAAGGTTTAGATAAAATCTTTAGTGATGCAGGATTTGAGTGGAGGGCAGCAGGTTGTTCAATGTGTCTAGCTATGAATCCTGATAAGTTAATTGGTGAGCAATTGTGTGCCAGTTCTTCCAATAGAAATTTCAAGGGGCGCCAAGGAAGCCCGACCGGAAGAACAATTTTAATGAGCCCTGTCATGGTCGCTGCCGCTGCAGTTTGTGGAGAGGTAAGTGATGCCCGTGAAATTTTTCAATTTGATGCGGGGTGATTTTTTTAATCACCAAATTTTATGTCTTTAGAAAAAATTAAAAAAGTTAGCGGACGATCAGTTTACGTTCCGGGGAACGATATTGATACAGACAGAATCATACCGGCAAGGTTCATGAAATGTGTGACCTTTGATGGGTTAGGTGAATACCTATTTTATGATGTCCGAAAAGATTCAGAGGGTAATGATAAGGAACATCCTCTCAATGAACCGCGATTTTTTGGTGCATCAGTTTTGATTTCTAATGCTAACTTTGGCTGTGGATCTTCTCGTGAACATGCGCCTCAGGCTTTGTATAGGTATGGATTTAGGGCTGTTATAGCGGAAAGTTTTGCTGAGATATTTTTTGGTAATTGTTGCGCTCTTGGTATGCCTTGTGTTCTGGCAACGCAGGAAAGTATAAAGGCTTTGACTGAGATAATTAATGCTGCTCCGAAAACGGAAGTTTCCATAGATGTTGTTAATTCTGAAGTTTGTGCAGGTGATCTAAAATTTCCGGTTGAGATTCCTGTCGGAGCAAAAGAAGCTTTAACGAATGGGCGATGGGATCCTATTGCTGAATTACAAGAAGCTGAGGATTCAATTGATGATTTAGTAATTCAGTTGGGCTATCTTAAGAAGAGCTGATAGATCTAATTATTTCAAATTTAAAGAGGGGTTCCAGACTAGAGAATTCTCTGGACTTATGGAATTTTTCCTTAGATTTAATTAGTGGAATCCCGTCTTGGTGTTCAGGGTGATTACTGTTGATATCCAAATAACCTAAAATAATTGTAAGTTTTTTTTGATTCTTTTTTGATTTATCGATTTCCAATAAGAGATCTTCTTTGTTTTTAGCGTAAGTGCAATTTGGGTAATAAGCCTTCATCATCTTTCCACCGAATCCATAACAAACAACCTGCATTTCTTCACCTGTTTCTGCTCTTTGTTTAAGATGTTTTGCAACATCCTTATACGGTGCAAAGGGAAGCGTTTGTGTGTTATTTCTAGGTTCACGAGCAATGTATAAATAAAAGCAAATTACAATTATACTGATCAAGGAATTGAATGAGTATTTTGATTTTCCGGTATGAAGTATTCCTGAAAACCCGATGCCCAGAACAATGACTAAAGGCACTAGACAGAGCGTTATAAAGTGATGATGAAGATAAGTGTCTGTGATTCCATTAATTAGAATCGACCCAAGACCTAAAATGATAATGGTAATCAATAATTTTGCTGCACCTTTTCGGCTTATCCAAGTTCTAATAATGCCAAAAAATAAACTAAAGAATGTTATTAATAAGATAGCAGAACCAATGACTGGACTTTGCCCCAGTTCTTTTACTACTGAAGGCAATTCGCTTCCAGGTTGACTGATATCCATTCCAAATAGTAAATGCCCAATTGAATTGCCAAAGTTTGGTGAAATTGAAGAGTGAGGATTCTCTATTGGTTCCCAGTGCAATATTTGGATGATGTTCGGCATGAAAAGAGGGAGGTAGACCATGCAAGCCATAGCATTCGCGGCAATGAGCCTGCCAATGGATGCTGAGCGATGTGAGAAATTTGTGTTCTGAGATAAAATTAATAAGATTCCGCACAAGCTAAATCCAATGGTGTAAAATATTCCTTCAGGAATTGTCCATGCAAGAATCAGCTGGTTAAATCCAAACAAGATCCAGTACCTCCACCGCTCTTTGTTATCATTGATTGCATAAGTTAACCATAAAGAGCCAAGTAAAGTTAAAAAAATAATTACTCCGGCACTGCCCAGTTCAGTTCCATGTCGTATATGCCATGGATGCATGGCAAGTAATAGGGCTGACCCTAGAGCTCCTGTGCTGAACCCCCAACGTTTGACCAATAAAGCGATTATTAAAATAGAAAGAATACTTAGAATAAAAGACGGTGCACGTATTAATAATTCATGAATTTTAAATTCTTTGGATTCAGTTTTTGTTTGCCAAATGCTTTGAGATATTTTTATCGCTGCGGCCAATGGAGGGCATTCATTTTGTTTCTGATGCATCCACAAGGTTTCTCTCCAATCCTTAGATAAAATTTCATGATTTGTATTTTTAACAAAGTTGATTTCCTCCCACCATAAACTTCCTGTAGCAAGATTCCACCGTAGGTGCCCTCCTAATAAAATAATTAATAGGAGCAAAATCCAAAATAACGTTGGGCGGATATGTTCAATTTCAGGACTAGAATTTAAATTTTTCTCTCTATGATGAGAGTATTTCGACCATTTTTTCCAGAAGAAGATGAGAACAATTCCAATGAATGCGCTGGATGCAAAACCATACCAAAGACCGATAATTATATCATTGTCCAGAGAATATAACTCATTACTTTGATGGGCATCCAATTCCCATGGTTTTTGCGAGAAGTACAGGAAGGATATGCAGCAAAGGGTGGACAGCAGAATAATAAAGCGTATCAATTTGCCACGAGCGTACCAGAAGCTATTCTCTGGTCTGACAAAAACATTACGATTAGACACGATAGTGAAATTTGACTCTTTGCTGTAAGTATTCCAATGCTTTCTTTATTAGATGAATTTTTAGAGATGACCCAGATACACGTTGACTAAATTTCCTTTGGTTATGATTTCCCTCAAATGAAAACAATTTTACGCGTTTTTTCCTATCTTAAGCGCTATCCAAAGCTTGGTTCTTTGCAGCTCATTTGTGCTATTGTAGGAACTTTACTAGCGATTGTTTTTCCTAATGTGGCTCGTTTAGTTCTCGATGTGGCGGTTCCTGAAAAAAGCGCTGAGTTGTTAGTTAAATATACTCTTTTGGCATGCCTTGCTTATTTTGGAAGGGATTTGCTTAATTCGTTACGTATTATGTTAAATAATACTTTTGAGCAGAAAATTATTTTTGATATCAGAAGTGATCTTTATCAGACACTGCAAAGGCTACCTTTGAGCTGGTTCGATAATCGACCGACTGGAGATATAATGACTCGTGTTGCTGAAGATGTGACGGCCATGGAAAGGGTACTCATTGATGGAATAGAACAAGGGCTCGTCGCTTTATTGCAAATAATAGCTGTGGGGATTGTAATGTTTTGGATCAATCCTACTCTGGCCTTTTGGGCATTGGCTCCAGTGCCACTATTATTTATTGGTGCAATTATTTATACTAGTACAAGAGATCGGTACAGAACTGTTCGACAGGCCACATCGGAAATGAACGCTTTGCTTCATGATAATATTTCCGGCATCCGCCAGATCAAGGCTTACACTATGGAAAAGGAAGAGCATCAAAGGTTTAATGCTGCTAGTGATAAGGTCCGTAAAGCTACTCTTCGCACAATGTTTGCTTGGGCAATATATAACCCAACTATGAGTTTTTTTGGCGGAATTGGTTTTATTTTGGTAATGGGATTCGGAGGAATGCTTGCTATTGATGGCCAAATGACTCCTGGAGAGATAACAGCGTTCTTACTCTATTTGACACTATTTTATGAGCCCATTGGCCGGTTGCATCAACTCAATCAGATGTTGCAGTCAGGTCGAGCAGCAGGAGAGAGGGTATTTGAAATATTAGATTCGGAAGAGGAGCCTGGCCTTGAATCGGGTCAGGAACTACATGACCCCGTAAAAGGTCATGTAGAGTATCGAGACGTGTCCTTCAGTTATGGTGAAGAATTATCTACTATCAATGGAGTAAATTTAGAGGCCGAGCCTGGACAGACAATAGCTTTGGTGGGGCCAACTGGAGCGGGCAAAACGACATTAATCAATTTGCTGACACGATTTTATGAATATGATGGGGGGGAGATTCTAGTGGATGGAGTCGAAGTCAATTCTATTAAAAAAAGATCTCTTCGCAATGCAATCGGCTACGTGACCCAAGAAAGTTTTCTTTTCAATGGGACTATAAGAGAAAATTTGCTTATCGCGAACAGGGATGCAACTGATGAGCAGATGTGGGAATCTCTAGAGGTTGCAAATGCTTCTGATTTTGTTATGCAATTACCTCAAGGATTAGACACTCAGGTAGGTGAGCGTGGAGTAAAACTCAGTGTAGGCGAGAAACAGAGAGTTAGTGTGGCTCGGTCCTTATTGCGAAATCCTCCGATTCTTCTTTTGGATGAGGCAACGGCAAGCGTTGACACTGAAACCGAAAGGTTGATTCAGGAAGCTCTTGAAAGGCTGATGCAGAACAGGACTAGCTTTGTTATAGCTCACCGTTTAAGCACAGTACGTGGAGCTGATCGAATTTACGTCCTTAAAGATGGTGAAGTCATTGAAAGTGGAAATCATCAAGACCTTTTGTCTCAATCAGGTCTCTATGCAGACCTCTGTAAGACTAGTTTTCTGGACGAGAGCGAAGAATCTCTTTAATCATTGCTCTAATATTAGAGGCCTTATCTTTGTGTCTTGTTTAAAAGAGAAGATTCCTTTCTTTTTCCCTTCTCTGTATTCAATTATATTCTTTTGGCCCTCAAGATCATCAAAAAAAATCGAATTTTGTATTTTGCATTGCTTGGGGAGAGTTCCCTCACCCAAAATGAATTCGAAATAGAGCCAGGCATTTGTAATGCCTACTTCCTTATCTAACCACTTAGGGATAAGCTTCTTTCCTGTTGGCAGAGTAATATAAAAATTATTATTTAAATAGGAACAGATGTTTTTTTCAGCGCCTTCGGTATTTTCAATGTCTATTTGTTTATCGGTCTTCTTGGACAAGGCAGATTCTAAATCAACAACTCTTACCCTAAGAGCAATTTCAATGGATTGTGTTTTGGGGTTCCAAACCGCTTCCGCAAATGTGGCGTGTACCGGATGAGCTCCAGCAGGAGTGATCAAATATACCAAGAAATGAATAAATAAGGTAAACGTTAATAGTTTACGATGAGTCCTTTTCAGAACTTTTCTTTTTCTTTTCATTTTGTTGTTCTTTGGAACGGTTCTCTTCCTTCTTTGCTTTCTGCATTGGATTTTCCCCTTTTTTCCTTTTTTGTAATTGGAACCGAGATTCTATCGGCCGAGGAGGCCAATAATTATTATTTCTATCCGTGTCGGCAGTTTCCAGCATTGGATCAATCTCAATTTGAGTGATCTCTTTTTTAGCGATGACTAATTTCTTTACTGTTCTAGTGTTTCTTTTCCAAATTTCAGCAGGAATTCTCATGGTTCCCTTTTTCCCATTTGCATATGTGATATCGAGAATGACGGGAGATACAAGGCCTCCAATATTTTCAATTTCAATTACATAGAATTTTCTTCTCAGGGAAAGTAATTTCAGCTCCTCTGGCTCAAGGCTTTTCAAAAATTCATTGTATTCTCTGCGATCACTTTCAGTCACATCGAGTGGATCAAATTTATTATAAAAATCAAGAAGCTCTCGGTTCCTGTCTACTAATTTTGGTAATGGTTTATTTCTTGAATCAATGAGATCTTTCGCTTCATTTTCTTCTCTTTTTTCTTTTTTGATCGGTTTTTCAATGTCTGGATCTTTTGTGTCAATTTGATAAAGGCGCAAAGACTTCATGGCTACGTCAACGTTCTTTGTCGTATAGAACCATCCTCGCCAAAACCAATCCAGGTCCACGCCTGAAGCATCTTCCATGCTTCGAAAAAAGTCGGCAGGCTCTGGCCTTTTGAACATCCAACGGGTAGAGTATTCTTTAAAAGCAAAGTCAAATAATTCACGTCCGATTACTGTTTCTCTTAACACATTTAATGCAGCGGCGGGTTTGCTATAGGCATTATTACCGAACTGATGTATTGATTCTGAATTTGTCATTATGGGCCTCTGTGTGCTGCTCGACATATAGCTGGTGATACTTTTGGGCTTGCCCCTTCCTGATGACCATTTTTGTTGCCATTCTGCTTGGGCTAGAAATTGGAGAAATGTATTAAGACCCTCATCCATCCATGTCCATTGTCTCTCATCAGAATTGACGATCATAGGGAACCAATTATGACCTACTTCATGGATTACAACTCCTATAAGAGCATTCTTGGTACCTTCCGAATAGGTGCCGTCTTCTTCTGGCCTTGGTCCGTTAAAACAAATCATTGGATATTCCATACCAAAGACTGGTCCGTTCACGCTTATGGCTACAGGGTATGGATAGTCAAAAGTAAATTTTGAATAGATATCAAGGGTGTGGGTTATGGATGCCGTTGAATATTTACTCCAGAGAGGTTCAGCTTCGTTGGGATAGAAGGACATTGCCCATGCGCGCTTTCCTGGTGCAAATTCATGATATTTTGCGTCCCAAATAAATTTCCTAGAAGATGCCCAGGCGAAGTCTCTGACATTTTCAGCTTTGAAAATCCAGGTCTTAGTATTCTTTGGTTTGTTCTTATTTTCCTGAGTCTTTTTTGCTTCTTCAGGATTGACAATGAAAGTGGTTTCTCCTGTTTTTATAGCATTTTTCCAACGCTTATTTTGCTCCTCTGTTAGTATTTGTTGGGCATTTTGTAGTTCACCGGTCGCAGCAACAATGTGGTCAGAAGGGGCAGTTATCTCCACTTTATAATCACCAAATTCGAGTGTGAATTCTCCTCTGCCTAGGAACTGTTTGTGCTGCCACCCCGTATAATCTGTATAGGAGGCCATTCTAGGGAACCACTGTGCCAGTTCGTAGATATAGTTTTTGTCCTTTTTGAAAAATTCATAACCTCCGCGTGCCCGGTTAAGATCGGCATCGATAATATTTTGTTCCCACTCAACGCTGAAAATAAATTTTGATTTTGGATCGAGTGGTTTTTGGAGGTCAATTCTCATCATCGTTCCAACTATTTGTGTCTTTAATGGCTTCCCTTTACTGTCTATTACTTTTTTGATTTTGTACCCTCCATCAAAAGACTGACGATATAGTTGAGACCTCAACCCATTGAAACTTATTCCATCCAAATTGGGTGCTTCCTGAGTCAATGCTTCATCTGATTCAGGCTCGAATCGGTTCTGATCAAGTTGTAACCAGAGATATTTTAGGGAATGGGGTGAGTTGTTTTTGTAAGAGATAGTTTCGAATCCTTTCAATTGTTGTTTTGTGTCGTCCAATGAAACCTTGATGTCGTAGTCTACTTCTTGTTGCCAGTAATTAGGGCCAGGTGCTCCAGATGCTAACCGTGATTCATTCGGAGTAGGTAGCAATTCATGAATTTGGCGGAAAGGATCATCTTCATAAGATGGTAATTGGCTAAGGCATAGCTTGGAGAAGTACAATGTGATGCCAATGAATAGATAGACAGATTGTTTCATGGTATTTGAGGATGGATCGTTTTCCGGGGCCGTTAAGCTAATCCTATAGTGCTGTTTCTGCAATTTCTACATTAACTATATTTATAATAATGGGGCCTCAACCAATTTTCCCTATAAATAAATAAGTAACTCGAAGCAAAATGACTAATTATGTCGATCTGGTGATGCGAAGCTTGCGGCGGACCAATGTTGATATGATGTCTCCGGCCATAACGATGAGTGCACCCAATAGTATAAATGCAAGCATCCTATCATAGTCCATCTTAGATTTTGCGTCCTTAATAAGATAACCTAGTGAAATAATACTCACCATTCCTAGGACCGTAGATTCACGGATACAAGTTTCCCATCTATAAAAAAAGTAGACTAGCATCCTGTTAAATGAATCTGGAAAAGTTGTTGAAACTAATGAGCTGTAACGTCCTCCTCCCTGCGCTAGCATAATACGAGCTGATCCATTAGAACTATTTTCAACCAGTTCTGAACCTAACCTACCGAGGATGCCAAAGTTATGAATAGCTAGAGCCAAAACAAGAACCCAAGGGTCGGGACCAAGGATTGATAAAAGAAGAAATCCGAGAACATATTCAGGTAGGCTTCGAGTAAATAAAAATAAGATCCGAGAAGACTTATTAATCGCAAACCAGTACAGAGACTTTAGTATGTTGTTGCCCTGATTAATTCCGAGTGGTCTTTGAGTCCCAAAGTTCCTTGCAGAAAGGGGCAAGAGGAGCAAGGCAAAAAATCCTGACATTGTAATTGCTACCGTTGCAAGGCCGAACGTAATCCCAATGGCTTTTATTCCTTGCTCCTCTATCAATAGATCGGTTATCCACGGCAAAGAGTCTATCCATTTACCCGATTCCCGAGTAGGATCAGGGATTATTTTTCCTATAAATATTTCTAAGTTTTCACTTCTTTGTTCTTTGGTGAGCAATGATTCATGGAGAGTCCCTGCTGACCATGCCCAAGCCATAGAAATTATAAAGACTACTAGACTCATCCTGAGAAAGAGTGATTTGGATCTGCTGTGATGCAGCTCTTTAATTCTTAATTCTCTGTTCTCCGATTCCATTAATTAATTGTTGATGTACCTAATCTTTTGCGAATTGATCTGCTCCACCATTCCAGGATCGCTATGGTTCCGAATAATACATATAGGTATGTCCATACCTCATGATGATGAAATTCATTTGAGGATAACATGATTCGGTATCCTACCGTCTCAATTCCAAGGAATCCGAACACAGTTGCTGTTCTTAGCGCGCATTCGAGTCTATAAAACGTATACGAAAAAAGATCAGGCAGAGCCTGAGGAATAATTCCTATGCAAAATGAACTTAAGGTGCCTGCGCCAATGGATCTGAATAGTTCCTGAACATCTCTCGAATGTTCTTCTATGATTTCAGAGTATATTTTTGCAAGTATGCCTGAGAATGGAATGCTTACAGCTACAATTGCGGCAGTCGTAGATGTCCCCATCGCAGTAATGAAGAGAAGTCCCCAAATGAGTTCATGTATTGATCTTGCAAACGTTATCCATGATTTGGAAACGATGAGAATACCCATGAGAATCTGTCTTAGTCTCCGTCTATTTTTTTTAGGCCACCATGCCGTGGTGGAAAAAAAAGCGAGAAGGGCTCCGATAGGAATTGAGACGCTCATGGCCAATAAAGCAAAACGAAGCGTCATTAGAACGGAATCGACTACTGTAATGAGGAAAGGTTCAGCGTCAGGTACAGGATTCTCGTAATCTATGGCTGGGGTAAATGCTGCGCCTAAGAAATCTACAACTAGCTTGAGGTTATTATCGTTAAATAACCGTAGTGGGTTTAACTCAATGAGAAAGCTACAGCCGATTGTAATTAGAGTTAAGACAATAAGTACTTTTCGGCGAGGACTAAATAATTGCTCAATTGGAATTTTTTTGAAACGTATGTTGTTAGCATTCCCCATCATTAAGAATTTCTCTTTCACTGAGTGTGTAGAGTTCTTTAAATTTACTTTCGTTCAAATCTTCAGGGTCACTATCAAAGTTGATTTTGCCGTTACGCAATCCAATTAAACGAGGAAAATGGGCCTTAGCCAATTCAAGGTTATGAAGACTCATTACAAGCGTAATGTTTTCTTCTTTTGATATTTGATTAAGTAGTTGGACCAGATTTTCTGCTCGGGCAGGATCAACGCTCGAGACAGGTTCATCGGCAAGAATCGCTTGAGGTTTTTGATAAAGTGCCCTCCCTAGTGCTACTCTTTGTTTTTGTCCTCCCGATAAGTTTGAAGTCTTTTCAAAGAGTTTTTCTTCTATGCCAAGTCTTTCGAGTATTGAGTGAATTTTAAGTATTTTACTTTTTGGGGGAAATATCAGGTCAATCAAATTGCCTAGGAATCCACGCTCGCCGATTTGGCCGGTAATTATGTTTTGCCAAACCCTAAAACTTTCTACTAATGCATGGTTTTGTGGGATCGTTGCAATTTTTGAGCGAATCTTTTTGAGATTCTTTCCTGAAGTTTCTTCCAATACATTGCCCAATACAGTGATTTTTCCAGAGCTTGCTTGGATTGTTGAGTTGAATAGACTTAGTAACGTTGTCTTTCCGCTGCCACTGGGTCCCACAATAGCAATCCGTTCTCCCTGCTTAATGCTGAGAGTCGTAGGACTAAGAGCAGAAATTGTCTCATAATTACGCCCTGCACTTTCTAGGCTGAAAGTGTCAGGACGCTCATGAGTCACGTTCATTAAACTTAATTATTTAAGAATCCCAGTTTTTTGGCGATGTCTTCGATGCCTTGAAAATCTTCATTTTTTGCAGAAATGATTTTGGATCGGGTCAAGGCCTTGAGTAATCCCTCGTCGGATATTTCAATTAATGCTGCTTGGATTTTATCAATGAATCCTTCTCCATGAATTTTATCTAGTTCAGGATGAGCGGTCCAGTTATAGTCAGCATAAGGAGGCGTCTTCCAAATGATTTTACATTTCTCTTTATCAAGTTTTCCTGACTCTACCATGCTGTCATATTTTTTATAACTGAGAGCTCCAACTTGAAAGGCACCTGACTCGACAAGTTTGGCCGTCTTATCATGTGCACCCGAAAAACCGACTGGAATGGAGAACCATTTCTCTGGTGCTGTTCCTGTCTCTTTTTGAATAAAGAAACTGGGCATTAATCTTCCGGAAGTGGATTGTTCCGAACCGAAAGTGAACTTCATGTCCTTAATTTTTTCGGGAAATGATTCGCTCATTTCGAGTCCCGTATCAGCATTTGCAATGAAGTAGGAAATGTAGTTCGGATCCTCGATTCCTTGGGCAATTGCTCGGGCTCCTTTAACTTGGTTCCTTGCTTGAACTCCAGTCAAGCCACCGAACCAAGTGAGGTGAATCTCCCCAAGGATAAATTTGTTAACAGCAGAGGCATAATCAGTTGTGGGAATGAATTGAGTTTTTACTCCCAATTTTTTGGATAGATAGTCGGCAAACTTTTTGAACTTTGCTGTTTGCTCCGTTGTATTTTCGTCAGGGATCGCAGAGAAACGCAGGATCTTTGTTGCGTTTGGATCGGACTTCGTTTTTCCAGCATTATTTTGGTTCTCGTTCTTGCAGCTGGAGGCCAAGAGGAGGGCGAGGATTGCCGGACCGACAAACATGATATTTTTCATCAGAATTTCAATTTTTGGTTTTTGATTATATGTTTCATTTCAATTCATTGGCAAATTCCTACGGGAATTTCCATGCTAAAAATGTTATTGCGATCTGTTATATAATTATATTTTAGACTAAATCAAATAGATTTAGCTAATCACTTATATCAAAACCTCTCAAAACGATCTTGCCAGTGGCTTTTCCAGACTCAAGTAAGGAGTGAGCTTCTGAGACTTTTTTAAAGGGAAAAACTTCTTTATGGATAAGTGGTGTTATGTCTTCTGATTCGACTCCTCTGACAATTTCGTTAAGGATTTTTCCGTGTTGGGCCTTGCCTTTATCCTGATTGTAAAGGATTGGAATAATCATAAAAACGACATGAAGTGAAAGCGCTTTTTGATGCAGTATGCTAAGATCACAGGTGATTCGCGTATTCACTGAAGTGACCCTCCCTTCTAATTTTGACGCTTCGAAGCTTCGCATCAAGTTGTCTCCTCCTACGGTATCAAAAACAACATCGAATCCTTTTTGATTAGTGTATTCTTCAACGTATTGAGTGACACTTAAATTTCGGTAATTTATTGGTGTTGCACCGTAGCCTTTGACTATTTCTGCTTTTTCATCGGAAGATACCGTCGAGAAAACTTCAGCCCCTTTCATTTTGGCGAGTTGAATTCCCAAGTGTCCGACACCTCCAGCTCCTCCATGAACTAAAACGTATTCACCTTCCTTTATATTGGCACCTCTTATAAGAGCATCCCAAGCTGTTATTGATACCAGCGGTAGTGCGACGCATTCCTCAAGTGAGAGGTTAGCTGGTCTTTTTGCGAGGAGATTTGCATCAACTAATTGATATTCCGCCAATGCCCCGGAGTGTTCTTTAACTGCTCCGCTACAACCAAAAACTTCATCACCGGCTACGAATTTACTCACTCCATCGCCGACTTCTTCAATTGTTCCTGCAACATCAAAACCAAGGACTCCAGTTTCGGGTGCGAGAGATTTGAGTAAACCACTCCTAATTTTATAATCGATAGGATTTACCGTACTTGCCCTAACACGTATTAATACATGACCAGGCTTTAATTCAGGTTTTGAAATTTCGGCTATTTCAAATACCCCAGCTTCACCGAAACTCTTTATCACCATGGCTTTCATATTATTTGAGATTAACGATCTATTGGGAGTGGTCAATCATTCGATAATCGAAATTTTTTAAACTTTTTTGGGAGTGGTTTTGATTTTTGTATGATAATTGGTTTGAGACTTAATTTGATAAGTTATCGAACCTTGTTATTTAGTTAAGCTTGCCGAAGTATTTAAAATTGAATATTAGGTCTATGGTTTTACATGGCTAAGAAAAAAGTCGTTAAGAAAGTTGTTAAAAGAAAGGTTCTCAAAAAGGTGCCTAGAAAGAAACCTGTTCGGTCTAAAACAGGAAATTCCAGAAAGGAAACAGGCAAGCCGACTAAGAAAAAGAAATCTCCGATTAAGAAAGTAGATACCAATAAAAAAAATAAAAATTCAGAAGTCATTCACATTGATGATATGTATTCTGACTGGTTCATTGATTATGCTAGTTATGTTATTCTAGAGAGAGCAGTCCCCAGTGTTCATGATGGATTAAAGCCAGTTCAAAGGAGGATCTTACATTCTCTCAAAGAAAAAGATGATGGGCGTTATAATAAGGTAGCTAATGTGGTTGGTCATACGATGCAATACCATCCTCATGGTGATGCATCTATTGCTGATGCTTTGGTTGTGATGGGGCAAAAATCTCTCCTAATTGACACTCAGGGTAATTGGGGAAATATTTTTACTGGGGACAAGGCAGCAGCTTCAAGATATATTGAAGCACGGTTATCAAAGTTTGCATTGGCAGTTGCCTTTAATGCAAAGACGACCGAATGGGCATTATCATATGATGGACGAAACAAAGAGCCCATTAGCTTGCCAGTTAAGTTTCCATTATTATTGGCTCATGGTGCAGAAGGGATTGCGGTGGGATTGGCTTGCAAAATCTTACCGCACAATTTCAATGAACTAATTGACGGATGCATTGCTGCGCTTCGCAAAAAGAAGACGAAGCTCCTTCCTGACTTTCCTACGGGAGGACTGATGGATGCTTCGGACTATAACGGTGGTTTGAGGGGAGGGAAGGTTCGAGTCAGAGCTCGTATTGAAAAGACCAAAAATAAAAGATTATTAAAAATCACTGAAATACCTTTCGGAACTACTGCAGGTGGATTGATGGACAATATTGTGGCGGCGAATGAGAAGGGGAAAATAAAGATTTCTAAAATTGAAGATATTACTGCTGAGAAAGTAGAGATTCATATCCATCTCCCAGTTGGGTTGGATCCTGATACCGTGATCGAGGCGCTTTATGCCTTCACCGATTGTGAAATTTCTATATCTCCTAACTCTTGTGTCATCGAAGATGATAAGCCTAAGTTTCTGAAAGTAGATGAATTACTTAAAAAATCGGCTTTTCACACTAAATGGCTTCTAAAATGGGAGCTTGAGATACGCTTGGGTGAACTTCGGGACAAATGGCATCACAGTTCGTTGGAGAAGATCTTTATTGAGAATAGGATTTATCGGCGAATAGAAGATTGTACTACTTGGGAATCGGTCATTGAAGAGATATGGGCTGGCCTTAAGCCATTTTTAAAGAAGCTCAAGCGCAAGGTTATTGAGGAAGATGTCGTTCGTCTTACTGAAATTAAGATTAAGCGAATCTCTAAATATGATTCCTTTAAGGCTAATGAACTTATTAAAGGGTTAGAAAAAGATATTAAAGAAGTAGAAAAAAATATTTCTCAGATAACAAGATACACTGTTCGGTACTACAAGGAACTCAAAGAAAAATTTGGCAAGGGACGAGAAAGGAAGACCGAAGTTTCTACCTTCGGAAAGGTAGTGGCTAAGAATGTGGCTGTTGCAACTGAAACGATATACTTGAATGCCAAAACTGGATTTGCAGGGTGGGGATTAAAAAGGGATGGGGTGTCAGTCGATAAGTGTTCAAGAATGGATGATATTATTATTTTTGGAAGAGAAGGAACTATGCAGGTATCTAAAGTTGCAGAAAAGACATACGTTGGAAAAAATCCAGCTCACGTTTCTATTTTTAGGAAAGAGGAACCAAAATATTACTGTATGATTTATCGTGATGGCAGAGATGGGCCCACGATGATAAAGCGATTCACCGTTAAGGGAGTGACCCGTGAGAAAATGTATGATCTGACTAAGGGAAATAGTGGAACAAGAGTCCTTTTCTTTTCAGTTCATAATACTGAGGAGGATACTCCTTTAGTTAACGTGGTTTTGAAAGCAGCGCCAAGATTGAGAGTTAAGGAAATTGAGGTTAATTTTGCAGATATAGCAGTGAAGGGAAGGGCATCAAAGGGTAATATTGTTACAAAGCACAAAGTGGAGAAAGTTGTCCGCAAGAAGGGTCAAATGGAGTTCCTTTAATTTGCTGGATCCCAATTCAATCTATAAAAAGATTTTGATTTTTTTGTTTCAATAAGTTCACTAAATGTTTGGTTAATCTCCACTGCAGTGAACGAATGAATGGATGCCCAATCTTTCAGATTTTTTGATTTTTCCAGAGAAAATGCCTTTCCAGGTATGAGGTTAGAAAAATAAAAATCTAATACTTCATCATTAGAGAATAAATCTATATCAGGGACTGGTCCATTCTCCGCTCTCCAGGCCAAACCATAATTGATTGCTGTGTCACTACTGACTATTAGCAAGTATTCGCCCCGATCAAGACCACGTAAATATAAGTGTTCCAAATTATCCAATTTTGAGTCACTGCTATCATAGAGTATTAATGAATTATCTTTTTTTCTGTATAATTCGAGCTTCATGTCTGCAATGGATTCATTATAAGGATTGCCATCTAGCCATTCCGCAGATCGGATAACACGATTCCAATTAAGCGAAAATGAAGCTTCATTTACGTCTTCTTCTAATTTGATAGAGTAGGATACTTTACCTGATTCATCTATGGAACCAGAGTCCCATCCGTAATTATTGGAAAAGTTCCCAGGCTCTTGTTCACCCGCAATAAGGATATGATAACTGTTCTGAACATTTATTTTTCCCGCTCCGAGAACAGGATCAATTGGCAATTCTTTATTTCTGGACCAATTAGTAAATTCCTTTTTGCTGGCTCCTGCCATGATGAGTGCTTTCATGACTTCAGGTATGACTGCATTTCTTTCGTTTTTTGCCTGCGCAATTCCAATGAGAAACGTTACGGCCGAACTGACCTGAGGAGTGCAGGCACTGGTAGAGTCGTCATTAGCCACGACATCAGGCTTAGTTCTACCGGGTCCATCGTGTTTGATATTTCCAGTACCTATGTCAATTCCAGAAACAGTTTGTCCTCGGCTATGAGATCCATTGGTGTTTCCGACCGAGATGGCATTATAACTTGAGGCAAGAATTGAAGGGACCGTTGTGCCGGCGCCATTATTAAGGCCAACGCAGGCGATGAACTGATCTCTAAGAATTGCGTAATCGAATCTTCTGACCGCTTCGTTATGTATTGATATTATATTATCAACTTCTGATGGATCAGTTTCATTATTGTAACCGTAACTAATCCATGAATGATTTTGGACGAAACTTTCCTCTGTCTTTGGGGGGAAGTTTGTTCCTGTCCTAAGATAATCTTCATAAACCCATTGCCCTGCAGAGTAAATATCAACAAGAGGAACCCAGGGAACAATAGACTCATTGCTGAAGAAGCGTTTTCCAACGGCTAGGGCATGTTCTGAGGAATCATAAGTAAGCGACTCATTGATTGATTTTATTCGAAAATAATTTCTTTCGAAAGGCCCTGACCCGTTAAATGAATATTCGATAGGAGGATTATTATCTGGAGAGGTTTCAGGTAAAAAATTATCATCAGACCCTGTCGCTTCGATTAACGAAACTCGGAAAGGGCAAGGACTTAGTTCGATATCGATTGAAAAGTCCGAGCTCGAAATATTTTGATTGAAGGCCTGAATCGCAATTATATTTTTACCTCCAGTCAGTAATTGGTTCGCTTTTCCTATGATGATTGATTCCCATTCTGCTTCATGGATCTGTGCTGTAGAGTCATATGTTTTTGTGCCTTCGTCCATGTGAAAACGAGCAACTTCGATTCCATTGATCCAGATGATGGCGCCATCATCTACATATGCTCTTAGTAGCAATCGAGAAGGAACATCTATAGAATCAACAAGGAATTCCTTTCTAAGATAGATGCACGTGTATGGTTCTGATCCATTCACGGAGGGGCCTCGCATATCATTTAGGATGGTATTATCATCATTATCACCATAACCGATAGGCGTCTGTCCTATCTGCCAAGTGGCGTCCTCATTGAAATCAGATGTTGTCCAAAGATCCAAAGGTTCCGAAGCTTCACTGATTCCTTTTCTATATCGCCAACCGTTCTCTTCTGCTCGTATGTAGATAATTGAGTTAATATTTATTTCAGGAGCTTCTTTGAGCTCTTCAATGAGTGCATTGTAGCCGATATCCTTCCCCCATGTCTGCGCTTCGACGTTGCTGAGTAAATGGGATAGGAAAAAGCAGTTAAATGTTATTTTTATTATGTTCTTTAACAGGAACATTGGTAAAAATTACACTTGGTTTCTGTTCCGGTAAATAGTGTTATTGATGCTTTATTCGATTTATTACAGCTCGACCTTTCTTTGTATCCAGTTAATCTGCGATTATGACAAATATCAATGATCAAGAGCCTGCGATTGCCATCATTGGGGGCAGTGGGCTTTACGAAATTGAAGGAGCTGAGAAGATTGATGATTGTAAAATAAACACACCTTACGGTGATCCTTCAGATAAGATTACTGAGTGTCGTATAGAGGGGAGAAGAGTGTTTTTTCTTCCTCGTCACGGTAAGGGTCATACGATTTTGCCTCATGAACTCAACCATAAGGCTAATTTTTGGGCCCTTAAATCGTTGGGTGTTCGTTGGGTCATTGCAGTGACGGCTGTGGGTAGCTTGCAGGACAAGTACGCGCCGAGGGATATTGTTCTTCCTGATCAGTATTTTGATAGAACAAGTTGCCGGAGCGAGCATACCTTCTTTGGTGATGGAATATGTGCACACATTGCGTTTGGGGATCCAGTCAGTAAAGAATTACGATCCTTGCTTTTTGAAATCGCTAATGAGATGCATCAAGAAGAAGTTCATAATGGAGGAACTTATGTGAACATGGATGGGCCGGCATTCTCGACCCGTGCTGAGTCTTTGAATAATCAAAGATTAGGTTTTGATGTGATAGGAATGACCAATTTACCTGAGGCTAAGTTGGCAAGAGAATCTGAAATGGCTTTAGCTACTCTTTCGATGGTAACGGATTATGATTGCTGGAAAATAGAAGAAGAGCCAGTCACAGCAGATACGGTAATCAGCCATTTGAAAGCTAATGCTCAAGCAGCAAAGAAAATAATTGCTAATACAATTCCCCTAATTCCAAAGGAGCCTGACTGGCCAGCACACACAGCACTTTCTAATGCAATATTGACAGATCCTTCAGTCTGGCCAGAGAAGACAAAATCAAAGATTGAGCCGATCATACAGAGATTTTTATAAAGGATTTAAATCCCATAGGCTTTAGAGACCTCTTCGGCTATTATTTGAATTCCTTCTTTCACGATATTTTCAGATTGCGAAAAGGTGACCCTGATACATTCATGGCTATGATCCCAATGGTTTTCTAACCCAAAAAAGAAATACTCTCCAGGAACGACTAGGACGTCCCTTTCCTTAAGTTTTTCATACAGCTCAATTGTTGTTATAGGTAACTCAGGAAACCAAAACCATAAGAAGAAAGCTCCCTCGCTTTCATGTAATCTGTAGGGAATTGTATCGCCGAAAGCCTCTCTCACATAAGAGCGAGCTTTTAACATGCGTTCCTTGTAAAAGGGTCTGATAAGATTCTGGCTCACCTCAATTATTTCTCCACTTTCAACAAGCGGCAAGCTGAGCGCCTGACCTATATTGTTATTGGCAAGACCAACGACTGCATTTGCTGCTGTCACAGCAGCTATAATTTTTTTAGAGCCGATTACGATTCCGGTTCTAGTGCCAGGGAGTCCAAGTTTTGATAAGCTAAGTGTTAAAATAATATGTTCATCCCACATTGGAGTCGCTTCTGTAAAGATGGCTCCAGGAAAAGGGTTCCCATACGCATTATCAATGATTAGCGGAATACTTTTGGATCTAGAGATTTCTGAGAGTCGATTAATTTCTTGATCCGTGAGGACATTTCCACTTGGATTCGTTGGTCGAGAAACACAAATAGCTGCAATTTCATCGTGAATTTCAAGTTGCTCGAAGTCCACATAATATTTGAATTGGTTTTTTCCTTTCTTCTCTATTATCGCAGGTAGAGTGACGAAAATATTTTGTGCAATTCCCTGATTCGCGTACCCGATATATTCTGGAGCCAAGGGCAATAAAATTTTTTTACTCTGACCATTTGTGAATTTTCCAGCAAGTATATTAAACAGAAAAAAGAAAGCAGTCTGTGCACCTGAGGTGACCGCAATGTTGCTTGATTCTAAATCCCATCCGTATTCCTGGTTAAGAGTCTTTGCAACAGCACTTAAGAATTTTGGATTTCCTGACGGTGGATCGTAGTTGACTAATGCTGAATTAAAATTGTTTTCTTCTGCTAAAAGTTCAGCAGTCCTTTTTTTCCAAATAGATTGAACGGCTGGTATAGCTGCAGGGTTCCCACCTCCCATCATCCGCATACTGTTTTTTTCATTGAGTGCCTCTCCCAAATCTTTCATGAGGTCTAAGATTCCTCCTTTTTGTTCAAGTTTTTCTCCGAAAGTAGAGAATTTAAAATCAAAACTCATGGTGCTTTGAGGAATTTTAGAGTGAATGAGTGCAGTTTGAATTTATTTCCATATGAATAAATTTCATGAAAATGTACAAATTTAAGAAAAATGTGTTAAACTAGCATCAACTTTCGATTTAAGAGAGAGACAAATTAAATTATTTATGGGTAACGAAAAACGGACCAGAGCACGAAAAGCACGATCAAGAAGAGTAGATAAAAAGGCTATCGCGGATGGGAGTCGTCGTCGACGCGAAGGATCAGGTGATAGCAAATCGCAAGAAGCCGAAGGAACAATTTCAGCAGTATTGGCTGGTACGATGTTTAAGGTGAAGCTGTCAAATGGGCATGAGCTATTGGCGCATATTTCTGGAAAAATGCGAAAAAGATTCATTAGGCTAGTTGTCGGAGATCGAGTTAAACTTGAGGTTTCACCTTACGATATTGATAAGGCTCGCATCACTTATCGATTAGGCTAAGCGCACTTATTTTAATTTTGGTTAAGCTACAGGCACGATCCTTTCATTTAGCTATATTTTTCTTACGGCTTATCTTGCCACATTTGTAAGTTTCGCCTAGCCTCATGATATGGCCAAGCAGGCTTTAGGAAAAGGTTTAGGTGCATTGATTGGAAAAGTCAGTAAAGACAGCTCCAAACCAACACCCGTGAGTATGGATCCGGGGCCAGGAGATAGGGTCGTTACTGCGGTACTTACTGATATTGTTCCGAGTCCATTGCAACCCAGAAAGCATTTCAGCGATGAATCGCTTAATGAGCTTGTTGAATCTATTAGAGAGCATGGAGTCATTCAGCCTTTGATTGTTCGGAAAGTTAAAAAGAAATTGGAACTCATTGCCGGTGAACGGCGGTGGAGAGCTTGCCAGAGGTTAGAAGTCGAATCAGTTCCTGTAATTTTTCGTGAGGCGAGTGATAGAGATGTTCTTGAAATGGCACTCATTGAAAATCTTCAGCGTGAAGATTTAAATCCTGTCGAAGAAGCTCAGGCCTATACGCGATTGGCAAAAGACTTTGGAATGACCCAAGAAGAAATAGCAACTAGGGTAGGCAAGAACCGTGCAACAGTTGCAAATGCCATGCGAC
Source organism: Verrucomicrobiaceae bacterium (assembly GCA_004211885.1). Lineage (GTDB taxonomy): Bacteria > Verrucomicrobiota > Verrucomicrobiia > Verrucomicrobiales > DEV007 > EC70. Next base: position 50,121 of record SHBV01000003.1, read on the forward strand.
TCCTTGACCTTTCAAGTGAGGTTCAAAAGTATTTGGTAGCTGGACACATAAGCATTGGTCATGCCAAGGTTATACTTGGTGTTAAGCTCAAAAATGAACAGACCGTTCTTGCTGATCAGATCATTAAAAGTGGAATGACTGTAAGAGCAGCCGAAAAGCTTATCAGTGAGCATTTAAATCCTGATGCTAAAAAAATAGTAAGTTCAAAAAATAAGTCGCAGGGGCAGTTATCGGCTGCTCTATCCAAGGTGCAGGAACGTTTGAGGAATAGGCTTTCTACGCAAGTGCAAATTCATCAAGGGACCAAGAAGGGTAAGATTGAGATTGAATATTACAGTAACGAAGATCTTCAGCGCATACTTGAGCTGATCGGTGCGACCGATGCAGATTAGTTATAAGAGAATCTATACTCTTATTTCTTTTGCTGTTCTTCTTGGCATTACAGTTGTGCTTTTGGGGAGCTGTAAACCAAATAAGGATCAATTTTCAGGTGCCAATGCGTATCAGCATATAGAGGAGTTGGTAAATTTTGGTCCCCGTATTCCTGGAACTCAAGGCATTGAAAATGCACGCAAATATATAGAAAAAAAATTACAAGAATTTGGATGGATCACGGTTCGTCAATCATTCAACGATAAGACTCCAGATGGGTCTAAAAAATTTATTAATCTTAGGGCTCGATTTCCTACTGTATCTGATAAGGATATTGAGTGGAAGAATGGAGGAAATATCATTTTGGTTTGTTCGCATTACGACACTAAAATAGTAAAGGGTGTTGAATTTATAGGGGCGAACGATGGAGGTTCAAGTACTGGAGTATTGGTGGAATTAGCTAGGGTCTTTTCAAGTATGCCTGAATTGGCAAGAAAAGTTGAGTTAGTTTTCTTTGATGGTGAAGAAGCATTCGTTGATTTCACACCGACTGATGGCCTTTATGGAAGTCGTCACTATGCAAAATTCTGGAGAAGCGCTCCGATCAATAAAAAGCCACGAGCCGCATTTGTTCTTGACCTAGTCGGTGACAAGGAAATGCGCATTGATCCGCCATATGATTCTCCTTCAAATTTACTATCAGAGCTATATGAAGCAGCTGAAAATTTAGGTCATAGGTCTCTATTTGGAATATACCCTACACCAATAACTGATGATCATGTTCCTCTTAATGCAGCAGGAATACCAGCTTTGGATATTATTGATTCGCGATATATTAGCAAAGGAAAGTGGCATACTTCCCGAGATAATTTGGATTCAATTTCCGAAGATAAATTAGATATTATTGGAGAAGTGGTAGTTGATTTAATTAAGAATTATAAAGTAAAATAATTTCTGTAAGACATTTAGTATTATATATAATACCGGTCTTCAAGGAACAGAAATATAGTTATAGATAATTATTCATTTCAGCTAATTATCTTAATAATAAGCACGTAATCTAAACGTAATTTATATATTTATATATTATTTGTACTAATATAGTTATATCTATGATATAATTTTAGTTAATAGCATCACATTATTTATATAAAAATAAAACTCACAAGCAATGGTTAGTAGAATACAAAAAATTAAAACTCTAGAGCAAAAAATTGATTCACTTAAACGAGAGGCTAGTGCGGAGTTAAAAAAAACAATCAAACAAAAAGAAAAAGAAATTGAAAAACTAGGACAAGAATTTGTTCAGACTTTTAATAAAGATTTTTCTTTCAATGTCACCGTTAAAAAAAGTGATAAAAAAACCAGTGCTCGAAATGGTTCTAGTCGGCAGAGACTGACCAAAGAAGGGAAGATAAAATTGCAAAATCAGATAACCAAGTATCTATCACGTACTCCTCGGGGTATTTCTGAAATTTGCACAAAAGTGGGAAGGCCCGTAAATCAAGTAAGGAATGTTCTTAAGAATATCAAAGGTTTAAAGAAGCAAGGTACAAAAAGAAATACGACTTACGTTATGAAATAAGCCCAAATTTCAATGATTTTGGCTTATTAGGTATTTAGTGGTACCGAATCATTCAAGACTGATTATCTAAAGACAAAACAATAAAACTTTATCTTGCGGATAAACTCTGAGTTGGTATTTTCCTACCCATTTTAAGCAGATCTGGTCTCTGGATTTCTTAATTAGCGCCCGTAGCTCAACTGGATAGAGTGCCTGACTACGGATCAGGAGGTTAGGGGTTCGACTCCTCTCGGGCGCGCTTTTCCACCATAAAAAATTTGTGAATACATATTGTGTTTGTGGGCTCTATCTCTCTATAAGAATAATGAATGTTTACATTGCAATTATATCTTTGACTATTGTTAGCTCTAATACAGTTTTTTCGGCAGTTCCTCCAATGAGTCCGAAAGAGCTTAAAGAAAGTTCTGATTTCGTTATCACTGGTAAGGTCATAGGTGTTTCTTCAAAGATTTCAAAATCAAAAGTAGAGAAATCAATAGGCATTCATAGAGACAAAATATTTAAAATTGTCATTAAAGTTAAAAGCGTATCGAAGGGGGAGGCTATTAAAGTTGGTCAGCAGATAACAATCGGAGCTTGGCAGGCTAGCGTCAGGATTCCACCTATTCCAGGACCACAGGGAAATTACCCAATACCCAATAAAGGAGATTTTGTTAAAGCCTACCTCCATAAGAAATCAGAAAATAATTATACTTTACTGCATCCAAACGGATTTAAAATTAATAACAAATAAATGAAAGAAAGATTTTTAATAACAATCATTACGGCTCTCTTGTTCAGCGCTTTTGATTTAATTTTGTTGGCTCAAGATCAAAACAAATCTTTGAACGACGTTAAAGATATTAAAAAAGTTCACCAATTAAATGACGGCATTAAGGAAAAGGCAAAATCTATCAATACAGATTTTCTTGTCTTTACTAAAAAACTTAGGGGATTTAAAAAGGTCCCACTCGTGATCTATTTGCATGGTGCAGGGGGTAGAGGAAATAATATTGAAGCGATAACGAGACAGGTTGTGCCTCTATGGAGAGGAATAGTTAAAAATATAGAAGATCCTTGTATTGTTGTAGCTCCACAATGTCTTCGTGAAGCACGGGGCGGTGGTCGAGGTAGTTGGAAGTATGAAGAGCTTAATGAGTGGCTTAATCAATTGAAGGGCACACTTCCTATTGATTTAAATAGAATTTATCTTACCGGCAATAGCATGGGAGGATATGGATCATGGTTGTGGGGTGGGAATTCTCCCGAACACTTTGCCGCGATTGCTCCCATAGTTGGTGGAATTGGACCTGGTGGACCAAAAGCGGTTACTAAGGATTTGGATAAATGGGCCAAGAATTTGGCTAAGGTGCCTGTTTATGCATTTGCCGGAGCCAAGGATAAGGTGGTTCCCGCGGAGAGATCAGAGCGTATGGTGTCGGCGATTCGAAAAGCAGGTGGCAAATTAGCCAAGATAAAGGTTTATTCTGATGAAGGGCATGGGGCAAAACGTTTAGTTATTTCATCTGCAGAGTATTATAAATGGATGTTTTCACAAAAACGTAAATGATATTTAGCCAAAAGCTCTAAGCTAATATTTCTTTAACCACTTTTGCCTTTTCTACTCCAGTCAATCTGGTGTTAAGACCTTGGAATTTGAATGTAAACTTTTCGTGATCTATGCCTAAGGAATGCAAGATAGTGGCGTTCATGTCATGAGTATGAACCGGATCTTTTTCAATATTATAGCAATAGTCATCAGTTTTTCCATGGACATGTCCTTCCTTGATTCCTCCTCCAGCCATCCAAATACTAAAGCAACGACCATGATGATCTCTTCCATTTCTTAATGAACCTTGGCTGTAGGCAGTGCGACCGAATTCACCTCCCCAAATGATTAACGTGTCTTTTAATAGTCCTCTTTGTTCTAGGTCTGTGACCAAAGCGGCAGAGGGTTGGTCAGTGTCTTTACATTGGGAGGTAAGATGAGGGATTAGGCTCCCGTGTTGGTCCCAGCCTCTATGAAAGAGTTGAATGAAGCGAACGTCGCGTTCGGCGAGCCTTCTTGCGAGTAGGCAGTTATAAGCATAAGTTCCCGGTTTTTTTGCATCTTCTCCATAAAGTTTGAACGTGCTTTCGGGTTCTTTGGAAATGTCGACAATTTCAGGTGCTGCAGTTTGCATCCTAAAAGCCATTTCGTATTGAGCGATTCTTGTTTCTATTTCCGGATCTGCAAATTCTTGATAGGTTTCTTTATTGAGTGACGCAAGGTCATCTAACATTCTTCTTCTAGTTGAACGATTAATGCCTGGTGGATCATTCAGATAGAGTAAGGGATTCTTGCCACTTCGCATCAGCACTCCCTGGTGCTGACTAGGAAGAAAGCCGCTGCCCCATAGACGGGAGAAGATTGGCTGTCCTGGGTTCTTTCCATTGCCCTGGGATATCAAAACAATATATGACGGCATATTAGAATTGCTACTACCAAGACCATAACTTGACCATGATCCAAGGCTAGGCCTTCCCGGTATTTGTGAACCTGTATTGAGTAGAGTTATCCCAGGATCATGATTGATAGCTTCCGTGTGCATTGAATTTATTACCGTGATTTTATCTGCCACTTTTCCAGTGTAAGGAACCATGTCGCTCATCCATGTTCCAGAATTCCCCCTTTGCTTCATTGGAGATACTGGTCCACACACTAGTAGTTTCTTTAAGCCGGCAGTCATTCCTGTGAGTCTTTGGCCACCTCTAACGCTTTTTGGTAATTCAGTTCCGTGAAGCTCATTAAATTTTTCTGAATGATCGAATAAATCGATGTGCGATGGCCCCCCTGACTGGAACATATAAATCACTCTTTTAGCTTTAGCTTTAAAGTGAGGGAGCCCAGCCAATCCTTTATTTATTGGTGAGGATGTTTCCCCTTTGAGCATTGATGCAGCAGCAAGAGAGCCAAGAGCAATGCCAGACTGGCCAAGCAAAGAGCGTCTATTAATTATATTAGCTGATGAATTAAAGTTATGTGAAATGTTCATTGCCTAGTTACAAATTCATCCATGTTAAATAGAGTACTTGCCACTAAGGTCCAAGCGGCAATATTTTTGGCAGTTATTGAATTTTTTTCAACAGACTGGCCAGCTCTCAGTAAAGAAACGGCATCCTTTTGACGAGTCTCATAGGTTGATATGTAATGAGTCAAAGAAGACATCAAAATTGTTAATTCTTTTTCCTTTGGTTTTCGTCCCAACGTTTTGATGAAGCCTTCTTCTATGCCCTCTTTATGTGTTGGTTTTAATGACATAATTTTGCCGAGTGATACTGCAGCCTCAAGATATTGCGGGTCATTTTGGAGAACGAGTGCCTGCAGAGGTGTATTGGTTTGTAGCCTTCTAACAGTGCATGTTTCTCTGTTTGGAGCGTCAAATATAATCATTGAAGGTGGAGGTGAAGTCCTTTTCCAAACTGTGTACATGCTCCTTCTATGATTTGAACTACCTGAACCCGGTAAGTATTTTTGTGAAGTAAATCCAGAAGGATAACCGTAGTGACTCACATTAGCCCATAGGTCATTGGGTTGATAAGGGTAAACGCTTGGCCCTCCAATTTCACGGTTTAACAGTCCTGAGGCAAAGAGGGCAGAGTCTCTTACGAATTCTGCATCTATTCGGAATCTTGGAGACCGAGATAATAGTCGATTGTACGGATCTTTCTCATTTGCGTCTTTCGTTAAGTTTGATTTTTGTTTGTAGGTGTCCGACATGACTATTGTTTTAATCATTTTCCGGAGATTCCAGCCGCTACTAACAAAATCTTTTGCGAGTCTGTCAAGTAGCTCCGGATGCGATGGATATTCCCCTTGAGCTCCAAAGTCTTCAGAAGTTTTGACTAGTCCCGTACCAAAGATCATTTGCCAATAACGGTTTACGATGACTCTTGAAGTTAATGGGTGATCAGGATTAATGAGCCATTTGGCTAGGTCTAGTCTCGTTGCTTCATTATTTGATGAGGCTTCTCTTGGTTTTATTGCAGATGGAGTCCCGGAATTGACCTCGTCGCCATGTTGATTGTAAGCGCCTCGAATGAGGATGTGTGTTTTTCTGGGTTTATAATTCATAACCATTACCGTTGATTTTCCTGTGTCGGCGGTTTTTTGTATGGCTTTTTCTTCAAGGTTTAATTGGTTGATGTAGATTTTGAAGGCGCCTGAGACTGAAGAAAATGAGTCATTAATTTTGTTCCAATTCTCATTGCTTCTTGAGGATCGATTTTTTTTCAAAGCTAAATAAAGATCTTGGTCAAATCCATCTGGAGTATTTTGCTGATAGATGCTTCCCCAAGGAGCCTCACCGTAATTGGCGATAGTTACAGCTTGAGTCCAACTTTCATTTTCAAGTTTATTTGTACGTGACTCCCAGCTTGAGTCTGACGCTAGATTAATTTTCTCTCCAGATGAGAGAATAATTTGCATGCTTAAAATGAACCCAGCCTCTGACCCTGCTTGATTCGTCGCCTGAACTTGGATTATGTTCTGCCCTTTTAATAAATTTTTTACAGTTATTTTTTTAGGCTTTGTCCAGTCATCATTCGTTCCGACATTTTGGTCGTTAATTTTTATTGTGCACTCGTTATCACATGTGAACCAAATCAAGGCTTTTAATGGGTCGTTTTTTAATATGAATGACTTTTGAAATTCTGCTTTTGCAGATTTATTATTTTTGTCAGACCAGATCCACTTAACTGAATCATCAATTTTAAGTTGAGTGTCTTTATTCGCGGAATCGGGACGCTGTTTGTTTAAGGATTCCAGTTTTTTATTTTCCCATTCATCTCTTTGTTTGGCTAAATTTAGTTCTGGATTGATGCGTTTTTTTCGAAGTTCGCTTATCCTCATACCTGCGTCTCTTTTGACTCGATCGATCGAACAGATTGGTGACTGAGCTTCGATTAGAGGCTCAGTATTTGCATTTGTAGCTCCATTTCCTGGTTCGCTAGATGTGTTAAAGAATGCAAAGAACTTGTAATACTCTTCTTGGGAAATTGGATCATATTTATGATCATGGCATTGGGCACATTTCATGGTCATTCCCATAAAAACCGTTGATACGGTATCAACTTTATCCGCTGTATAGGTAACTCGATACTCCTCAGCGATGGTCCCTCCTTCATGAGTGTTCATACCATTTCTGAGAAATCCGGTAGCTACTTTTTGTTGATTTGAATTGTTGGGTATCAAGTCTCCAGCAATTTGTTCAAGGGTAAATTGATTAAAAGGTTTATTCTCGAGGAATGAAGAAATGACCCAGTCTCTCCAAACCCACATGTCCCTATGATCATCAATTGAATACCCGTTAGTGTCCGCGTACCTGGCGGCATCCAGCCAGTTCACTGTAAGTCTTTCAGCAAAAGCTTTAGAACTAAGTAGTCTGTCTACTGTTTTTTCGTACGCATTAATGCTTTTGTCACTTATGAATTTGTTAATCTCACTTTGAGTAGGAGGTAATCCCGTAAGATCTAAATTCAGACGCCTGATCAATGTTTGTGGGTCAGCGGTCGCAGATGGATTTAATCCCTCTTCATTTAATTTAGATTTTATGAAATCATCAACGGCTCCTTTTTTAGGATTGATTGGTTGGAATGACCAGTGTCCTTGATATTCAGCGCCTTCGTCAATCCATTGGCCTATTGTTTTAATTTCTTCACTGCTAAGTTTATGATTTGATTCGGGAGGTGGCATTTGTTCATCAGGATCAGTCGAAGTGATTCTGTGCCAAAGACTACTTTCATCTCGGTTTCCAGGAATGATTGCTCGTTCTCCTGACTTTTTTAACTCAGAGATTGCCTTTTCTCTTAGGTGCAGTTGAAGGCCTCCCTTGACAACTTTAGCATCAGGCCCATGGCATGAGAAGCAGTTATTTGAAAGTATAGGTTTAATGCTTTCATTAAACTGAATCTCTTCGGCTTTACTTAGGCCGAAGCTTGCAACGATAAGTAAAATTGTTAATCGGGAAATCATCATATTCACAGACTTTAAAATATATCTTATTTCTGTCTGTTCGATAATAGAATGCTAAAAGACTACTTCGCAGTATTGTAGTAAGTAAACACGATTAAATTTTCAGATATGCTCTAGAATAATAGAGTTCTTTCACTTTTTGAAGTTAATACGCAGGCTTTCATTTTTTTGTTTTCTTCTATAGTCTTTTTTTTATGAAAGTTTATTTTATTTTATTCGCTTTCTATCTCTTAAATGGAATTTGTTCGGCTGATGGAATTAAGTATAAAAATCTAGCAATTCAGGCCAAAATTACAGCTTCTTCAGAACTTAAGGAACAGGGATTGAAAGCTTCTTCTGTGGCTGATGGTAGGATTGCTCCTGCATTATGTCAGCATTTTGAATTTTTTCCTTCCCATAAAGCTGCCAAGTCATGGGCTGTTAATGGTGAAACGGCTGAGGACAAAGGAGATCTTGTATTTGAATGGAATGCCCCAGTTTTTTTGCAGGAACTTATTTATTTTGGAAGAACTGCTTGGTTATTGGATGAATGTTTTAAGGATTACGTAATTATTATTAATGATAATGAAGTTCCAGCAGCGGAGGGATCCTTTAAAAAAATGCATGGAGGTCAGCGCGTTACTTTTAATAGGCAAAAAGTAAAAAAACTCATTCTACGATTTTTAAATTCTCATGGCGGTCCTAATCCAGGAGCGACCGAAGTGCTTCTTGTTGATAAAAAACTAAGTGATTCTGAACTTATTCAAATGGCTCCGGCAAATCCACCTACTGATAGTCAGGTGTCGGACCCTATTTCTGTAGCAAATCTGACATGGACTAAACCTTCTATTGGAGAAGAAGAAGCCATGCCCATAGGTAACGGATCATTACTTGCTAATGTTTGGGCCGAGAAGGGAGGGGACGTTCTTGTCTCGCTTGCTCGTTATTCGAAATTGGATGATTCTGCTAAAAGAATAGGAACTTTGCGATTCCAATTTGATCCTGGTCTTAATACATCGCGGGACTCTTTCCGTCAGATGTTACGATTTAAGTATGGAGAGGTAGTGGTGAAGAATATTAAGCAGAAAGAAAACCCTTCTTATTCATTTTTTGTGGATGCAAAGCGGGACATTTTGCATTTGCAATTCCGCAGTAAGGGTCCGGTCCCTTTGAGGGTTATTTTTGATGACGATGAGGGAAAACTTTTATCATTAGAGGATAAGAAACAAATAGCTAAGATTAATGGGAGAGATGCGCTCGTTGTCCTTTGTGATGAAATGAAAACTAGGGGAAATGAACTTCAGGCAATTGACGCAAGGACTGCTTTTGATTTACAGGTCCACTTAGTTAGTGCTAAGGAAGATGAACAGTTAGATGAGCCCATCGGATCCGTGTCTAAAGTAGATGTTAATGGTGCCGTAAGTACCCAGATCGAGGTATGGAACAAATTTTGGAATAGAGGGAGTATTTTTCTTGGTGACATTGAGAATGGATCTGAGATTTCTAGGGCTCTTATCTTAAGGCGTCATTTAAGTGCAAGCAGTGGAAGAGGTCCTCATGCTCTTAATCCTGAAGCCATTAAAGAAATTGAGATTCCAGAAAAGGAAATCTTGTATTGGAAAGAAGAAAAATCAGAAAAGGCTATTAAGGATGCACTTGAGTCGGTGAAGCCATCACTAGAAATTGAGGTTAAGGGCCAAGGGGTTCCTCAATTTTGGGGCTCTAATTTTTCTGAATTGCCACCGATCAAAGATGGAGTTGACGCTTTGGTTGCTTCATTGCGTCCATTACTTATTGAGGCGACAGGGAAGCGTGTTTGCCTTTTTCCTGGTTGGCCATTGGATCAGGACATTTCTTTCAGGATGGATACGGTAACAGGCTTAGGCGTAGAAGTCGTATATCGTGACCAAGAAATTAAGCGGTTAGAAGTATACCCGAAGCAGAGGACTAATGAGGTCTTTGGTCTGGGTCCTTTTGAAAAAAAAGTTAGAGAAGCTTTGCCTGGACCATTCAAAATGCCTGCATTGATTTCATTTCTTTCTCCTAGCTGGGTAGGACCTCGCGTAGGTTTGGATAATCTTTTTGTTACGATGAAAAGGGCGAACTTTAATGGATTAGAGGGCAGTTTAGCCGACTTTGAAAAATCTAAGGAAGCGGGTATTTATTTGTTGCTACATGGTGTCACTCCTTGGTCAGCGCATGCCTTGAAGGGTGAGAAGACACTCATTTCTTATTATATGAGTGACCGCAGGAAACCATCAAGTTTTCCTTATTTTGGCACAATCCGACAAAAATATGAATCCATAGATCCTAATCATCCTACCGAGTTCACTACCTATTCTCAGTATGGAGGGATAGAATTTTTTCTCGATGCAGTTCGTCCAAGAATGCTTGAGTATTACGATTATCACTGGCAGAGGCAGGCTCACCTTCACTTTCATTTTCTTGAATATTACAGGCGCATGTCTATCGCAGCTGGTGGGATACCTGTTTTTAGGTTCGTTCACGTTCATGGAGATAATGTTATTAAGATGAGGCAAACTGTCTCAATGAGTCTTGCTTATGGGATCAAGGCATTTAAGTGGTGGGTAGGGTGGACCATGTTTGATATTCATAAAGTAGTTGAAACTGAGCCGCCCCCATTATCAGATATAGGCAAAGAGGTATTAGGCATAAATAATACCATTGCTTCATTCAGTCCGAGTTTAACTAATGCTAGATCATTGGCCGTTTATCATACGGATCCTTTACCAACAAGCACAGTAAAGGCCCCTGATGATTATTGGGTAAGACCTGAGGGAAAGAACATTGTTATGGGAGTATTCGAAGGTTCTAAAGGCGAACAGTTCATTGTATTGGGGAATCGTGACATTGGTTCTCAAAATGAAGTCATTGTGAATTTTTCCGGTAAAGTAAAATCTATTCAACTTATGAATAAACAGAATAGAGAATGGAAGGCAGGGGGCCTAATTAAGACTGATCAAGCTAAGTCCCATTTTAAATTAAAAATAAAACAAGGGGACGCTGAATTAATCAAAGTTGTAGTGAGCGAGTGAGCTAAATTGTATTGTTATTAAAGTTTATTAATTTCCATTCTTTGTTTTATTCTTGCTTACTAAGAAGTGTTAAGGTCAATGGATGAAATTTACATTCATCTTCTATTTTCCAATATATACATTTTTTATAACAAATGTATTTAGTCATGGATCAGTAGGTGATCCGGTCAGTCGTTCTTATCGTATTTTTCAGGAAAATCCGGAGTCACCAAAAAATGCAGCATCGGTAGCTGCTATTGAAACTGCCGGAACACAGGCATTTTATGACTGGCATGAAGTGAGCCAACTCGTTCCGGGATATGACCCACATAGCATTGAAGCTTATCGTACCATTATTCCGGACAATCAACTCGCAGGAGCAGGTCGTCAGAAATATTCTGGATTGGACCTTGTTCGAGATGATTGGCCTGCAACTTCCGTTAATCCGGGTCCTTACCCTGTAATATTTGATGCTTGGACTCCACACGATCCGAGTTATTTTTTAGCATTTATCACTAGAGAGGACTGGACACCTGACCAGCCTTTGAAATGGGACGATCTTGAGCCTCTTTCAGGTACTGATCGTGTAGTTCGTGACGGCAATTACTATCGATTCACGGTTGATTTTCCGCATCGTATTGGACATCATGTTATGTATGTCATATGGCAGAGAATTGACCCTGCAGGGGAAGTTTTTTTTTCCACAAGTGACATTGATTTTGGTGATGGTAAAGGCATCGGTAATCCTGGCAATGGTATCGGTGAGATAAATATACCAGGAATCAAGGACATTAGGGCTGAAGTTGATTTTTCTATCCAAAATGACTGGAATTCTGGATTCACTGGTGAGGCTGAAATTACCAATCTCGCAGATGACTCAATTAATTCTTGGGAGCTGGAGTTTGAAATTGAACAGGAAATCTCATCTTTTTGGAATGCAGAATTAATTGAACGTGAAGGTAATCACTACACAGTGCGCCACGCTGGATGGAATCAGTCAATCCCTGCTGGGGGTTCGGTTAAATTTGGATTCTCTGCAATACCAGGAAACCTAGAGTCTATTTCACCTTCTCACCTTACTCTTAATGGGGTCTCTCTTCATACACATGTACATGAAGATTATCATCCTCCATTTGAAATTGATGTTAGTGCTACATTGATGTCATCCGGAGCCATTAATCAATTTAATTTAAGTTTTCCAACTAAGGGTGGGAGTGTCTATATGATTCAATCATCAAGTGATTTGCATCACTGGGAAACTATAGAATCTGGCATCGATGGGAATGGTAGCACTATTAAGCGCCAATTTTCAGCAGTTAGTAGGAACGGTTTTTTCCGTGTCACTGAAGAGTGATAGGGTCAGTATTATTGCTTCGCTGAGTTTTTTAGCGGATTTATTTTTCCAAGAATTAGTGGATTATAAATGACTAAGAAATTGTTTAATTTTGCATTTAAATAAACTAGAACCTATAAGAAGCTCTCAATCCGCAGAACCTTTCAAGACCTAAAGTCCCTACCTGCAATTTTGGAGTGTCGTATCGATAAAGGAAATATTCCTCGTCTGTAACATTACTAATAAATGCTGTGATGCTCCAATTGTCTTTTCTATATCCTGCACGCAAATTTGCTACAGTATATCCAGGAAGCTCATCCTTTTCGAGTCCTTCAAAAACAGAACGTGATATTGCAGAACTCGTATATTTCAAATCCGCGCCAAAGAAGAATCCATTATCGAATTGATAATCCATTCCGACAGCTGCTGTGTAATCCGGTGAGTAGGGAAATTTTTCTCCAGAAAAGTCTAAAATTGAACGGAACTGCGGGAATTGAAAGTCTTCAAATTCAGTGATCGCTACACCTAGAGAAGCAAATAAAGAGAGTCTTTTTGTTGGGGTAGCTTGGATATCTAATTCTCCACCATAGATTTGCGATTTTTCTGCATTAGTTATTAGAGCAGTGCTAATGTCGCCAGGAATCTGAGCGAGGCTGACCTGTTGGTCTTGCCAATCAAGATAAAATAGGTTGGCAGAATATTTTATTTTTTTATTTTTAGTGAATCCATTTAAAGATAGCTCATAATTCCAAGCCTTTTCTGATTCGTAGTCATATTTCAAATCATTAAATCGATCATATGCGATGGATCCTGGACGATAAGATTTCTGGGCCTTGAGCCCGAGGGTGTTATTTTTATCTAATTCATAAGCAATACCTATCTTTGGTAAGATTGCATCATCAGATGATGAAGCTGATACTTTTTTACTGCTTAATAGTCCCTGTTCATTGACCTCCTTGAATGTATTTGAGAACTCTAATTCTTCATGATCGTAACGGAACCCTCCAAAAAGAGACAATCTTGGAAGGATTTGAAAACTGGTTTCTCCATAAAAGGCGAGATTTTTAAAAGAGCTGTCATTGAATGTCTTATTTTCAAAATCATTGAAGGGGAGATCCTGATTAAGTGATTGATCAATGTCGCCATCTAAAAAGTAAAAACCTACATCAGTCTTTAATGATTCATTCTCGTAATGAGCTTTAAATTCTTGTGACACATCAGATTCTTCAATTTCTCCCTGCGTTGCAAGGTTCACGGAAGGAGTTTCAGTGATTGTTCTAACGATCCCAGTGAGACTTTCAATGCTCCAGTAATCACTGATTGGAATTGTTACAGAAAGATTCAATTGTGATACTTCGGTGGACAGTGCCGGAACAAATACTGGAAGGGTCTGGAGTCCCCACACACGATCACTCCATTTTACACCGGCCGAAGGTCCGTCAGCGTCCTGATATTGAGGAGAATCGTAGGAGTGCGATGCACTTAGTATTGCACTGGATCCTTTTGGGCCAGAAGGCTGATAGAGTAATTTTCCTCTAATTTGATAGTAATGATCTTCTTGCCTTTCTTTGATCGCAGGAAATCCTTCGAATGTAGGGTAATTAAATTCTCCATCTTTGTGTTGAGACTCTGCGCTTAAACGGACTGCCAACTGATCATTGATGGGTCCTGATATCATGAAAGCGCTCTCGTAGAAACCGTTATCACCCAATCCAAAAAATGAGAAGTTCTCATGGTGAAAAGTTGGATCATTTGTTTCAATTCGTATATGACCCGCTAGAGAGTTCTTTCCTCCTATGGTTCCTTGTGGCCCACGAAGAACAGAAATATTTTTTAGATCCCAAGTGCCCAAAGATCCTCGCCTAGATCCATCTCTGGATTGTACAATGCCGTCGATGTAGATTGTAGACAGAGCATTGCCTGAAGCTAAGCCGATTCCTTCAGCATTGATTCCGCGAATTAAAAACCCAGAATCAACGGAATCAGCTACGGTGACATTGGCCATTACTCTGAACGTTTCAGATAATTCCCGGATAAGAGAACGTTCAAGAAAATCTCCATCTACAAGACTAATGCTATTAAGAGTATCATTAGAATTATTAATTGGAATCGGCCCCTCATTAAGGCTTTGAGAATTTGCATTCAATAGAACAAGGAAGCTGAACATTCCAGCAATGATCAGTATTTTCTTTGGCTGTTTTTTATCTTCTTTCACAATTAGGATCTATCAGTGCAAGAATGTGATTGTGAGTTATGGAATTTTAGTTCAGCGCAGTTTAATTAGAACTGCGCATCAGAAAAGACCCACTTATCATAGATACCATTAACTCCTGATTTTTTGTTATCACCGCTTAGAAAAACGAATGCATAGCGGAACGTTATTTTTTCACCGTCTTTGATAACGAGATCTCCGGTTCCCCTTGGCTTTCCCTGAAAATGTGAGTATCCGAATGGATTTGCTGAGATTAGTCCATAATCACGAGCGTGCCAGGTAGTGGGATGTCTAGGATTGGTTGGGTGATCGAATATTCCTATACCCACTTCATTGTCTTCAACTTTACCCCAATAATATAGCCACTTAGCAGGTTTTCCCCAAACTGATCTTCCTGCAACACCATTATTATTTATTGCTTTACCTGTAGCAACCTTACCTTTTAGCCGGAGTGCAGGATGTGTTCTTATACCCATTGATCCTTCTTTAGTGTCTCCAAATTTAACATCTCCGTTAGATGCAATGATCGTCACTTCGTAATCTACACCTCGACCCCCGTTCGGCAGAGCAAAGAACCGTATCCGTGTCTTGTCCGAACATTGAATGATCTCTTTAGGACTGTACCAGTCATTTCTAGTAATAATTTCGTTCTTTCCTTTTTTAACGAATTCTTTATGCCTGATCTTTCCCATTTTTTCACCGACATGCCAGAAGCTAATTCCATTCACATCGCCATGAGTGTACCATAGAGATTCATGATGTGGATGGTCATGCGCTTCGTTAGGAGAATCTTTTTTTAGGGGCCAATCCCTGACCATTCTTTTGCCACCTGGACCAAGTATTGGATAGAGGATAGGCTTTGCTCTATCCTTACCGTAATGGTAAGTGGTGAATGGTTCATTGTTAATGGAGACTGATATTTTGCCTTCAGTTTGATAGTCTAATTTTATCGGTGAATTATTTTCTTTAGAGGAAACAATATTGATCGTTAGTAATATTAACAAAATTGAAGGGAGGTATGTTCTTTTCATGTAATTAGGTGTTATTTGAAATTGGGATATTTAGTTTATCTAATTTTTAATTTAAATTTCAATATGTGTTTCAGGGTAGCTTCACATTAGCAGTTCCTGGGTCTTGCTTCCGCTCGTAAATAGTAGACCGGTTCAAACCCCAGATAACAATTGCTGTTATCATTGTTGCTATAAGAGCAAGGCTTGTCAGTAGAGAAATTAATTTTCCAAACACATAGCAATGATAGGCTTTATCTCCTTTATAAACAAGCTATCCAAGCAGTGCGGCATAGGCGCCGTCCCGGTCATCTTGAGGAATTAATGAAACTTCATCGATTTTCTTTAGATAAGGGAATTTTTCTATTATTTTTTCCACGAGTTGGCAATTTTCCGCTTCATCTATACTGCAAGTGCTATATACCATTTTGCCGTCCTCTTTCAATAAAGGAACCACCGATTCAGCCATGCGAAATTGAAGTTGGGCTAAATCCTTAGTGAATCCAGGCATCAGACGCCACTTTGCATCGGCCCTTCGTCTAAAGACTCCAGTATTTGAACAGGGAACATCTATAAGTATACGATCATATTGATTGCTCTGATCGGATAAAAAATTATCCTGACTTAATAGGTCACCACTTTGGACAGTGACATTTTTTACTCCTAGCCTTTTCAGGTTTTCTTTTAATCTATTAGACCGAGGACCTTCAATGTCCGTTGCAGTAATATTTCCTTTGTTTTCCATGCATAGAGAAAGTATAGAAGTTTTTCCTCCTGGAGCAGCGCAAACATCAAGAACCTGATGTGATGATTTTGGATTTAGTAAGTTTGGGGCGACTGAAGTTGATGGGTCCTGTGCATAGCAACGCCCATTATTGAGCGCTTCGAAGGGAAGTTTTTTGACTTTATAGAATTCAGGAAAATCCTTAACAGGAGATGCATCAGTATCAGAAATATCTTTATCAGTGAGTCCACCTCTAAGGGGATTTGAGCGGACCGTGATAGATGCGGCCTGGTTGGATTGGTAAGCAATGCGTTCAGCTTCTTCAACTCCAAACTGTTTTTCCCAGCGCGGGTAAATATGATCAGGTATAGAATATTTATCCGCAGGTAGCATTGAATCTAAATTTTCCAGTAATTGATCCTGTTCTCGTGCTGCTCGCCTGAGTATTGCATTCACTAGACCTCGTGCTCTTGTTCTTGCGAGGTTAACCGTTTCATTGACAGCAGCGTGATCGGGGACACGCATCAGTAGTATTTGATAAAGCCCCAGGTAAATAATACGTCTTATATCCGAATCTATTTTCCCTTTTCGTAATTCATATAACCAATTTTCAAGAACGGTAAGATTTCGAATCACTCCTAGTGTGATGTTCTGGACGAATGCCCTGTCACGCGAATCCAGTTCAGAATTATCACATTCGCTTTCGATAATGGAATCTATGAACTTACTAGATTCTTCCCATTCACTTAGAATTTTTATGCAAATTTTCCGAGAAATTTGTTTGGACATGTTTTAGTTCCTATCGAGATTTTGATTAGTGAATTTGATAGTTTTAGGGATGATTTAATGGATCACCAAAGAAGAAAGAAAAATCTTTCACACTCTTAGTGTGATGGAGTTATTCCGACTGGAACACTGAGGGAAGGAAAGTCCTTAAGTGTTAAAGTAAAGACGAGCCCAAATTCATCCTCAGTTGAACGATGATCAGCAACTAGGGCTCCTATACCGGCAGTCCAGCTATTTATATCATAATGCAGTGAGTATTGTTGAAATTCTAAAGTTCCATCATCAAATTCATATCGTTGTCTCGCGCTCAGTCCCCAACGATCTCCAATGCGGTAATAAGTTCTAAAGTCGAGAAGGTCAGAATCTTCGAGTATAGGATGATCATGTAAAAAACGGTGAGCAATACTGAACTCTAGTTGGTCAGTTGGCATTAGAGTGAACCTAGTATTTGATTCAGTATAATCGAATGGATCTTCAGTAAATAAAGGAACACCTATTTCATGACTTATCGAGAACCAAGGAAGAGGGGTGAAGGTAACTTCATTGTACAGGTTAGAAAAGTCACGATCAAACTCAGGGTCATCAATGTAATGCTCCATATAGCTTTTTAGTGTTAACCAATTATGAGCCTTACCATCACGATATGTTAAGAATTTTTGAGAAATCCCTGAACGAATAATACTCCAATCATTGATCTCATCGGTTGCAGTGAATTCAGATAAGTCAATGGGCCTTAATTTTGTCGATGATACAAGGCGATCAATTTTTCCTATATCAGAATCAAGCTTATCCGCAGCAACGAAAGAATAATGCATGAATGGTTCAACGGTATGTCGCAATTTAGTTAAACCTAGCCTAGAAAGACCTAAATCATTGTAATCTCTAGTTAATTTGAAAGAGGCATCGAGTCCAGCATGAATGGCATTACGTGTATCGTTTTGGTCTTTACCGTTAATTTTTGAGTAGGACGTTCCTCTGATTCCCGTTCTGGGCGTTACATTTAACCAACCAAATAGCTGATTAGGCATAGATAACTGATGATAAGTATCAATCCGTGTAAATTCTGAATCAAGCCCGTTACGAGACCTTAGGCTTTCAAATAAATTCTCTGGCTCATTGAAAAGATGATGACTTATGCCATTACCTTGAAGAATTTCTTCACGTTCTTTAGCGCTTAATCTTTGTTCGTACATGCCACCACTTATTTCACCGCTATAGAAAATGCCTGTTTTGCCTATTGGTCTTGTAACTAAGTCTAGAGCTAGCTCAGGGAGTCTGGTGTCAGTCTGATAAAAGTTATTTGCTTGGAATCTAGACCAGAGGCTAGCAACAGCATTAGGGAAGATCTTTTGCAAATTTAATATATTATCGGGCTGTGGATCCAAACGAAATTCTTCAGGAAAGAAATCTTCATAAAAATACTGATCGCTTGTTTTGTTAATATCTATGTCTAAATAGAATTTTGAATCCTCTGCGTTGTCGAATTCTATTCTCTGCTGTAAATTGAATCGATACCTATCAGATTCAATACTTGCATCCCTCATTCGATTGTTATGAGTTAATGATGTGTCCTGATCATTTACATAATAGGATTTAAATTGACCAAAGTTTTCGTTATTTTTATGTTTCTGAGATTTAAGGTCTAATCCCCCAGCGATTCCTCGTGATGACCGAAAGTCTAAATGATATGTTGCGAGAGCCTTGTCTCCAATCATCATTCCATATTTATTCATCATGAAAGCACCCCAATTATTCTTATATCCAGGCAAAAATTGATAACTTTGTTCGGCATCTAGGGGCTGAGATAAATAGGGCAGCCAGAACACGGGAACCTTTCCTGCAAACACGGTCATATTATTAAATATAATACGTCGATTTTCTTTTGGTCCGTTGAGTCCGACTATCTTAACTTCTTTGGCTTTGATCTGGTAGTTTGGATTGGCGCTGTCATGAGTAGTGATGATCGAAGAATGCATCGAAATTTTATCGAGTTCTTGAATTTCACTTTCAAGATTTCCTGTCTTGTAGAACATCGGTGCTAATCCGCTCCTCAATTCATCGGCTTTGATTTCACCAGTGTTGATGTTATAGATTGCAGCATCACCTTTATGAACAAGTTCACCTTGGTAAATTGATACATTGCCTTCTATATAAACGTCCCCAGATGATACATGATATTCGGCCTTTTCCGCATAGAGCTGAGTGTTTCCACAGCTGATGTGGGCATTTCCTTTGGCCGTTGCTATTCCCGTGTCGTTATTATATGAGGTTTCAGACCCATTAATGTCTATACTTTCACCCAGTTTTAAATCTAAAGCTTTGGAGCGGGCTGATATTGGGGGCGAAAAATAGATTAAAAGCGTCGCAATAGCCAAAAATAAGTGCGTTATACTATTATTTATATGTTTTTGCACTGAAGGTTATATAGAGAGATGGAGATCCTTAATTTTTTTATAAATTTAGACGCATTTGATAGTTTAGTAAAATAAATAGAATAATTGACGATTATTCCCACTCCCAGTGAGATTTTTTTTTAAAAAACCCACAAAAAAATCCGATACCTAAAGAAATTATCCTTTTCCCAATCCCTAAACCTTAGGAAAGCATAGCCCTTTCCTGCTCGGATTTTTTAAAGCTTCCAGAAATCCCGAAGCCTCTTTATGCAATTTCTCGTCATTTATTGCATCCAACGCTTCGCTGAAAGGAATCTTTGAGAAAAAAACAGCCCGATAGAGCCTTTTAATTTCTGCTCGAGTGGCAGGATCTATTTCCGCACGGCGCAATCCAACGGTGTTTAATCCTATGAGTCGGTTCTTTTGACTAGCTGTGCAGTAAGGTGGAATATCTTTTGTTATCGTGGAATTACCTTGAGCTAGGCAAAGATCCCCCAAATGGACAAACTGATGAAATACAGCTCCTCCTCCCAAAAAGGATCCGCTGCCAATGGTCACATGTCCTCCGAGAAGACAATTATTGGCAATGATGTTTCGGTCTCCCATCTTGACATCATGACCGACATGGCTACCAGTCATGAGGAAGTTTTCATCTCCCAAATGGGTCCAACCTCCATTTTGGGTGCTACGATGAATAGTCGTCAGTTCACGAATATTATTTTTTTCTCCTATTCTAACACCACTTTTACAGGAGTGGTCAAAGGATGTGTCTTGAGGTTCAGATCCAATTATTGAACTTCTTCCAATGATAGTTCCTTTACCGATATCGACTGATCCGCAGATTTGGGAATGAGCACCAATTTTACAACCGCTATCGATGATTGCTCCAGATTCAATGATGGCGTAGGCCCCAACATGTACTGATTCATCGATTCTAGCTTTGGGATCAATAATTGCTGTTGGATGAATCATCACACAGAATTGAATAACTCAGAGGAGCTCAGCAATTGCAATTATCAAAGAGAGTTTCCAAATAATTTGTTATATGCACCAGACCTTTTTGGTGTGAGCTATCTTCCAAATCTTTCAAATGTTCTCTGGCCTGGGATAGTATCTCTTTTCCGGTCAGTACGGCACGCTGAATTGCTCCATCATAGTCAGCTATTCCTGCAAGCGTATTAACATCGATGGGTTCTTTTAGTAATAGCCTCTCATTGAGTTTTTTTCTCTGTGTCTCAGTGCCTGAAGCAATTAAATTTAATACGGGTAAAGTGAGTTTCCCTTTTGTGAGATCAGTTCCAAGCGTTTTTCCTGCATTTTCTTCCTTACCTATTAGATCAACGCAATCATCATATATTTGATATGCCGTACCAACCTTCATGCCAAAATCATGTAATTGATTTTGGATTTCTTTACTTGCTCCCGATAACCTTGCTCCCAGTTCAGTTGAAACAGCAAAAAGTGCTCCAGTCTTTGATTTAATCATGTGGAAATATTCTTCACGTGTAAGAGTCAAATCGAATCTTCTCTGGGATTGAAGTATTTCTCCTTGGCACACAGCCGAAGCGGCATTAGCGACCGATCTACAAATTTCAGGATCCTCAAATGTTGTGGCTAATTCAAGGGCTCTTGCGAAGAGGCAATCTCCCAGAAGAACGCTCAGAGAGGATCCCCACTTAGCGCTTACCGTTGGCATCTCTCTTCGAATTTTTGCATCATCCATTATATCGTCATGGATTAGTGTTGCTAAATGGACCAGTTCTACAACCGAACCAATTTCTAGATGCTTATTTGTGATTTCTCCAGTCGAACCCCCAGCCAATAGTGCTAGAGCGGGCCTAATTCTTTTACCACTTATATCGCAGACATAGCTGACGTACCCTTCGACTCCAGGATCGAAAGATTTTGCCTGTTCCCGAATGAACTCATCTACTTTAATGAGATCCTCAGAGACGAGTTCAAAAGAGAATAGTAGGCCTTCAGGAAGATGAAGACTATTATCTTTTGGAGTTTTGGTATTATTGGTTCTCAAATGATTAGTTTTGAGGATTCACTTTGTGTCGAATTTATCAAGGAATTTCGTTCCTAAAATGAGGGTTTAGTATTTTTCTTATACGGCACAATGATCAATTTGGATCAAAGAATAAGAAATTAGTTGAATTGATTTAACCTATCCTAAATTATGTTTAAATGGGAATTGATTCTGTAGCCAGCGTTTTAAATTCGGTCAAAAATGATGCCGAACCTCCAATAGATTATTCTCAGGAACTTTGTGCCCTCTGGTATGCTAAAAAAGGAGCTTGGGATGAGGCGCATGATCTCATTAGCAATATACATTCTGCCATGGGGTCATGGATTCATGCGCATTTGCATGTAATAGAAGGTGATTTAGGGAATGCTTCTTATTGGTATAATAAAGCTGAGAGGGAACCGAGCCCTCCTCATGAACTAGAATCTGAGTGGCTTGAACTTGTACAAGCAAATCTGTAATTATTTTTACAGTTCATCTTAATAAGGACTTATTTGAATAGTTGCATGAGTGAAAAAATACCACTGATATTCAATCCATCTGCTCATGCTGAAAAAGGAAGACAGCTTGCCGATAAATTGAGAGGCTTTTCGGAGAGGATTGAACTTTTCGAAACAAAAGATCATTTCCATTTAAAAGAAATTGTGAGTGAATTAGTTTCTAAAGGTTGTTCTAAAATAGCAGTGGCTGGTGGAGATGGTACCATTAATGCGGTAATTAAATTAATTTTATCTTCAGATGTTGAGCTTGGAATTTTTCCTACTGGCACGATGAATCTTTTTGCTCGTGAACTCGGGTTGCCTTTAAATAAATTAAAAGAATGCTGGCAAGTAATTGAAAAAGAAAAGAAAAAGAAGGTTGATGTTTTCGAGGCAGGAGAATCTATTTTTGTTCAGATAGCAGGCGTTGGTTATGATGCAAAAATTATTGAGGAGACTAGTTGGGAAAATAAAAAAAAGTTCGGTAGATTCAGCTACTTAATGTCAGCATTTTCTGTTGCGAACCAGGATCCTCCAGTAATAAGAGTCATACAGGAATCAGGAAAAATAATAGAGGGGGCATTTGTTCTTATAGGAAATGGTGCCCTTTATGGTCCAGCACTAAGATTGTTTCCTGAGGCTTCAAATGATGATCGTCTAATAGATGTGATGGTCTTTAAGAGCCAAAGCCCAAAAGATATTTTACGCTATGTTTCAGGAATCACTCTCGGAAGGGCTTACAAGACAAAGGGCATTCAATATATCAAAGCATCCAGAATTAGGGTCGAAAGCGATGTTGATGTGCCATTTGAAGTTGATGGTGAATTGGCTGGAGTCACTCCCATTGACTTCTTTCCGTGTGATAAGCAATTAACAGTTTTTGTTCCTTAATGGCCGAGTTTTTATAATGGCTGATGAATGCAATGTCAGTTTTATTATTCCTTGCTGTGATGACTTTTCTTTTCTCAGGAAGTGCCTTAGCACATTAATGGCACTAGAACCAGTGCCACAGATCGTGGTTTCTGATGCTTCAAAGGATCGAGTTTCTGTTAGGTCTTTATGTGATGAATTTGGTGTCGATCTGGTAGAGTTACACAAACCCTCTCGGGGCAAGCAGTTAGATGCTGGGTCAGAAATTGCTAAGGGCGAAATATTAGTTTTTCACCATGCGGATACTGAGTTCTCGCAAGAGCACTATCATTCTTTAAATACTCTTTTCCAGAATGATTCGTCAGCTCTAGGTGGCGCGTTCGTAAAAGATATTGTTGGATTATATCCTCACATGAAATATTTTGTATGGGCACACAAACTTTTCACTATGCACATTGGCACAATGTATGGTGATCAGAGCATCTTTGTTTTACGTTCTGTTTTCCAGAATTTGGGTGGGTTCCGAGGCATGCCTTTGATGGAAGATGTCAGTTTTTCTTCCAGACTGAGGGAGTATGGAACTGTTCACTTAATTGGGCCTCCGATTAGGAGCTCTTATAGGAAATTTATAAAGGAGGGTCGCATCAAAAGAAAAATGAAAAACGTGTGGCTTGTTTTTCTTTATCGTATAGGACTTAATCCTGATAGGCTCGCTAAAATGTATTATTTTGATGATTAGTCCTCTAATTGAATATATGGACATAATCAGTGAGTTTATTTACAATTATTGAATAATAACGGAAAACCTTAAATGACTTAGATTGTGAATGAGTATTTAATATTCGCCTTGATAGGAGCAGGGACTGGGTGGCTAGTTGCTTGGGCTTCTAATCGTCAATTGTCTCAGATTTTGAAGTGTATCATTTTTGGAGCAATTGGAGGTTTGGCTGGGGGCGGGCTAATTGATTTACTTAAGGATCTTGCAACCATGGCTGGTGCTGCCCTCGGCTCACTCATCCTTCTGGCCTACTTGAGGAAAAAATAAGAAGTACTATTAGCTCGGATTCATTTATTTAGGGATCATAAACTCTTCCTTAGTGAGGCCCGTGAGGCTTCCTATTCTTTTCATTAAATAAAGGAAACAACCAATCATAATTAACATTAGAGGAATACCTATGACAAGGTATCCGTAACCCATTACTTTTCCGACGGCGAGATTATAACTTTCTTTATCTTTTGCTCCATCAAGTAAAAACATTGCTAGGAAAAAATTCATAAAAGAACTCAAAAGGAAACTTCCTGCAAACATCCAGGTCAAAGTTAGGCGGAACGATAAGTACTCTTGAAAGGTTCCTTTTTCTTCCGCTACCTTTTCAATTTTTTGAATATCAAAGAGGTCTGGATTTAACAGAAATACTTCAATGAGCGGTTTTTTTGTTTTGTGTGAGTAGAGCATTACTGCTCCCAGGATTAGGGGTGTGGCCGCCTCTTTTATTGCAAAAAGAAGAGCCGCGTTATCTTTGACGCTACCATCATCGTTCCAAACATGTATTGTTATGAATCCTGTGAGAAGAACGCTGATGATTCCTAGGATTGAATAGAAATTAAACTTCTTGGTTTTAAAGAAAAACCATATTCCATAGATGAAAGGAAAGGCGACGGCAACAGTCATCCCGTATTCGGGGCCAAGGTGCCAGAATTTATCGTCGCTTTTACTTAATTGGCTTAGAGCAATTATTGGTAAAAGGACATTTACAAAAATATTTGTGAGGGGATTTTCCTCTTCCTTTTTATGATTCATTTATTGGGAAATTTTTCTGAGAATTTCAATTTAATTTTGATTCAGAAACTGTTGATTCGCCAGTGCTGGGTATAATTGTTTTAGGTTTAAAATTTGGATATTTCGTTTTTAGTTTGTTGCGGAGCTCTGAGGCTTTTTCATTTTGATTGATCTTCTCATGTGCAAAGGCGCTCTTTAGTAGAGCAGCAGGAGTCACTTTTTCATCTTCTATTGCGTATGTTGGTTTAACTAATCTTTGGATGGCTTTTTCATATTCCCCTTGTTGTAGTGCTATCTCTCCCCATAATAGACAGAGCATTCCATAAGTTCTGCTCTTTGGTTGAAGTGTTAGCCCATTTTCAACAGAATTCTCAGCTTCATCAAATTTCTTCAAGGCTAGTAGAGCTACAGATTTATCATGTAAAACGCGAGCGCGGTTATTTGAAGGCTGATTGGTTTCCAGATAAAAATCGAAAGCCTTAATTGCCTCTTTATATTTCCCAGTGAATAGGTCGGCTTGTCCCAAATATTTCCAGATCACCGCTTGTGTTGTTTGTGGTTCTTGTGGATTGC
Organism: Verrucomicrobiaceae bacterium; assembly: GCA_004211885.1. Lineage (GTDB taxonomy): Bacteria > Verrucomicrobiota > Verrucomicrobiia > Verrucomicrobiales > DEV007 > EC70. Next base: position 75,270 of record SHBV01000003.1, read on the forward strand.
TTGCTATACTTAAATAAGTGGAAGATTTTTGATATTCGCCATTGTCAAAAAGGTTAACTCCAAGCCATAAATATATTTGAGGGGGGATACTAATTTTATGAATTCTTTGGCTTAATATTTCGACTTCTTTAAGAACAGCATCGACTTTTTGTTGAGAATATTCTGCTAGAATTATACGCAGAGTGGCTCTCTCATTATAAACTGATCTGTTTAATTCTCTTGCCTTTCGTAAAGCGGCAGATGATTCTTTGAAATTCTTTAATTCGAATTGTCCCCAACCTATCCAGAAATAGGCTTCAGGCTTTGCGCTGCTCTCAGGGAATTTTTCAATGAGGCTTTGATAATGCCTAATCATTCCAGTGTAATCTTGTTGCTGGCCGTTGATCAGAGCAATTTGCTGATATGCCAGTTCAGTAGATTCTGAATCTGGGTGATTTGTAGTAATTAAATTTAAATCCTGTAATGCGGATGTGTAGTCATCAATTGATCTATAATTTAGAGCGCGTTTAGCAAGCGCATTAGGGATCCTTGCGTCTTCAGGATAAGCTGAAATAAAATCACTGAATGCGGTTATTGATTTGAGGTAATTTTTACTTTCTGTGTGGGCCCATCCCCGTTTGTACATAGTGGATCCTCTCAAATTTTTGGGAATGTTTGAGATTCTTATATCATCATAAGAACTACCCGATTCAGCATATTGCTTTTTGTTAAAGTAATGTTCTGCTTTTAATAAAAGAGCCATATCGATATTTTTATGATTAGAATCACGAGGTGTCTGCCATTCGACAAAGTTATCGACATATTTTGGTATACTTCTACTTCTTAAGTTAAATAATGAGAGTAATTTCCTGTATTCTGATTCGCTAGCTTCTTCGCTTGCAGGATAATGTTCTCTCAACATGATATAGACGCTCACGGCGTCCTTATGACGTTGGAGTTGTCTGAAAGAATTACCGACCATAAGAAGCATCTTTGGTCTGATCGTTTCAGACATTGGGTAAGCGCCTTTTGAATATGTGCTTATGACTCGCTCATATTTTTTTTCAGAATAGTATGTTTTGATGAGATGAAACTGCGCATCAGGTTTCCATTCATCTCCTCCCCTTAAATCGAGGGCTTGATTTAAATATTCTTTTGCCTGAGTTTCTTTACCGATAGAACTGCTCATTAGACCTGACTTGACTAGAGATTCAGCTTTAATGTCTTCGCGGGTTGTGATTTCATTTAATGACAGAAAGGCTTGGATTGATTTCTCGTTATTTTCCGTTTCGGCGTAAATTCTGGCTATGGTCAAAAGTGCTGCTTCGCGGTAAGGATTTTCATCTTGGATTGAACTTAATTCTTCGTACACAGCTAATGCAGATTTGCTATCTTTCATCTCCCTTAAACATCGAGCATGGTAATAGATGGCTGATAGGCGAATGTCTTTTTTGGTAGCAGTTTTTTTTGCAGTGTTAAAAAATGCTGATGCTTCTTTGTATTGATTATTTGAGTAATAAATTGATCCGATTCTGTAAGAAGCAGCATTTAAATATTCCGAAGAGCTGAAGTTTTCGATGATTTTCAGGTAAGCTTTTTCTGCGTTCGGAATGTCTTTTTGTTTTAATAGGGATTCGCCAAGCCGGTACCATGCTGATGCTGCTTCATTATTTGATGGCTGAAATTTCAGGTATTTTTGGTAATAGGAACTTGCGAGATCCCATTGTTTTTGGCTGTAGAGGTAATTCGCATATTCGAGCAGATTTTCAGCTTTCTCCTCTCGTGGTATATTCTCCCCAATTTTTGGGGGATCTAGTGGAGGATTTACAGGTTCAGCACGAGGAATAGTCTCATCGACTTGGATAGGTTCCGCTTTAGGAGCGGGGTTTATAGGTTCTGCTCTGGGTGCAGATGTATTGGTACTGGGAACTGAAGGTTCTATCTCCTGGCAATTGGCAGTGAGTGCATTAAAGACCGTGACCAGTGTAAAAATCGTTAGCAATGTTCTAATGATACTCATTTAGGCAGATTCTTATCTCCTTCAGGAGGGGCGGTGGCAAAAGAGATGTTCCAGATGTTTGCTTGTTTGCATACATTTAGGACTTTAACAATATGGTCAAAAGAAGCGGCACGATCACCACGCAAAATGAGCGCCTGATCAGGATAGGCTGCAACGATATCATTAAACATCTTCAGTAATTCTGGCTCTGACTTACTTACACCTTCGATAACAATTTTCCCATCCTTGTGAACATTAACAACAATTTCACCGATTGTTCTTTTTGGTGTTTCACCGGAAGTAGCGGCTGGAACACTAATATCTATTTCTGTTTCAAATCTTGCATAGTTCCATAAAACTATGAAGAAAATCAGGAGTAGAAAAACAATATCAATCATCGGAGCTAATTGAATTCCTGTACGCTCTGATCCGAACTGTGATTGGAATTTCATTTTCCTGTAATAACTAGCCTTTTTTAGACTCCGCGAATATCTGCTGGTCTATCATCAGTATTATCTTTTCCTGTTCTTGATTTCCTTCCGCTGGCCCTTTTGTATTGTGCAGCAAGGAGCGCCATGATGTGTGTTGATGCAGCTTCTAATTCTGCAACGAGACCTTGTACCCGACCTCTAAACATTGAATAAAAAATGAGTGCTGGGATTCCTATGCATAGGCCTCCTGCTGTAGTCAATAGGGCTTCTGAAACACCACTAGCAAGTCCAGTTTGTTTAGAGCCAACAAAACTGTGTTGTGCAATTTCCCGAAAAGCTTTAATCATGCCAATTACAGTTCCTAAGAGTCCTACCATTGGTGCGATTGCGCCGATGTCTGCCAAGTATTGAATGCGTTGATGAAGTAGGCTTGCCTGGCGTGATCCTTCCGCCTCTGTCACTTCTCGTACTTCTTCAAAACTGGCCAGTGGATTCTTTGTGGCAAATTCCAAAGTCTTAGATGTGATCCTAGAAATGCATTGGTCTTGACGATTACATACAGAAAGAAGTCCAAGATAGTCCTGCTTGCGGATTAGGGAATCCGCTGATCGCATGAAGCGGCCACTTACTACTGCACCTCTTCGGACCGTGAGCGTGTAGAAAATGATCAAGAAAACGGCCGCGATTGAAAGTGCAGCTAAGGGCCATGCCAGAAACCCAGTCTCTTCAACTAGTTCCAATAGAGTCAGGTCATTACTTGGGTTTGATGCTTGAGCTGAGCTCTGAGCATTTGCCGTTCCCACTATTAGCGGGATAGCAGAACTGATTCGGATAAGACTAAACATTTTTGGGAATGTTGTATAATTTAGGTAATTATTCATTAAAGATGACTCTTTTCTTCATGCTTTTCAATTCCTCCTTATATTAAGAAATTGTCTTTTAGTGGATTTCTTACGTTTAATTCGATAAATAGAATACGTTTAACGTGTCCGCTGACTTTCAAATTTCACCTATTAAACTTATGAGCAAGCTTCAAGAAGTGCCTCATAAGCCCGGAATTTATCTTATGTTGGACCGACTTGGACGAGTAATTTATGTTGGCAAAGCTAAAGATTTAAGGAAAAGGCTTTCTAGTTATTTTACCCCTTCAAGGAAACTTAGGGCTGACATTAAGACAAGGGCGCTGATTGATAGCATTTGGGATTTTGATCTTCACACTGTGAAGAATGAAACCGAAGCTTTGCTTCTAGAGGGTAAATTAATTAAAGAGTATCGGCCAAAATACAACGTGGTCTTTCGTGATGATAAAAGGTTCATGATGCTAAAGGTGAATCTTTCGGACGCCTTACCGAGGTTCCAATTGGTTCGGATTCGCAAAGAAGATGGGTCGCGCTACTTTGGCCCATTCCCTCATTCAGGAGCATTGCGATTTACTTTTCATTGGATTAATAAACAATTCAGCCTTCGGACTTGCCGCTCTGTCTGTCCAGGAGAATCAGATTACAAGCATTGCAACGATGATGTCATTCGTAATTGTTCAGCACCGTGCATAGGTAAAGTTAGCTCAGAAAAATATAGAGATAGAGTTAAAGAGGCATGTCAGTTCCTTGAAGGAGGGTGGCGTGATAGGATTTCTGAAATTGAGAGTCAGATGGATGAGGCGTCTTCTAATGAAGAATATGAATTGGCGGCGGATTTCCGAGATATGATTGCTAGCTTAAAAAAAATTCTTCAGCCCACAAGAAGATTCACAAGAGGGAGAGGGATTCCTGGATCTAATATTGATCCAGTTGCAGACATACAAGAGTTAAGATCGCTCCTTGGGATGCAAGTCGCTCCAATCACAATGGAGTGTTTTGACATTTCAAATATTTCATCAAATCATATTGTTGCATCCATGGTAAGATTTGAAAAAGGCGTTCCTGATAATTCAAATTATCGGCGTTACCGTATCAAAACAGTTAAAAGTCAGGATGACTTTTCTAGTATGGCTGAGGTAGTGAGGCGAAGGTACTCAAGAATTCTTTTAGAAGCTAAGAAAAGCATGGATAAAGAATCTGTAGAATTGACTCAAGAACGCCCTTCTGACGTTATGAAACGTTTAAGTAAAAGAGGTTCTCGAATCAAGTTGCCTGATTTGGTTATTGTGGATGGAGGGAAAGGTCAGCTTTCCAGTGCTCTTAAAGAGTTAAAAAAACTAGGTCTAGAAGATCTTCCAATCATTGGCATTGCAAAGAAAAACGAAGAAATTCACAGGCCAGGCGCGACTGCGCCTCTTCGGATTCCTCATGAGACTGGAGCGTTAAAGCTACTCCAGAGAATTCGTGATGAAGCTCATCGTTTTGCTAATTCCTATCACCAGCTACTTATGAAGCGTAGAATTGAAGAGAGCGTGCTGGATGATTGTCCTGGCCTTAGTGAGGTTCGCAAAAAGAATTTGCTGAAAAGATTTGGTTCTGTTTCGCGTATTAAGAAGTTGAAACCAAAAGAAATTGCTGAAATAAAAGGCATTAGCCTTAAAATGGCTAAACAGATTATTGAATATTTATGTTAAAGTACCCTATGTCGCGATGATTCTTGACCAGAATACATTGGGAGAAGACCTTAAAGTAATTGAATTTCATAACTAGTCACTCCAATAAAGAAGTGAATTCTATCCTCTACTTAATAATTTTTGTTTCCATCTCTTCCTTTTTGTTATGGGCAGAGGAGAATCCAACAATTTCTTCTGGTTCCTCTGCTCCGAAACCAAAAGCCATACCAAAAGCTTTGCCTGTTAAATCATCAACAAATAAGGATGCTGATGTAAATAGGAAAGCCCTCCGAGCATTACCTCTTGTGCCTAGTGATCCTGAGGTGGAGGTGAAGCCTTTGAGAGCATTGCCTGTGAATAAAGACAATGAAGAGGTAGAAAATAATAATGTTAAGAATGATGATGATCAGGGGAATGAGAAAGAGAAGGAAAAGAAAGCTCCTCCAAAGAAATTTGAGCTGCCACCGCTACCTCCCATCAATGATCTAGATTTTCCTGATGGTGATAAGAAAAAATCTAACATCAAAGCTGCATGGGAAACCAAAACAGAAGCACGGACTCTTACGTTGAAAGTTCCTGCGCCAAGGGGTCAGATAACGGATAGGAATGGAGAAGCTCTTGCCCAAAACAAGTTAGGCTTTTTTGTTGCGCTAAAGTTTCCTTATCTTGAAGATCGAAGAGACGAGAATATAATCAATTATGCTAATGAGCGCATTGATTTTGTTTCATCTTTGCTGAGGCGTGATTTATCTTTATCGAATGAGCGCATCCTAAACCATTACAAAGACAGGAGATGGTTGCCTTTACCTTTTTCTGCGATGTTGACGGATGAAGATAAAAAAGCGTTTGAAAAAAATCCTAAATCTGGATTGGAGCTCTTTCCAACATATCAACGCTATTATCCGGGTCATGGATTGGCATGCCACTTGATTGGCTACGTTGGTAAAAAAGCTAAGGCACCTACCGGGCCCGTTGCTCCTGGTGAATTGCTTTGGCCGATTACGGAGGGAAGAGAAGGATTAGAAATGACTTTCGATGAGCACCTTCAAGGTTCGGCTGGAAGAATAAACTATCTATTTGATACGAATGGGGTGAAGCTGGCCGAGGAGATGGTTGCTCGGCCCATTCCTGGGAATAATGTAGTCACCAGTATTGATCTTGAAATGCAGAGTCTTGCGGAGAAGGCTCTGGAGAGTCATACAGAGAGGGGAGCTTTCGTTGTAATGGATTGTCATACTGGTGACGTTTATGCCATGGCCTCAAGGCCGACCTACGACATTAATGTTTGGGTTCCTTCGATTAGTAGTAAACAATTCAAGGCCCTTCAGCAGGATCCTAATTTACCCCTTTTCCCCAGAGCTTTCAGGGGGCAATATCCTCCCGCTTCCACATTTAAAATCTCTGTAGCCCTTGCCGCTTTGGAAGGCGGAACGGTAGATCAGGACACCCTCATTGATTGCCCTAAATCAGTTCAGATTGGAGATAAAATATTTCGTAATTGGAGTAAGAAAAAAGAAGGAAAGCTTAATGTTATGAATGCCATCATGCGTTCCTGTAATACATGGTTTTATATGGTCGGAGGAGAGTCTGGAGGAGATAATATTGCTTCAATGGCTCATCGGTTTGGGTTCGGAGCGAAGACAGGCATTCCTTTAAATGCTGAAGAGGATGGGTTTATTCCAACAGATGCTATTTTGCGCGAAAAGTATAGCCATGCATTCACTGGTGGATACGTTGCCCATGCTTCAATTGGTCAAGGCTATGTCCTTGCAACCCCGATACAGGTAGCTCAAATGATGGCCGGAGTAGGTAACGGCTATTCTGTACCTAAGCCTAGGCTTGTTTTACAAGTTCAAGATCTGAATAATAATATAACGGAGTCCTTCGATCCTGAAGAGCGAAATGCGTTAAATTTAGACTTAAATAATTTAGGATTGGTTCGCCAAGGAATGATTGATGTTGTTAATGCCAGTGCAGGAACTGCTAAGAGAGCAAGAAACGATTATGTTACTATGGCAGGGAAGACAGGGACAGGTCAGTGGGTTCAAAATGGAGAAGATTTGTTAATTTCTTGGTTCGCAGGATTTGCACCTGCAGAGGATCCCAGATTTGCTTTTGCTGCGATATGCGAAGGGAATCCTGGCGAAGAAATTTCGGGTAGTAATAAAGCGGCTCCGATGGTTGGTGAATTTTTCAATGCTCTTTACAAGTTGAAAAGTGAGAGAGGTGAATTAGATGAGTATTCTAAAACGGCAGTCGCTTCTTCTTTTGAATTACCAAAGTCTGAGGAAGACCTACAGGTTGAGGAAAGTCAATCGACGGGATCTGAAAGTCCTTTTCGAAGAATATTTAACCCCTTCAGAAAGAAAAGATAAGCTACTAATTATTTTAGTTAAAGTCTATGGAAGTTCAAGTTGCTACGCTGTGTGATTCAGCACATGACTACAATCACAAGCTTTGTATCATTGGAACCTTTGATACAATTTGTTCAACTCACTTGCCGGTAGTTCACCCTCAGTGCGCAATAGCTCTTAGAATTTGTTTTAAACCAGGAGATGAAGGTGATCATGAAATTTCAATTAATTTCATAGATGATGATGGCAAGCCCAAGATGCCATCTATCCAATCAAGGATAACTGTGCAGCTTCCGCAGGATGCATATTTCCTTACCCGTAATCTTGTAATTAACATTCAGCGTCTTCACTTTGACAGCATTGGCCAGTTTTCAATAGATGTGACTGCAGATGGTAATATGCTTACAAGAATTCCTCTCAGGGTAATGCTGGTTGATAAAAAAGAAACCGGATCATAATTTTCAAAATAATTATCTCCATGGGAATATAGCAGTCGGGCCGTATCATCCCCAATTGCTCTGATCTAAAATGCTTAGAATCGTTGATTCGTTCTTAGTTGTGAATGGTATATGCTCATGAATACTATTGATATGCACAAAAGTGACCTCAGGAAATAATGATAGCATTTGCAAGTTTGACTTTCAGACTGATGCTAGTGGAATATTAAGAATGGTGCCAACTGACCAAAGTCATCGTCATTTTCATTTCATAGGAATTTGTGGTACTGCCATGGGAGCAGTTGCTGCGGCCATGAAGGATCGTGGATATACGGTTACCGGATCAGATTTGAATGTTTATCCGCCAATGTCTGATTTTCTTGCAGATAAAGGCATTGTTATAACTAGTGGTAATGGTCCTGATAATATTCCTGATGGAGTCAGTTTAGTTATAATTGGCAATGCCATGAGCCGTGGCAATGCTCAATTAGAAGAGGTCCTTGATCGGAAAATTGCCTATACTTCACTTCCGGCATTACTCAAGGATGAGTTTCTTAAGGGTAAAAGAAACATTGTCGCGACAGGAACGCATGGCAAGACAACTACATCTTCTATGGTGGCTCATATCCTAAAATTTAATGGGCATGACCCTAGCCATATGATTGGAGGAATTCCTCTGGATCTTGGGCAAGGGGGTAAGTTCACTGATTCTGATTTTTTTGTGCTTGAAGGTGATGAATATGACACTGCATTTTTTGATAAGCGTTCAAAGTTCATTCATTACCTACCTGAAGTTGTTATTGTAAATAATATTGAGTTTGATCATGCCGATATTTTTAAGGACATAGATGATATCAAATTGAGCTTTAAAAGAATGTTAAACATTGTTCCAAGGAACGGTATTGTTTTTGTTAATGGAGATGATTCAAATGCTATTGATGTTACTGTTGAGTGTCCCGCCTCAGTCATCAAAGTTGGAGTTAATGATGCATGCGAACATCGTATACAAAACATGATCTTTTGTTCAAGTTCGTCTTCTTTTACTCTAAATGGTTTTAAATATGAGGTTCCTATGCATGGTGAGTTTAACGTTCGTAATGCAGCCATGGCGGTGAGTGCTTCATTGTTTGTTGGGTTAGAGGAATCCGAGATTGCAGAAGCCCTTGCTAATTTTTCTGGAGTTGCTCGCAGACAGGAGTTCAGGGGAGAGGAATCAGGAGTTAAGATTATTGATGATTTTGGGCATCATCCGACTGCGATTGGATCGACGATTGATGCTATTCGTCAAAGGTATGAAGGTTCTCGAATTTGGGCTCTTTTTGAGCCGCGTTCCAATACTAGTCGGCGCAATTTGATGCAGGATCAGTTAGAATCCGCCCTTTCAAAAGCAGATGGTATTTTCATTAGTGAAGTTCCCGATCCAGAAAAAGTTCCTTCAGGCGAATTACTCAATGTTGAAGTAGTAATTAAAGGACTAAAAACAAAAGGTAAGATAGCTTTTCGGGGTTCAGATTCTGATGAAATAGTAGAAAAATTAATACCACTCACTGAGCCTAACGATGTGGTTATTGTGCTTAGTAACGGAGGTTTTGGAGGAATTCATGCAAAATTGCTTCAAGGTCTTCGATAATATCTATAAATTAAATGATACGGTTGATTTATGTTTCCCTTTTAGTGGGATTGACTGATCTTTCTGATGCAGAAGGTGGATTGATTCCACGCAAGAATATACTGAAGGGTGTTGAGCAGCTTGTTGTTGTTGTCACAAATGGATGGGACAGTTGTGAAGGTAAATTAATGTGTTTTGATCGTGAGGGTCGTAAGGCATGGAAGCCTAAATGGGATAAGGCAGTGCCTGTTATGCTGGGTTCTAAGGGCCTTGCGTGGGGTAGGGGAGTGCTTGTGGAAACAGGAAAAAAAATAAAGAAAGAAGGTGACGGATGTACTCCTGCAGGAATTTTTAAGATTGGTAAGATTTATGGCGAATCTGAATCATTGCCTATTAAATCTGAGTATCCTTATCATAGAATAACTAAATTAGACGCCTGGGTAGATGATCCCAAGAACCCTTTTTATAATAAGCATGTCAGAATAGGTTCTAATGAAAAAGAACCTATTTGGTTTCAATCTCAGCGGATGAGGCTAGGTGACCCGGCGTACAAATGGCTCATTGAAATTAGGCACAACAGTGACCCTCCGAAATCAGGGTACGGTAGTGCAATATTTTTTCATGTTAAAAGGGGGCCTGGAAGAAAAACTTCTGGATGCACTGCAATGAAATTAATTGATTTAGAGCGTATTATATCTTTTTTGAATAAAGATATGAACCCGCATTATGTACTTCTCCCGAATTCTGAATATAAAAGAAAAAGGAAAAAAATGAACTTCCCTGATTTTTCTTATTAGTAATGGAATTGATTAAAATACTATGTCCGACTTGTTTTGAAGTTTTTGAAATTGTTTCTCCTCCTGTCTCAGAAATACCGGCGGAACTTGATTATGACTGCGAGGTGTGCTGTTCTCCTCTCATAATTGATCTGCACAGAAATGGTGATGAGATTACAGTGCAATCTCGTGCTTTGAGTAATTGATATTATGCCGAGAGTTTCAGTGATACTTCCTGTATATAATGCAGATAAGACCCTATACCGTGCGGCAAAAAGTTGCCTGGATCAGACGTACAAAGATCTGGAGTTAATTATTATTGATGATGGATCAACGGATAAGAGTGCAGAAATTTCTAATGATATTTTGAATAAAGATAGGCGTGTCTCTTTCATTCAGTTCAATGAAAATTCTGGTGTATCCATTGCTATAGAGGAGGGGAGGAGAATGGCCAGTGGATCATTCATTGCTAGAATGGATGCTGATGATATATCGCATCCTGAAAGAATAAGGAAACAGGTGGAATTCCTAGATGCGAACCGATCCCTTTCAGGGTGCGGGACTTCGGTCCGGTTAGTGAATGCACCAAAGACTGACCCTGGTAGAGGCTTTTCCGCATATGTTTCTTGGCTGAACGGGTTAAATGATTATGAGTCTCTCGCATCCCAGAGGTTCATCGATAGTCCGATCGCCAATCCATCAAGCATGGTCCGTTCTTCTGCTTTGGATAAGGTAGGCGGATTTTCCAATCCTGAGTGGGCTGAAGATTATGATCTTTGGCTTCGTTTGTTGGATAAGAAAATGAAGTTGATAAATATTCCTGAAGTTCTTTTAGACTGGCATGATTCGTTGACTCGGTTGACGAGAAGCTCTGACCGATATTCTTTAGCCAAATTTTCCCAAGCCAAGGCCCATTATATTTCTAAGTTAAAATTGGCAGTTGATAGAGGTGTTGATATTGCTGGAGCAGGCCCCATAGGAAAGAGAATTGCTAATGATCTTATTTCTGAGGGAATTTCAGTGAATCGATTTTATGAGGTAAATGAACGGAGAATAGGAAAATTTATTCATGGTGCCGAAGTGTTTGATTATTCATCTTTAAGGGCGGGATCTTCAATGCTTATCAGTGCAGTGGCGCGACCAGGAGCCCGTGAAATTATTCGTGAATTGGCTAATAGTTCAGGATTTTTTGAAGGGGTTGATTACTTTTGTGTTGCTTGAACCAATGGCTTCATTCTACATCAAGAACGCAACGGAATCCGGTATGATATGAAGCACTGATGTCATCACTGAGTTGTCGGGCGGCGACCCTGTACCCGGTGCAATAGCCTTCGTTGCACAGAAAAGATCCTCCGCGGATGATTCTTTGGAAAACAATAGGGCCTTCTCCTTTTTTGACAATTGATTGACCTATTCCTCCTTTAGGTGATTCTATTGGGCTTCGTGCATAGTAGCCTCTCTCATATTGATCGGCGACCATTTCCCATACATTGCCCGCCATATCAAATAAGCCGTAGCCGTTAGGGGGGAATGATTTTACTGGAGAGCTTATCATGTGGCCGTCTTCATTTGTGTTTTTGTTTGGAAAATCACCTTGCCAGATGTTAGCCATTATTTTTCCTTTCGGTGATAATTCGTTGCCCCAAGGATATAATTTTTCTTTGAGCCCTCCACGTGCTGCATATTCCCACTCAGCCTCGGTCGGCAATCTTTTACCCGCCCACTTTGCGTATCTGAGAGCATCTTCATAGGCCAGGTTGACTACTGGGTGATTCCACCGGCCTTCAAGATTTGATTCTGGCCCCTCAGGATGTTGCCAGTCTGCTCCATTAACCAGTTTCCACCAAGTCCAATGCGAAGCAGTCTTTATATCAATATTGTTTTTTGGAGGCGCCATTACGAAGGCGGCAGGGAGTAGATCTTCTGGCTTTGCGTTTGGGTAATCTTTCTGATTGAAGGGTCTTTCTGCCTGAGTTTTATAGCCAGTCTCATTCACAAACTTTTGGAACTGAAGGTTAGTCACTTCAGTTTTGTCCATGTAGAAGGGTTTGAGAATGACTCGGTGGGGAGGATGTTCCTCTGCTCCACTCCTGACGGGTTGTTCTTTGGGATCGAGACTCGTTCCCATCATAAATGATCCACCAGGTATCAGAACCATTTCTTCTATAGCATCATTGACAATCTCTACTGAGGGATCATTAACCTCAATCCGTTTACTGATTTTAGATTTGTCTGAGGATTGATTAGAAAAAAGAAAATATAAAACTGCACCTAAAACTCCACCACCAATGAGTGCCGAACATAAAATATTAGATCCTTTCATATAGAAATTAAAGATGCTGGAATTAAATGAGTTTGTCCACTTCATTGATATTCGGTTGACAGCGAGGCTTCCACATCGCTTGATACACTTACATGACTCAGTTTCGCCCATGCATTGATCTTCATGATGGACTTGTTAAGCAGGTCATTGGAGGAACCTTTGCCGAGCAGAATGGGCAGTCGCCAATAGAAAATTTTGTTAGTGAACGGGACTCAAGATACTATGCTCAAATGTATCGCGGTGATAATCTTGTCGGTGGCCATGTCATTATGCTTGGTTCCGGTAATGAAGACTCAGCGACTGGTGCCCTGAAGGAGTATCCGCATGGACTTCAATTAGGTGGGGGGATTGCTCCGGATAATGCAGCTCGCTGGCTTGATTGCGGTGCTAGTCATGTGATTGTGACTTCATACATTTTTGAAGGAAAAATCTTTTCTAATGAAAGATTATCAGCACTGGTTAAGTCAGTAGGTAAAGACCGGTTGGTAATTGATCTTAGTTGCCGAGTTTGCCCTGAGGGAGGATGGAAAGTTGCAAAAGATCGTTGGCAAACAATGACTGACCTTCCTATTAATCATGAGACACTAGATAAGTTATCTGACAGTTGTGCAGAATTTCTTATTCACGCTGCTGATGTTGAAGGGAAGTGCGACGGCATAGACACAGGCCTCGTTAAACTATTAGGAAGTTGGGGAAAGATTCCCCTGACCTATGCCGGTGGAGTGAGATCCATTGAGGACTTGCGTGCTATCGATGAAATTAGTTCTGGTTGCTTGGATGTGACCGTCGGTTCTGCTCTGAATATATTCGGCGGAACTGGGATCAGTTATGCAGAATGTGTAGAGTGGAACGGACGTGAATGATGAGCAGATAATATTCATTGCCATGTCTTGGCATCCTGAACGACATCCTTGTAAATTGATTTCATTTTTTTTGCCATTGAATTTAATTCTTTAGGATATTTATCAGAAAGATTATTTTTTTCGCTGATATCTTTAGATATTTTATAGAGTTCAAAATCCCCTAACTGCGCCTTATGAAGGGATGAACGATTTGCTTCTGTTATGGATCTTGCCTTGATATTTTTTCCGTCACTAGATTTTAAGCTTGCTAGCAATTTCCATTCGCCGTCTCTGATGGCAATCTTAGCTTTGTTCAAAGACGAATAGTAACACCAGAACAGCGGCTGTTTTCGCTGCACTGAGGATCCTCCAAATGCATTGACTATGTCAGCTCCGTCAAGCTTGAGGTCAATTGGGATTTCACCTGCAGCTAGGCTAGCAAAGGTAGGTAAAAGATCCAGTGCGCTTACAGGTGCATCACTTACTTGTTTAGCTTTGATCTGAATTGGCCAGCGCATTATCCCTGCAACTCGTATACCGGCTTCGTGAGTGTGTAGTTTCATTCCCCGCAGAGGTCCAGGACTTCCATGAGAGCGCCATGCGCTACGGTATCTGTTAAGAGTTTCAGGGCCATTGTCTGAGGAAAATATCACGAGTGTGTTTTTTGTGATATTTAGGCGATCCAGGCAACGTGTTATCTGACCGACTGCAGAGTCCATGTTTTCTACATTTGCATAATATAGAGCCTCTCCCCTTTTCTTTGCGTTAGGGTAATTATTAATCAGATTCTTGGGCGAGGCTATCGGTTCATGGGGTTCATGGAATGCTACATAAGAGAAGAAAGGTTGGTCTGGATTCTTCTTCACGTGTCCGGTTATCCAGTTCACAGATTCTTGTGCAACGATTTGGCAGCTGAAACCTTTACTCATACCTACACTTTTCCCATTACGGACAAAATTTTCCGGATCCTCATGGCTCGGGGCCGCGTTGTTTTGGGTTGCGAACCAATGATCAAATCCGAAGTCACCGGGTTGAGGTTGGTTTATTTGATTAAATAGTCCATTACAGTGCCACTTTCCCGACATGCATGTTGCGTATCCGGTTTTTTTCAGCATGACTGGCATAGTGAATTCGTTTTTACTCATATGCATTCGGTTTCCTTTAGGGATCCAATCATAGACTCCTGCCCGGTCAGGTGTTCTACCAGTCATTAATCCAACGCGTGACGGCGAACATACTGGGGAAGATGAATAGAAACTGGTAAAACGTATCCCTTCAGAGGCTAACTGATCGATGTTTGGAGTTCTGATGACTGTATTTCCATAACAGGAAAGATCTCCATATCCAAGATCATCACAGAGGATTATTATAATATTTGGACGTTCATCAGCTCTGCTCAATGCAAGAGGCAATGATGATGCGATCAATATGAGTAGGGCCTTGATGAATGGATAAAGCATAAGAATGTTGTTTAGGTTAATTGTCCTTTGAATTAATGGAATAACGCACAAAGTTTTTTGCCGAATTAGTTTCAGGAATAGGTATAAATAGAAATAGTAATGGTAACAATTATTTAGTTTTTCTGATTATTGTGGGAGATAAATTCAGTTAATAATTGGTAAAATTCCCTAAAAAAGTGATCATAATAGAGAGAATTACAATTTTTTTGATTTTTTTCTAAGGGTATTGTCCCTTCGATCGTTGTCTATGATGTAACAAATTAATGTTAGATAAAAATACAACGGATGAGCGAGAAGAACTTGTTCATAGAGCTCTCATAGAGTTTGAGTCAGCTTTGATTGGTTATGCGGCAAGTATCGTTAAGGATGAGGGCCGCGCCAAGGATGTGGTCCAGGACACATTTATAAAACTTTATGAGCAGGACCCTGAAAAGGTGAAAGAATCCCTCAAGGCATGGCTTTTCACGGTCTGCCGGAACCGTTGTTTTGACATTCTAAGAAAGGAAAAACGTATGGTTAATGTAGAAGATGATCAATTAACAGTCATTCGAGATGTTGCGGATGACCCGTCACGAGCTGCCGAACGGGCAGATGAGCACAGTAATGTTATTAAGTTCCTGGACCGGTTACCAGAAAATCAACGTGAAGTAATACGTCTGAAATTCGAAGGGGACATGAGTTATAAGGAGATAAGCCAGGTCACTCAATTAAGTGTGAGTAATGTCGGCTTTCTTATTCATGCAGGCATCAAGCGATTGAGGGGTCTTTTATCTGATCAGGTCGCGTAGAAGGAATGAAAAAGTTTACTAAATGATTTTATAGAAAGGAAATATTAGAAATGAAAATTGATTCAGAAGATCCGAGACTCACTGCTTATGCACTTGGTGAGCTTGACCCGAGTGAGGTCGATGATTTTGAGAAGGTCCTTCAGGACTGTCCCGAAGCGAAGTCAGAAGTGGAGGCCATTAGAGATGCGATAACGACTATCAAGGAAGAATTTGATGAGGCTCCTAAAAAGGAGCTGTCCGAAGAGCAAAAACAAATACTTTTCAGTAATGAGGAGGACGTTATTTTGGACCCAGGTCCTGGCACTTTTAGTAAGGTTAACAGGTGGTTGGGTGTCACTGCTGCTGCTGCTTGTTTTGTTGGAATGGGAATAGTTGGCCTAAAGTCAGTAAAGCAAGGGCTACAAGAGGATTTAGATGGGGTGAGTCAACAAGTTTATAGCAGAGCTGTGGATCCTACTGGACCAGTTCCACTAGATTCAAAGGAAGACTCCAAGAAGGGTTCTATTAAAGAGTCAGATTTGGATTTTGCAGAGGTAACGGAAAAGGCAAAAGTAAAAGAAGCATCCAAATTTGAACAAATAAAACAAATAGAGAGAAAAAATAAGCCGTCTTCGAACCTTGCGAAGTCTCAAAGTGCAAATCCATCTTTTCTTTCTGGTTTAGGTGCTGTAGCTGATGCTTCCTTTGCCCAACAGGAAGTTGATGAATTGGCCAGTGTTGAAGGTATAAGACGAAAGCAGATCAGTAAGTCTAAGCTGAGAGCTAAGACGATCGCGGCTAGTGCGAGATCGCCAGAAGCTCAGAAATTGGGTCTGGAATTGCGAGGTTCCGACAGAAGAACTCTCAATAAAATTAAAGAAAACGAAGATTTGTCTTTAGTTCCCGATGAGGAGGCGGTCAGAGATGGATTGGAGGAAATTAATGGTGAGCAGTACCAAGTTTATTATGATACTCCTTTTTTTCCAACTATTGAACGGCCCTTATCTACTTTTGCGATAGATGTTGATACGGCGAGTTATTCGAATGTTCGTCGTTATATCGGCCGCCGCGGGCAGCTCCCTCCGGCTGATGCTGTTCGTGTTGAGGAATTGATCAATTACTTCGATTATGATTATGCTTTTTCAGGTGATAAGCATCCTTTTTCAGTGCACCTTGAAACTTCTTCAGTTCCCTGGAAAGCTGGTAATCGGCTCGTGAGGATAGGCTTGAAGGCCAAGGAAATGAAACTGGACAAGAGGCCACCATCTAACCTCGTGTTTTTGATCGACTGCTCTGGATCCATGGGCAATAAGGAGAAATTACCCCTCTTGAAAAAGTCCCTCGTATCATTGGTCGAGAATTTGACTGAAGATGACCGTATAGGAATTGTCACCTATGCTGGTGGAGCAGGAGTAGAGCTGGATCCTCTGCACGGTGATCAGAGAGATAAGATGATTGAGGTCATTAACGGACTCAGGAGCGGCGGTGGAACGAATGGTGAAGGGGGAATTCGTGTTGCGTATGACCTCGTTTCAAAGAATTACATCGAGGGTGGAACGAATCGTGTAATTATTGCAACGGACGGCGACTTCAATGTTGGAATTTCTGATAGTAGTAAATTAATTGAATTAGTTAAAAGACGTGCGCAGAAAGAGAAGATCTTTCTTACCGCGCTTGGTTTTGGTGAGGGTAATATCAAGGATGCTCGGCTCGAGCAGATTGCCAATAATGGTAATGGGGAATATTACTATATTGACTCCATTAAGGAGGGAAGAAGAGTCCTCGTCGATAAGATGAGTGCGACTCTAGTTACTGTGGCTAAGGATGTTAAGATTCAGGTAGATTTTAATCCTAGGAAGGTCAAAAGCTATAGGCTCATTGGTTATGCTAACCGCAGAATGAGAGCTGAAGAATTCCGTGATGACACAAAAGATGCAGGAGAAATTGGAGCCGGTCATGCAGTGACTGCCCTTTACGAGATAGTTCCAGCCGGATCTGCTAATGAAGAGGGGGAAGTGGCAGTAAAGTCAAAGTATAGAAAGTCAGCCAAGAAGTCAGATGAAGGTGAGCGGTCAGATATTGTCGAGAGTGAAGAACTGCTTACTGTGTTTTTGCGGTACAAAGATCCTGAAGCTGACATCAAAGATGAAGCGACAGAATTTTCTGTGCCACTCACTGATTCAGGCAAGGGATGGGAAAACGCTAGTAAAGACTTTCGGTTCGCTTCGTCAGTTGCAGGATTTGGAATGTTGTTGAGAAATTCCAAGTTTGGTGGTCAGGTCAATTATGATTTGCTACTCGAATTGGCATCTGAGGGGATAGGCGATGATAAGAATGGCCTTCGTAAAGAATTCGTTGAGTTAGTTAAAAAAGCAAAGGCCATTACCCAAGCAAAGAGTAATTCTGAGTAGTTTCGAGAGCGATTATCTATAGCAAAAGCCCCGAGGACCATCAAGTCCTCGGGGCCAGATTACCTTCTAGGAATTTTCTAGAGGTTTAAAGTCTGCTTAAATTTATTCAGCAGGCTTGCGAGGGCCTTTAGGACGACCGCCTTCTGGGCGCTTTCCTTTAGAGCGACCACCTTCTGGGCGTTCTCCTTTAGGGCGACCACCTTCTGGGCGTTCTCCTTTAGGGCGACCACCTTCTGGGCGTTCTCCTTTAGGGCGACCACCTTCTGGGCGTTCTCCT
>SHBV01000030.1 GCA_004211885.1 Verrucomicrobiaceae bacterium
ATATGCATTGGGAGTTCCATTTTGCTTAGCCTTAAGATTGATATGTGAAAGTGGAGTTTGGTTTTGTTCAGTTATAATTCCTGCGACGTGAGTTATGTCGTTAGGTATATTGCGTAGTATGACTATGTCTCTTGATGACATGGTTTGTGTTCCTGTGATGAGTCTCAGTGTCCCAAAACATTCCCCAGTATTCAAAGCGCTATAAGTTGAATTGCCGAATAAGTCTTCAGAGTCTATGACGGCAATATGAGATTTTTTGTATTGATTTATTTCTGACTGGTAAAGGCTTTTCTGGGTTTCGCTTGATGGATGATATGCTATTTGCCCGTCAAGGAAGGGCATTGAAGAGGCAATCATTTCAAATGAAGTCTCAACGAATCTGAAAGCGACAGGGTCTGAGGGCCAAAATTCGACAGTATAAATTCCCGTCTGTCCGGAAGGATTCATATAGTTTGGGTGATATATGATGCTACCGGCAGCGTTCCGCCGTCTTGAGTTAGTGAAATATGTGTGGCTATTAAATAATGAGTTACTACTGTATCTATTTACTGCGTCTCGGCTGAAAGTGTAATGGTACTGGTAACGGCTACTGTTTGCGAAATAGAGTTTCGGTGACTGAGTGTGTATATCATAAATAACGAATTTGACTTCGCTGATGTTTGCGGATCCTGGGAAGTTGTCTCGGTGAGAGAGAGACTCATAGGTTTGCTTGTCAGGGATGTTGATCCTGCCCATGGATGATCCGATGACAGGAGCCGGATTGAGTGGGTTCATTAATCCCTGGGAGTTCATTTCTGTCAGATCAGATAATCCATCACCGTCCGTATCTATTTGTTGGAAGTTTTTGTGTATTTGAATTCTCAGGAATCCGTTCTTTGGAATGGGAGCGGGGTCCCTTAGGATTGCAATCTTTCCATTTCCTCGGACAATGTTGATTGCTCTTTTAATCCCTGTCAGTTCGTCATCTCGGTGCAGTACTGCGTACTCGTCTGAACTTAATGGAAAGTGGAGTTGTACTAATCCGCCGGGAGAGCGTGAGGCATGTAAGATTTCATTTCCTTCTCCTTTATCTGATATAAGAAAAATTAAAGGGAAGAAGACCAATGCTTTCTTATTTATTAGTGTGGTCATCTTCATTTTCTATCCTGCCTAATCTATTTTAAATGAAAGATTAATGAATTGCTACACTAAGTACCAATTAGTCTACAAATTTATTGAAGTCTGCACTGAAGATCTTTTCTATCAGTTTGTCTCTTCTGTTGAAAAGCATCGCTTCAAATTGGGGGGATTTATTTATTATTGTGAGCGTATCTTTTCCTTCAACGCAAAGTGCAGTAGCTAATGGATCACTCTGAGCTCCTGAAGGTGCAATGACTGTGGCGGCATTGTTATGAATTAATCCGAGCCCACTGGTAGGATCAAGAATATGAGAGTAACGCTGGTTTTTAATTTTGATGGTTTGTTCGGTGTTTCCTGAAGTGGACACTGCGGCATTTGTAACTCTTATGGTTATGGGCTTCACGCTCTTATCGCGGTAGGGGACTATTTGAACTTCCCAGCTGTCTTTTCCGGGAGGAGCTTCGCCAGTCACAATATCGCCCCCTGCGGATATGCAGGATGATTTTAGGCCTTTATTCTTTAGTAGTTTCAGCATTTTGTCAGCAGTATAACCTTTTGCAATGCCTCCGAAATCGAGACGAGTGAGGGAGTTTAGTTTGGTGATGAGTGCGGATTTATGGTCTATTTTTAAGTTTGAAAATCCACATGCGTTTTTTGCTATTCTAAGTTTTTCGGATGAAGGTAATTTGTTGGTACGTTTTGATAGTCTCCACAATTTACTGAGTGATCCACAAGTCGGATCGAAACTGCCTTTTGTGCTAATGCTTATTTTTCTGGATATCTTCAACAACTCTAATAAGTAAGGGCTTGCGGCTTGAGGTCTATTGGGTTCGGATCGATTAAATTTTCCTACTTCACTGTCTGCCATATAATCGGAAAAAACGTTGTTCATTTCTTCAGCCAAAACATATGCCTGCTCAATGATGGTTGCTGTATCGCTATAAGAATACGGACTGTAGGTCACAATCGTAAAGGTTGTTCCCATGCAGGCTTTAGAGAATGAATATTTCTCAATTTTATCTTCACTGGATTTTAATCCAGTGCCGGTGCTGAATATGAGAAACAGCGTTAGAGCAATGTTATTCAAGGGTGTCATGGTTGACCCCGGTGTTCCAGATAGATTCCATCAGTTCAGCTGAAGGGACTATGAGTGGGCGCACAATTCGGAATCCTAACCATTGGGCGTCAGTTAGGTACCATATACTTTTAGGCAGTTGCGGGTCCTGTAGTTTCCATGATTTGGTGGAAGGGAATCGAGCCGAACTGCGTAATGATTCGGGAAAGTCATTCCATGATCCTCCTCGGGCAACTCTAGGGTAAAGGTTCCTCCCTTTTGCCCATGGATTATCTAGCCTTTCCGGGTCATATCCTTCCTTTGAAAAGATATCGATTGTCCATTCTGCGACGTTACCATGCATATCGTGGATGCCCCATGGGTTTGGCTTTTTTTTGCCTACCTTTTGATATTTAAAATCTGCGTTATCAATGAACCAAGCATAGTCATTGAGTTCTTTTTCGCTGTCACCGAATGAGTATGCTGTTTTCGTTCCTGCTCGGCATGCATACTCCCATTCTGCCTCAGTTGGGAGTCGGTAAAAGTGGCCAGTTTGAGAGCTGAGCCATTTGCAATATTGGAGAGCAGCATGTTGTGTCATGCTGATGGCGGGGTAACCATCTTTGCCCATTCCGAATGTCATTTCTACATAAGGCTTCGTTGGTCGGGAGATCAGATCGATGTCTGAATCATCGGGGCTTGGAAATTGCTTCGCGCCGTTTTTTTTGCGCCTTCCGCCGTCAATCATGAATTTTTCATATTCGTTCCAGCTAACTTCATATTTCCCGATCCAAAAAGCGTCTATCTTAACTTCTCTTACGGGTCCTTCATGGGGTTTATGGTTCGGTTCTTTTTTAGAGGATCCCATATGAAAGGAGCCACTAGGAACGGCAACCATATGATATGTGCTTCCGGATTGCGGAATAGTTGAAGAGTAGCTCTTCATTTCTGGTTCTTCCTTCTCTTTTGAATTAGAAATGATTAGTTCTCGAATTCTCTTAGTCAAACCAATGGATTTTTGATTGTTTTCTGGAGGCCATTCTGCACCAGATTTTATCCATAATTTTATTTTTTCGCGTTCCTGCTCAGTTAATTTTTGAAGTATGGGATTGATGTCCCTTTTAAAATCAATGGTCGCAGGCATTTTGAGGATAATTTCCTCAGGCCAATTTGCTCCTTCATCAACCCAATCGCGTAGAAGCTGCTTTTGTTCTTTAGTGAGAGGTTTTTCTTTGGAAGGTGGCATCACGTCATCATCTGAATTATCCAGTTCGATGAGTTCTATGAAGATGCTTTTACTGGAGTCACCGGGGACTATGATTCCGTCCGCGATGGCTGAAGCTCTTGTCTCTAACTTATAATCAGATTTTTTATAGGCTTCTCGATGACACTTGAAGCAATGGTTTTCAAGGATAGGAAGGATTTCTTCAGAAAAATTAACTTTAGCTCCACATAATGATGCAGTGAGAATAAGAATGATTACCTGCCGAAGCATGGCTGGTTTTAGCAATGTTATTAATTTATCTAGGTGAGCTTAGTCTGACCCGGTTTAGGAATTCCCCCAGGATCAAACTCATCTTCCCACTTGAGTCCGTCAGGAGCCAAATCTTCTTTCGAATTTAAGGCGTCCTCCCACTTCACTTTTTGACCAGTGTAAGCGGCCATTCTTCCCAATATAGCAAGCATGGTGCTGTGAGCCATCCATTCACCATCATTCTTGGCTGATCCTTTGCGAATCGATTCAAACAGTTCGTTATGTTCAGTCTGATACATGTCGTTATTAAGCTCCGGGTCCGCTCTCCAGTTCTCTTTTCCTCTAATGATACAATTGCCTCTGACAATTAAAGCAGATCCTTTGGTCCCATTAATATAGTCATGATTTTCACCGTAGCAGTCCCTTTGTTGCCTAGAGCCTAGGTGGCAAATGACGTTATTTGGGTATTCGTAAACAACGTGGAAGTGGTCATATATGTTACCACCTTCTGATGGGATTTGTCTGCCACCTGTGGCGACTGCACTAATTGGATCAATGTCACCAGTTGCCCACCCAATCTTATCTACACTGTGAACTGCTTGTTCGACTAGGCTGTCGCCAGAGAGCCAACCAAAATTATACCAGTTCTGTACTTGCCAAGCCACGTCTCCAATCCCGTCAGGTCTGCGAGCAGCTGGTGGCATTGGTTTGACTGGGCCAGTGTAATAAGTAGCAAACATATTTGTTACTTCACCAATTGAGCCGCCGTGGATTTTTTCAAAGAGAGCGCGGCGCGCATAGTGGTAGCGCCAACAAAATCCACAGACCAAAGTTAATTGTTTTTCTTTTGCAATCTTTGCTGATTCAATAACAGATCTAATGCCGGCAGCGTCAACGGCTACTGGCTTTTCACAAAAGACGTGCTTTCCTGCTTCGACTGCCGCGCGAAGCATCATTGGTCTAAATCCTGGGGGAGTAGTCAGGATGACGACGTCCGATTCTGCGATTACTTTTTTATAAGCATTTACACCAATGAATTTTTCTGGAGAACCTACCTGATCTGGGTGGCGTTTTTTTAGATTATTGATGGCACCGTTGGCATTCCCATCAAACACATCCGCAACAGTAGTTAGACTCACATCTTTGTCGGCTGATAGTGCTTGGTTGGCAGCCCCTGTTCCTCTTCCCCCGCATCCTATCAATCCGAGTTTTAGGGGGCTCTTATTGGGAGCAGATTGAGCGATATGGGGAAAACTTAAAGAAGCGGCTCCTGCTAATGTTCCTGCATTGCGGAAAAATTTCCGTCGTTTTAATAAAGACTCATCAGAATTAAGATTTGATATGGGCATTTGTCTGTGAAGATGTTTTTTTGCTATAATAATGTATCAGAGAGCTGTTGCCACTGCATTTTATGAGGTTCTTTATTATTAGTACGGCAAGTTCTGGTTAGTTTTTTTTCTATTACGGCCTAATAATCTAGGCTTATCAGCGTTTTGAAAGAGATAAAAGAAAATAATCCAATGTCTTCAAGTCCAAGGGTCATAGATCCATCAGCCGTACTTTTGCGACGGGCACTCTCTGAATTTGAGGTGCCGCTCACAAGGTATGCGGTCAGTATACTTGGTGACATTGAACGGTCCAGGGATGCGGTTCAAGATACGTTTATTAGGCTCTATGCACAAACGCCTGAGGCCATTGAGGATAAGGTAAAGTCTTGGCTTTTTACTGTTTGTAGGAACCGATGCTATGATATTTTGAAGAAGGAAAAAAGAATGATGAGGTTAGATGATGATGAGATTCATTCGTTACCATCATCGACTGATGATCCTGCTCAATTGATGGCCCGGCAAGAGGACAGAGCAAAGCTTAATTCTGATTTGAAAAAGTTATTGTCATCAATCGAAGAGTTGCCCGAACGACAACGCGAAGTCATGCGTTTGAAGTTTCAAGCAGATCTAAGTTATAAAGAGATCGGCGAGGTGTTAGAAATTACTGTTAGTAACGTTGGGTTCATTGTGCATAGCGCATTCAAAAAATTAAGAGAGGCGATGAAGCAAGAAGAATGAAGTCAGAATCTATTTTTATTATTATAAGTCATGAATATTGAAGACGATCCAAAATTAACTGCGTATATCCTAGATGAACTTGATAGAGACGAAGTGTCGTCATTAGAGGGTCAGTTGTCTAAATGTGAGGACTCAGTTTGCGACATGAGAGAGGCGAGAGAATATGCGTCAATGATTCGAGACGCTTACGATTCGGAGCCGATTTTTCGAATGACCCCTGAGCAAAGAGAAAATATTTTAGAGGATTCAGAAATAGTGGCGATCACTGGGAATTCACCAGATAAGATTCTTTCCTTTGCTGAAGGATTAAAATCTTTGGATGAAAAGAAAGTTGAGACTGAGGAAAATAATCTTTGGAAGAAGTGCTTTCCTGTAATTATTAGTATCAGTGCGGCTGCGCTTGTCATTGGAATGGCAGTAGTGTTGTTAAATAATGATCGGATAGGGACTAGTCCCAAATCAAAGATTGCTCAAAAGCCGCTAGATCCTCTTTCAATTACCATTCTCGATCCGCAGGCCACTAATGGAAATGTCAGGGATAAGCTTAGCTGGGTTCAGCGGCAAATTGGAGTTGGCCCTATCAAATTTCCGGTCACTTATCGGTATGGACAGCCCAAGCCATTGAATGAAGTATCTGATAGTCTGGTATTTCTTGATGGTGAGTCGTTTAGGAATCCTGCGATGGAAGGTCAGAGGTGGTCAGTATTTCCTTCGAATGTTAGTTCAAAGTCCTATGATCATTTGCGAGAATTCATGTTAGCTGGGGATTTCCCAGATGCGGAAAATGTTCAGATAGGATCTTTGATTAATGCGTTTGAATATGATTATGAGTACCCGAACCCGGGTGAAGATTTTGCAGTCAATGCGGAGGTGGCTAATTGTCCTTGGGATCAGGAGCGTTGGCTCATTCACATCGGAGTTCGTGTAGCCGACACACAAAAGAACAAAGTAAAAGAAACGCGATTGGCTAGAGAAGTTCGGATGGCTGTTGAATTTAATCCTGAAAAGGTTGCAGGGTACAGACTAATTGGGGAAGAGAGTGCCGAGAAATCCAATGTGAATGTTTTACCAAATCAAATCATTTTGGAGGGTCAAACGGTAACGGCTCTTTATGAGATTGTGCCTATAGATGGAACTGATTTTTCTGAACCCTCGAAGCGGAATGAAAATTCTGAACTCGTGTCCGTCAGAATTGATTATACTGATCCAGAAAAAAAGGAATCTCGTTCACTCGTTTCGAGCATTCCTCACAAGAGTACAGTTTCATGGGAAGAGGCAAGCGAGGACATGCGATTTGCAAGCTCAGTGGCAGGTTACGGGTTATTGCTCGGAAATCGCGAGAAAGGTTCATCGGCCACTTATGATTTAGTCCTTCAGCTTGCCAAAGATGCATTAGGTGAGGATAAAAACGGCCAACGCTCAGAGTTTATCGATTGGGTAAAGAAAACAAAAAAAATAAAAGAAAGAAAGTAAAGAATATTGGTTAGGATTCTTTGTGAATGTTTTGCTGGAATTAAAAGGTTCGTCACTATACTTATTAATTAATTAATAGTTCCATATAAAAACCTTCTTAACTCCACTATCATTTGATTGAATCATTTAATCATAAATCGTCTGATATCTTGATACCAGATGGTGTACCTATAAATGACGCTTTGAGTCGCACGTCTCATCTTGCTATTGGCGCTCATTCGGATGATTTGGAAATCATGGCATATCACGGAATAGTGAATTGCTATGGGCATGGAGAACAATTAAATAAGAATTGGTTCACTGGCGTCACGGCGACAGATGGAAGAGGAAGTTCACGGGCCGGACCCTATTCAGATTGCAGTGATGAGGAAATGGCGAAAATTCGTAAAGAAGAGCAGAAACAAGCTGCTTTTGTCGGTAGATACAGCGCTATGATACAACTCGGTTATTCAAGTGACGAAATAATGAGTGATCAAGGTTCATTGAAGCTCAAAGAAGATATTTCATCTATTCTAAAAGAAACCAAACCAAGGATCGTTTATACTCATAATCCAGTGGACAAGCACGATACTCATATTGCAGTTCTTTATGCTGCGATATGTGCAATGCGTGAGCTACCAATTGAAGAACGTCCTGAACAAATTTTAGGATGTGAGGTTTGGCGCGATTTGGATTGGATGCCCGATGAGGACAAAGTGGCTCTTGATGTGAGTCAAAGAGAGAACCTTGCAAATGCTTTGGTTGGAGTTTTTGATAGCCAAATCACAGGAGGTAAGCGTTATGATAGGGCAGCAGTCGGTAGGCGATATGCTAATGCTACGTTTTTTTATGCAGAAGGGAAAGATAAAGCAGAGCAGCTAACGTTTGCAATGGACTTAACCCCGGTCATTAATGATGATTCCATCAATTTTATTGAATACGTTATGAATTATTTGGATAAATTTCGTAACGATGTTCATAGTAATTTGAGTCAATACTTTTAGATTTTATTTTTTCTACAGCATGGAAATTGTTATTCTCCCCACGCCAGAAGAATGTGCATCTATAGGTGGGCGCATAATTGCTAATCTAATAAAAAGAAAATCCGACGCAGTCCTTGGATTGGCTACGGGAAGTACGCCAATACCTTTATATTCTGAACTTGCTAAGATACATAAAGATGAGGGTCTTAGTTTTTCCAAAATTACTACCTTTAATCTCGACGAGTACATTGGTCTTCCGGGAGATCATCCATGTTCATATCAGTTTTTTATGAAAGAAGAGCTATTTGACAAAATTGATATAAGCCTTGGCTCTACTCATATTCCTAATGGCGAGGCAGAGGATATTGAAAATGAGTGTTTGGAATATGAACAGGCAATCAAATCTAGTGGTGGAATTGACTTACAAGTCCTTGGGATTGGATCAGATGGTCATATTGGATTTAACGAACCGGGATCTTCGTTAGGATCTAGGACTCGAATCAAGACTCTAACAGGTAAAACCATTGAGGATAATGCAAGGTTTTTTGATAATCCTAGTCAAGTCCCGCGTCATTGTATTACTATGGGAGTAGGTACGATAATGGATAGCGCATCACTGGTCCTCTTTGCATTTGGTGAGAGCAAGGCAGAAATTATTTCCAAGGCATTTGAGGGCCCCGTGAGTGCAATGGTTCCTGCCAGTGTTTTGCAGTTACATCCGAAAGTTAGAGTCATAGTTGATGACGCAGCCGCATCAAATCTTTCGAACATTGACTATTATAAGGAAGTTTATGCGAATAAACCTGATTGGCAGGAATGAATGAATGGAACTAAGTTAAGTGAGTAATATATTCTCTAAAATTCACTGCTGAATATTTTTTAACTTACTGTAATAGAGCCACTTACTACTATTATTTCCTTTTGCTCTTTTTTAGTGAACACTAATGTGTTATGTTCTATAATATAAAGCGATGAATTTGAATAAATTAACGATAAAAATGCAGGAATCTTTAGTTGCCTCAAAAGAGATGGCAGTCAAAGAGCGGCACCCTGAAGTGAGTGCATTGCACTTATTTATTAGCATTTTACAGCAAACTGAAGGTGTTGCTCGGCCAATGATTGAGGTGCTTGGCCATAACATTGTCGAATTAGAAAGATCAACATTAAAAACCCTATCAGACCAAGTCAGAGTGACAAGTGAATCAATTTCTCCATCAATGAGTGAAGACTTGCAGAGAGTAATGGAGGGAGCTGATAAAGAAAGAAGTGTGCTAGGCGATGATTATTTAAGTGTTGAGCATGTCATGTTAGCCATGACTTCAGTAAAGGGGCCTGTAAAAGATATTTTAAAGACAGTAGGAATTAATCGTAATAATTTTTTAGATGCGTTAACAGACGTTCGTGGTAGTCAGAATGTAACGGATGAAGATCCTGAATCTAAATATCAGGCTTTGGAAAGGTACGGGCAAGACCTTACTCAATTGGCAAGGAAAGGCAAAATTGATCCTGTCATTGGTCGGGATGATGAGATTAGAAGAATCATGCAGGTCCTTTCAAGAAGAACTAAGAATAATCCTGTCCTCATAGGGGAGCCAGGGACTGGTAAAACGGCTATCGTTGAAGGGCTCGCTCGGCGAATTGTTGCTGGGGACGTTCCAGATTCATTAAAGAATAAAAGACTCATTGCTATGGACCTTGGAGGGATGCTAGCTGGCGCTAAGTACCGCGGTGAATTCGAAGAGAGATTAAAAGCTTTTCTTAAGGAAATTACAGAATCTGATGGGGAAGTTGTTCTTTTCATTGATGAGCTTCATACGATTGTGGGTGCTGGGGCTTCTGAAGGAGCTGTAGATGCATCTAATTTGCTAAAGCCTCAGTTAGCTAGGGGCGAACTTCATACAATTGGAGCCACTACATTAGAAGAGTATAGAGAATACATCGAAAAAGATTCAGCTTTGGAAAGGCGATTTCAACCGGTCCGAGTTGAAGAGCCGAGCATTGAGGATACTATTGCTATTCTGAGGGGTCTTAGGGAACGTTATGAAGTTCATCATGGTGTGAGAATAAAAGATTCTGCACTAATTGCGGCTGCGACTCTATCTGACAGATATATTACTCAGCGATTCTTGCCAGACAAGGCTGTAGATTTGGTCGATGAAGCGGCTTCTAGGCTAAAGATAGAGTTGGATTCTATGCCCATGGAGCTTGATCATTTGGAAAGATCTATTACTCAGTTTGAAATGGAGAGGCAGGCCCTTGAGAAAGAAGATGATGAAGCGAGCGTGCAAAGGCTATCGAGTGTCGAGAGACAAATGGCTGAAGTCAAAGAAAAAGCAGTGGCACTGAGAGCTCAGTGGCAGAATGAGAAAAAAATTATTAATGAATCGCGTTCCCTACAGGCGCAAATTGAAGTCTTAAAGAATCAATTAGAACGCGCGCAGAGGGAAGGTAATCTTTCTAAAGCAAGTGAGATTCAATACGGTTCACTGCCAAATGCAGAATCAGAATTGGAGTCATTTGGGGGAAATCTTGATGAGATTCAGGGTCAGGGAACAAAATTACTTAAGGAGGAAGTGACTGAAGAGGACGTAGCTTCGGTAGTTGCAGCTTGGACGGGGATACCTGTCAATAGACTCAAAGAAGGAGAGAAAGAAAAACTCTTAAGTATTGAGTCTCGTCTTGGAAAAAGAGTGATAGGTCAAAGTAACGCGGTAAAATCTGTTTCCAATGCGATTCGTAGGGCACGAGCTGGGCTTGGCGATGAAGGTAGGCCCATTGGTTCATTTCTCTTTCTCGGACCGACGGGCGTAGGAAAGACGGAATTGAGTAAGGCACTAGCTGAGTTTCTTTTTGACGATGAGGGATCCATGACTCGAATTGATATGAGTGAATATATGGAGAAACACAGCGTTTCTCGATTGATAGGAGCTCCTCCAGGATACGTGGGATATGAAGAGGGCGGGCAATTGAGTGAGGTTGTCCGGAGAAACCCTTACTCAGTGGTTCTTCTTGACGAGGTTGAAAAGGCTCATCCTGACATCTTTAATGTGCTACTCCAAGTGCTCGATGATGGAAGGATAACAGATGGTCAGGGAAGGACAGTGGACTTCAGAAACACAGTCCTAATTATGACAAGTAACCTTGGCAGTTTTGAAATACTTAATGAGGAAAATCCTGAGCAAAGAGAAGCAAAAGTGAATGAAGTATTAAGTGAATCTTTTAGACCTGAATTTCTGAATCGTATTGATGAGAAGATAATCTTTGATAGGCTTACACAAGATGATTTATCAAAGATAATTAGATTACAATTGGATCTAGTTGAAGAGCGGTTAAAGAAACAAAATATAGGAATTGATTTTGCCAGTGACGCGGTGTCATTTCTTGGCTCGGAAGGATTTGATCCTGTTTACGGTGCTAGGCCACTTAAGCGAGCTATTCAGAAGTATGTTTTAGATCCAATGAGCATAATAATATTAAATGGTGAGATTAAGGAGGGTGATGAGGTTCATGCTTCATTAGAGGGTGAGAGTCTGAAGTTTGCAAAAAAACATGTAATGGTATAAGCATTGCTATTAAATTTAACGATTGGAGCGCTGGTATTTTCCATTTTTCAGTCCATCATTCACTATGAATAAACCGAGGCCCTATATCATTGGTGAAACGAACTGGGCACATGTCCGTTCAGTTAAATATGAAGTTGCAGTGTTACCTTGGGGAGCAACCGAAGCACATAACTACCATCTTCCGTATGAGACAGATAATATACAGCTAAATTGTTTGGCTGCAGAGTCAGCCAGAATCGCGTGGCATGCCGGCGCAAAGGTAGGAGTTCTTCCTTGCGTTCCATTTGGAGTGAACACAGGGCAGTTAGATATTCCGTTTTGCATTAACATGAATCCTACCACCCAAACGGCAGTTCTGGCCGACGTGATTGGGTCTTTATCGAAGCAAGGAATTTCAAAATTAATCGTTTTAAATGGGCACGGAGGAAATAATTTTCGCCAACAACTAAGGGAGCTCCAAGCTAGATTTCCTGAAGTGTTTCTTTGTACCGTGGATTGGTTTGGAATGTTCAATCCTTCTGATCTATTTGAAGATCCTGGCGATCATGCAGACGAAGTAGAAACAAGCCTAATGATGCGAATAGCGCCTCATCTTGTTGCTGATCTTGAGGAGGCTGGCAATGGTTCGATAAACCGATCTCGAATCAAAGCCATTAGGGAAGGATGGGCATGGGCGCAAAGAGATTGGCTCAAGGCAACTAATGATACCGGCTCTGGGGACCCGTCAAAGGCAACACCAGATAAGGGAAAGGCATTAATTAAAACTTTATCTGAAAAGTTAGCAACTTTTTACATTGAATTGGCAGAATCAGACCTCTCGGATTTGTACGAAACGAAAAGTGACTAGTAGAGACACGCAAAACGATGTTCCTCAAGGGTATAATGATGAGCTTTGATCAATTAGAGTTGTATTTTTTTTCCGTTTTTCTTGGCTGGAGGGATAGGTTCATTGTCTGGATTAACTTTATTTCCTGGTTTCAATTTTGGGATCTTGAGTCCAGGGCTTTCAAAATTAAAGCCGTCAAAACTTAGCCCTGAACCGTTAAATCGCTCAAGTTGACTCTTTGCTCTTGGAGGCAAATTTTCTTTTTCATCATCAGTGTTGGCGGGCCCTTCGAAAATCATTTTTCCATTGAGGTCCTTAAGAATGACATTTGTCTTACCTCCGTTCTTACGAATTTCGATGACTCCTTGATCGTCACTGAACATCATTGTCTGACTACTTGATCCAAAAATTTCACCTTTTCCAGGTAATTGATCAAAGCCTTGTAGATCAAACATCCCTTTTAGATGTTTTCTCATCTGTTCTTGGAACTTTTGGATTTGCTGTTGAACGTCCTGATCAGCATCTAAAGGGAAAATGTCAAAATTCAAGCCTTCCAGGTCGGCAAATTTTTCTTCTGTTCTCAGGTGGTCGGGCCGCTTTACGAAATTAACGTTAATGGTTTTCTTTGCTCCTCGCTGGATAACTGAAAGTTCTGCATTTGTTCCGGATTTGCGTGAGCTTATGAGTTCACTTAAATGTTCGGGGGACTTAACAGGTATGCCATCGATTTCAAATATGATGTCATGCTTTTTTATCCCTGATTTTTCTGCGGGGCTATCAGGAATGACCAATTTAACAGCTGCTCCGACACCTTCAGGTAAGTCTAATTGAGTTGCCACAACTTCATCAATTTTTGAAGTGGCAATACCAAGCCATGCTTTTTCAATGTTTTCTGCCTGTGCCAAGGCGCTTAACCAAAAAATTGCAAAAACTGTAAAGGGAATTGAGAACTTGTAAGCGATGCTTTTTTGATTGTGGTTTTTCATGTTAATAGAGTCAATTGAGTAAATTAATAATTAATGATTCAGATCCGATCTTAATGAGTCTTTATAGGCACAAGAAACAAGCGCTGGCTCGGAACTTTCATCTCGATCGATGAGCCATCTTTTTCGTTCTCCCAAAGAAACGAATCTAGAAACTGATAGCGAACGCCGTGATAAGGTATTTTGTCCTTCGATAAAAACAATCCTTCGTCTTTTACCCCTTCAAATACGTTTTTTGCATTTGTGGGAACGAATTGATCCTTTTTTATGGGCCCATTTACAGTGATCTCGGATGAGGTTGTTTCATTGCTAGAATTCTTATTGTTTAGTACGGCAAAAAATACGCCAATAGAAGCAATGAGTAAGGCAGCAACGGCAGAAATCTTCTGCAATTTGGGGAACAGTATTATTTTCCTATCAGTGAGTTGAAGGGTTTGCTCAGGATCACTGCGCTCAAATATCTTTTCTATCCGAGTGTTCACAGCATCTGGTAATTTTGCAGGCTCCAGCGCATGAAGTTTTTGTTCGATTTCTTTGAGATCAGTTTTCATTTCTTTGGTTATCTATTAAAGCGTCGATTAAATTGAATTTGGTTTAAGAATTTTTCTCAATGATTCTAGAGCGTATCTGTACCTAGAAGCGGCAGTATTTGCTGGGATGTTCAAATTCTCTGCTATCTCAGAAAAAGTTAGTTCGCCCCAAATCTTTAGGGTGAGTACTTCTTGAAATTTTTCAGGAATTTGTTGGAGTGCCTCTTTTATTATTTGGGCTTGTTCGGACTGCTCTAGAGTGGATGTTTCAAACCAGTTCTGGACTTGATCTCGTTCTCTAACTACAAAGTCAGACTTTTGTTCCCTTTGTGTTCTTCTATTAGTTTTTCTTGCATGGTCAATTGCAGCGTTTCTGAGAGCCGTGTATGCTAATGCTAGAGGAGGTGGGTCAAAGTGCCCATCTATTGGAGAAGAATATGATTTCCATAATCGGAGGATCGCGTCTTGAAGAACGTCTTGTGCATCCGCTTCTGATTTTGTTTTGCCTCTAGCAAATAAGAGTAAGCGAGTTCCATTTAAACGGAACCACTCCTTCCATGATTCTGCTAAAGATTCTTCTTTCATGTATAGATTTACTAAATAATGCTTAGTTATATTAGCGTTACCAGTATTGCGTTTTTGTTACTTATTTAGTGTCCTAGTGTGCTTGACTTTGCTTCTTAGAAAAATAATTTAAATACTTCTAAAAAATTATTAATGAATCAAGTTACACTTCTAGTTTTAGCAGCAGGCATGGGCAGTCGATACGGGGGGTTGAAACAGTTAGATCCTGTGGGCCCGAATGGTGAGACAGTCATAGATTATTCTGTCTTTGATGCTATTAGAGCAGGGTTTAGTAAAGTTGTATTTGTGATTAGAGAGGAATTTTCTGAGGAATTTACGGAAAGTATTGGCAGCAGATTTGTTGATAAAATTGCAGTTGAATATGCTTATCAGGATATTAATAAATTGCCTGATGGATTTAATGTCCCAGAAGGAAGAATTAAGCCATGGGGTACGGGGCATGCGATATTAGCCGCATCTGAACTGATCAATGAACCATTTGCTGTGATTAATGCGGATGATTTTTATGGTAAGGATGCGTATGCCCAGATATGGAATTATTTGTCTAATATCAGTGATAAAAATGAGAAGAAGACCTATTGTATGGTGGGCTACCCTCTAAGAAATACATTGTCCGAGAATGGAAGTGTTTCACGTGGGGTTTGCTCTATTAATACTTCAGGCCAATTAGAATCTGTTAAGGAATTGACGAAGATTGTAAAAACTGAGAAGGGGCCAGTTAACATGACTGAGGATGGAGGAAGTCTGATGTTGGAAGGTTCTGAGATTGTCTCCATGAATATGTGGGGATTTACACCAATTATTTTTGATCATTTAGAGAGGATTTTTAGCTGTTTCCTAGAAGAGAATTTAGGAGATTTAACGTCAGAATTTTATATTCCTTTTGCTGTCGACTCTATGATTAAAGAAAGTGATGCTAGTGTTGAGGTTCTGCAAACTTCTAGTAATTGGTTTGGTGTTACATACAAAGAGGATAAGAGTTTCGTCCAGAAATCTATAAATTCATTGATACTAGTAGGGGAATATCCTTCCGCACTGACGTAGTTTGCGATTTTCTGCCAATAAGTGCGCAACTCACGTATATCCAGTTAGTTGTGAATATTTCGGTTAGCTAATTCACAAGCGAATTATAAAAACCATAATTAATTATTGCGCTATACTATAATTACCATACTATTAATATTACCCACAAGTTGCAAGGAGTAGCAAAAACTAAGCAACAATACAGAAAATGTTTAAACAATCATTCTCGAAAGCGTTCACTCTACTGGAATCTATGCTAGCGATCACTGTGATCTCTGGAATCGCTTCGGTTGGATATGTGGGGTTTATAGAAATTAAGGCCGCAACAAAAGCAACAAAACTCGAACAAGATATAGCGGTTATTAATAAATCGTTGAGGGTGTACGAAGCGCATGGTGGCGAATTTGATGCAAATTTACCACCCCGAGAAATTATCAAAAAATTAAAATCCGTCGCCTCTGAAAACACTCATAGAGAAATCATAGGTCTTAGAGAGTCAATGATAGACTCTCGGCTGGAGCTCGTTATGCAGTCCAAGGCAGAAGCTTCAACCAAACAGCCAAGGGCCTTATGGGATGCGTATACTAAGAGATTCATAGTCAAGAGGGGTGGTGATTTAGGAATTGAATCTTTTCGCTTAAATGAAGAGTTGGTTAGGGACACTCCTGTAGTGGAAGATCGTGCTTCTACCTTAAAACTCGCCAAAGAAAGTAAATGGGTCTGGGATTATGATGATAAGAAAGAAATTAAGAGTGATCTAGTGATTCCGATTAATTTAGAGCAGGGAGAATCTCTGCCCCTAGCTTTATCTACGCATTACAACGGCCCTCTTAATCTTAACGCTCCATCATTTTCATTTGCTGGAGGAAATTACGATCTTCACAATTTTGAAGCTTTTAGAATAGCGCTTAGCAATCCAAATCCAGAAGGTTCTTCACGAATTTTTTATAGTTTGGATGGGGATAATTGGAGCCTTTATTCTGGGCAAAATTTCGAAATTAGTCCTGGCGATAGGATAGCGGCAATGGCGGCTAGCCTAGAGCCTGATTCATGGGCTGATAGTGGAGTGATTTTTAATGCCTATAATGCAGAGCCAGTTCAGCTAGAGATTGGGCTGAGCGCTTTTCATAACCCTATAAATTATGAACAGCTGGGCGGGAAAATGGTCACTACGAAGACTAATTCTTTAGCCGGATCTCCGGTACTTGTGTCATTGTTGAATTCTGGAGATATACCAAATAGGTATCAAAGCTCTGATAATTTTAAAATTGCATGGTCATTTGATGGGGCAGATCCAGTAACGGCAACGGATAGTATAGAACAAAAATTTTCTGGTGGATTCGCTGGAACTGAGCTGGGTTATACGCTCGAAGATTGGGGGAAAAGAAATGAGTTTGAGGTTAGGGTGGTGGCCAAATCTCTTAATCCACGAATACTTACGGATTCGCATGTTTCTGAAATCTCAATTGGAATAGATAAAATTGAACTTGGCCCTCCTTCAGGTAATGTGAATGAAAGTGGGGAACTTGTTGGAGATCAGAAGATTGCTATGGCTCCGGTGGTTGGGATGGGGTCTTTACCACAAGGTTGGAGAATTTATTATACATCGGATGGGACAGATCCAAGTGATGATGGCTCGGGAGAGCCTGTCCGTGGAAAATTGTACGCTGGCCCAATAGATCCATTTAAAGGGTCCAGTGATGTTATTAAAATTAATGCTCGGGTTTATGGGCCAGAAGGTTATGCTCATTGGTTCAATCCTAGTTCGCCTTATAGTATTGCGTTGAGTCGGTGGCATGTTCCCCTGTGGGAGGGCTACTTAGGGGGAGTCTTTCATAAGAGTTCGTATGCCACTTTCCATAACATCAGGCAGCATGGCGTGGAAGGGGGATTAGATTTAAGTTTTGACCCTCGGCTAGGCCTGAATGGAACAGGAAAAGCCATTGTGATTCAGTCCAATGGAAAAGCCATTGTGGGAGGGCAATTTACTTTGGCTAATGGTGTTTCACGTAATCGAATCGCTCGCTTTAATTTGGATGGGTCAGTGGATGAGAGTTTTGATCCTGGTAATGGTTTCGATGATGAAGTGCTAGCCATATTGATTCAGCCCGATGGAAAGATTGTGGTGGGTGGTAAATTCAAAAAATATAATAATAAATGGAGAATGGGGATTGCGCGTCTCAATTCTGACGGTTCTTTGGATGATTCATTTCAGGTAGGTAGGGGAGTTCACAGTGATCAGAACGGATGGGTTCATGCTCTGGCGATGCAGGATCAGAACCTAGTTTCTAATAGTGGAAAAATTTCCAATAATTATAAAATTATAGTCGCTGGTTGTTTTACCCGTTATAATTTTATGCCAGCCTATAGTCTTGCTAGAATCCATCTTAATGGGAATCTTGACATGTCCTTTGATACTTCAAAAGGAGTGCAAGGTATCGTTCATAGTGTATGTGCCGATGGAAATGGGGACATAATAATCGGTGGTTTCTTTGATAAATATGATGGTGTTTCCCGCAATAACATTGCACGGGTAAGAGGTGAATCAGGAATCAATGATCCATCATTTAATCCAAGAAAAGGAGCGAATGATCCGGTCCATACTGTAAATATATATGAGGACGGTAAGCTTTTCATCGGGGGCTCATTTAATCAATTCGATGGGCATGACGTCACGAGCGTAGCCAGATTAAATTCTGATGGTTCCTATGACTCTTCATTTTATCTTTCTGAAGAATCAGGAATCGAATCTTGGACAGTATATTCTTCATACGTGACAAGAGATAATAAGGTATTTGTTGGTGGGAATTTTAATTCAGTGGATGACGGTTCTGCTCCGAAGGGGTCTTTTATTAGATTGGATGCCAATGGAGCAATTGATGCTAGTTATTCTCCAGAGAAACTTCCAATTGATGCATCAGTTTTTGCAATATCTGAAAATTTAGGAGGCAAGGCCTTAATTACAGGAGATTTTCCGGAAACATATGTCAAGACTACAGAGAATATAGCCCGCGTTAATACTGAGACAGGACAAATTGATAAGTCCTTTAAAATTGGGGTAGGTGCTAATGATGAGGTTAAGGTATTAATTAAGTTGTCTGATGGAAGCTTATTAGCGGGTGGTTCATTCGCTAGAATAAATGGTGTAGTTAGATCAGGGATTGCAAAGTTGAGTGCAGTTGGAGATGTACTTGAATTTGCTCCAAAAGTTCAAGGAGGTGACATTTATTCGGCCCTTGAACAACCCAATGGCAAGATAATTATTGGTGGAAATTTTAAAAGCGTTGGAGGGAATTCTTCTCTAAAAGGAATTGCTAGATTGAATTCAGATGGGAGTGTTGACCCTTTATTTGAACCGCCAGGTAAGACAACGAGGGAATGGGTGCAGACTCACCCATGGAAAACATGGGTAGGTGAGTGGAGAGTAACATCCACTAGCGGATTTGATGGTACGGTCCACTCAGTTTCTCTTCTTGAAGGAGATCAGATTCTTGTGACGGGAGAATTTAATCATTATGGTGAAGAGTTTCAGCCAGGCCTAGCGTTACTGAACCCTGATGCGGGAATTAATAAGAGTTTTTCGACATTTAATGAGTATGGTGCTTCAACCGCTTCAATTAAGCAGTCATTGGTTCTGAGGGATGGAAGAATTCTTCTCGCAGGTAATTTTTCGGGTAAGCTCAAGTGCCTATTAAAAGATGGCTCTGTAGATCCAAGTTTTATACCTGAAAGTATCAATGGAGGGGTGAGCAGCTTGGCAATTCAGAAAGATGGAAGGATATTAGTGGGTGGTATTTTCACTAAGGTCGGTAGTGCAAAAATGAATGGAGTAGCTGTTCTTAATAGGAACGGTTCACTTTATGATGGGTTTGATCCTGGGCCTGGTGCGGATGGTCCGGTGACTAAAGTTATATCACTACGTGATGGGGGAAGTGTTGTGTTAGGTTCTTTCAGGAATTTTGGATCTCAAAAGCGGATCGGAATGGCCAGGCTAATGGATGACGGCTCTTTATTTGCCGGCCATGATAATAATGATTTAGAAATAACTTCAATTAATTCAACAAGATAAAGATTGCAAATAAATTGGAATTTGTGTCTTTCGATTGAATGACGCTATCTCCATAAACCAAAAATCACCACACAAATGGAAGGAGTGTCAGACAAATGTCCGTTAGGGCAAAGGCTAATTGAGCTAGCTGAAGGCGAGGGTATCTCGGACTTTTACATTACTCCTTGGGAGCCTCTTGTTTATAGGCAGAACGGGGAATTGCTATTTGATCATTTCATATATCAGCCTGATCAAGAGAGTCCGGTAATCCCAGGCTGTTCGGATTATGCGTTAATGATTGGTAATTGTCGTTTTCGTGTTAATAAAATGGTAAGTAGAGGCCGATACCGCTGGGTACTCCGTCTCTTGCCAACACAAATACCTTCATGTGATGATATTCGTGTTCCAAATGCGGCGGTAAAAGCATTCTTGCAGGCGAAGAATGGACTCTTTCTAATTTGCGGTGCGACAGGATCAGGAAAAACTACTACGATTGCGTCCTTGAATTTACATCGCGCCCTTCGTCGGCGTGAACATTTTATTACTTTCGAAGACCCGATCGAATATATTTATCCGACTAAGAGTATTCCTTCATTGATTTCACAAAGAGAAATTGGGGAAGATGATGAAGATTTTGCGGAAGCTCTTAGAGGTTCGTTAAGGCAGGCTCCTGACGTAATAATGGTTGGAGAAATTCGTGATGGAGAGACTGCCGAAATTGCTTTGCAGGCTGCCGAAACTGGTCACGTGGTTGTAGCGACGCTGCACACTTCTAGTGCAGCTCAAACCGTGCAGCGCTTTTTAAAATTGATACCCTCTGAAAGAGTAGAAAGTGCCCAGAGTACTTTAGCTGATATTTTGAGGATGATTCTTTGTCAGAGATTAATGTTTGATGAAGATAAAGGAAAGAGGTTTGCCACACATGAAATGCTCCTTCAATACGATTCGGTATCTAATCTAATACGCAGAGGAGAGTATAAGAAGTTAGATCAGGAGCTTGAGACAGGAGGAAAGAGAGGAATGTGTAGTTTTGAGACGAGTCTAAGTGATCGTCTTTCAGAAGGGTGGAGGCCTACATTTAAGGAGCCTACAGGTTTTAGTTCTGAGGAAGTAAATGAATTTCTTCATTATGAAGAAGAAATAGAATTGGAGATGACGAGATGAAATTATCAGATATTACAAATGTACTCAGTTTTGCAGCTTTTCGGCCTGATCCAGATGACAGTTCATGCATATGGAGAAAAAGATTTCCTAATAAGCAGTCACTTTTATTGAATTTTAGTAAGGAATCAGTGAGTTGGAGAAGTATTAGTAAGGAGGGGAATCTGGGAGAAGAAAATTCTGTCACTGGGCCATTGAAGGAAGTTGTCCAGGACATGAGTGGGGATTGGTTAGAGTTAACTGATGGTGGCTGGTGCACGATTTCTATTAATCATCGGTTTGTAATTAGTCTTGAAACAAATTTAACGAGGAAGAATGGTGCAAGTGAACTTATTAGAACTAATCCTAAAGCGGTCCTCGGATCTAAATCTGAACGAGGTAAAAGATATGCTTTAAAGCATAATGATGAATCTAATTCGAGTATCCTTTTAGCCGTAGATGAAGATTATATAAAAGAAATAGAAACACTTTTTAAGAGTTTCGGGTTAAAGATTGGTAGGATCTGTTGTGGAATTTATGGAATGCTATCCGAATCCCTCGACCAAATATATGAGGCTCAAAAGGACTATAATGAGAATGGTTCCGAACCATTAGGTGACGTTATTTCAGTGACTTGTTGCGAAGGTTCAGTGTGTATTCTTAAAAGTGACCAAGAAAAGTGGCTCGAACTGCGTTCAAGAAATAGTCTGTATACGCAAAAAGATATGGAGCCTTTGAGTAAAGTCATGGCCCCGATGCTCGAGGATCTTGGAACTAATGCGCAAATAGTTCTCTCTATGGATAGGAGCGCTGAAGGTGTCAGACAAATGATTAGTGAAATTGCTCCGAACATAAGAATAAATGATATCAGCGATTCATACGGGTTATGGAACCTGCTTAAAAACAAATAGAAAATAAGTATGATCATAAAACCCTTTCATGACATAAAGACTGAACGGCAGGATATAACGAAACCATTGCCTAGGATTCTAATTTTCGTTCCTATAATGTTTTATATTTCTTGTGTGGCGGCAATTGTTTTAAACCTTCTTTTTCTATTAAAGATAAAAGAATCAGAAACTGCACAGTTTGAGTGGCAGGGAAAAATTGAAGAGGAGAAATTACTGAAGTCAGAAACTGAGAAGAAAATCGAATTAATCAAAGATGAGGATCGGCGGGCAAAGGATGTGCATGATTGGGTCGAGGGATCTAGGCAGCTCCAGCCTCTAGCTGTTGGGGTAGCACGCAGCATGAACGTCAAGAGTTCTATTGAGGAATTGTCCCTAGTTAGGGATATAGAAAACCCTCATCAGATTAGAATTGGAGTAAATTTTGTTAATGGGGGTCAGAAGCAATTAGATTCAACGTTGTCGGCCATTAATGAGCTCGGTTACCGCGCATATTCAGCAAATCAAACCTCGGGACAAGGTGGGCAGGTTGATTACCAGGCAACTTTGATTTGGCAAAGAAATAGCAATAAGAACCACAAACTAAGTTTGAATAATAATGAATAATAAACATTTTGGCTGCTTGTCTCTCGGGCTTTTAATTATGCTAATGGGGCATTGGACGAATACTTCCTACAAGAAGTTACGCTCAGCCCATGATGCTGAAGGAATGTCTAGATCAGCATTCGATGGTGCTGTTTTTGCACGTAGCGCGGAGCAACGGAAGATGGTTATTCTGAAGAAAAACACTTTAAATTCTCGAGGATATTTAAACCAATGGGAACCATATATTAAGCAGGCAAAGAATGCGCAGTTTGGAGAGGCATTAATTAATCTCCGCATAAAGCAAGCCGGGATCATTACTTTGTCACAGGTCTATGAAACGCTTGATTATGTGAAGGGAGGAACTATCCCTAAAACATTAAATGCGAAGTTGGTTTTCGAGGATGATTACGTAAAGACATTGAATTGGTTGGCGAATCTTGAAGCTAGCTTGCCAGCCATACGAGTATCTAATTGCAAGTTGTCAAAGGGACAATCAGGTAATGATATAAAAATGGAGC
Organism: Verrucomicrobiaceae bacterium; assembly: GCA_004211885.1. Lineage (GTDB taxonomy): Bacteria > Verrucomicrobiota > Verrucomicrobiia > Verrucomicrobiales > DEV007 > EC70. Next base: position 22,858 of record SHBV01000030.1, read on the forward strand.
TATCACTTGATATTCCAATAATCGATTCTGAGAACCGAAAAGATTCTCAAGCATAGAAGAAATAGGTATGAGAACAATTCAATTAACTGTATCACTTCTAATAGTTTTTCTTTTTCGATCATCCATGGCGGATACTCCGTCAGTTGATATTTTGCCCTCAGGAGGATTGTCCAAAGGTTCTGAAGGTTTTGGGGTCTTACCCAAGAAAAAGAAAGAGGCGCTCAAGGGCCACATGATTGTATCAAAAGAACGAAACCCTTTTGCGATAAGAGCAAAGAAAGAGCAGATGATATCTGGATCTGATTCACTCACAGAAGAGGCTAAGATTCGATCCGTTTTAGAGAAATTGCATGTGAGTGGTGTAGCTAAGGGGGATCACGGTTATAAGATACAATTAGGTGGCGTCATTCTAGCTGAGGGTAAGAAAATACCAAAGCTCATCAACGAACAAACTGACGATCTAATAGTTACAAAGATAACGCCTTCTATGGTTGAAATTACTTGGGTAGCGGACGAAGAAGCTGACGAGCCTAGACAATTGACAATTGCCGTAGATCTCAAACCCAAGGTTGGCATCGTTTTGCCAGCCCCTTCAAATAATGGATCGCCGAATCCTTCTCAGCTTGTTTATTTGAATGAGGAAGATTCGGAAACTGATTAATGAAATCATCTTTTCACAGAACAAGAAAATTGTCTTCATTGCCGAGTAATTTCGGTTTTTCGTTAGTAGAAGTTATGGTCGCTTCTGCAATTGCAGCATCAGTTTTGACTGGCGCTGCACTTGCATTTAATGCAATTGGAATGAACCAGCCTAAGGTTTCTGCTATTGTGTCTGTAGAAATTGGTCAATCATCTGCAAAGAATTATTATAATATTAACGGTAGTATCGTAAATGCGTATAAGGCTCCAAGTTACGGGCGCGCAGCGAGAGCGGATCGTATTCGTAGTAGATTTTGGGATGATGTTTCTCATGCATCTGCTGTATTTTGTCTTGCCAGGGATGGGTTAAATTCATTCCGGCCCGTGTACATTCCTTTGGACGGTGCAATTGATGGAAGATCTTTGGATTCTCCAGAATCATTCAGAGTTCATCTTGCCAAAGTAATGAGCCAAAGCTCATCAGTATATAAGGCATGGAGGGGCAGCTCGTCTTTTAATAATGGCTCTATTTTTATTTTGCAGCCGAGCGGGTTTCCAGATTTTCTTGCTGTTAGGGCTATTTATGACATCGATATACAGAGTACCGCAAAGCCATTAGGTACATACGCAAGCGTGAAGCGCTATTCCTGGAATGTCTTAACCGATTATTATGATATCTTTTATCCTGATGATGAGAAGGGGGTTCCATTTCAACCATTGTTTGTTTTTCATGAGAAACGAACAAGGCTAATACATAATGAAGGGTCCATGGACAATTTTAAAACGGCATCTGACATGCCTTTTTATTTTATTTGGTGGCCTGATCCCGCAGCTAGAAGTTTAGGTAGACTCAATTCGAACTCAGGATCTCCTTCTGATCAAAGTTCTAAATCAGAATGGCCCAATCCTTTGCCTGCCTATTCAGACATGGCAGGAAAAACTAATTATTTTTTTACAGTCCCTTTGTATCCTTCAATGTAAATGGTGCCCAATGAATTCTAATAATATAGGATTAAGGCCATTAGAGGCTGGAAGTACAATACTTATGAGTCTCGTAGTTATGACGGTGGGCACGGTAGGTTTGGCTTCTTGGATCTCATTATTATCTGCTCGTTCCTCTCATATTAATAATAAGGAAAACGTACTTTCCCATCAGATAGCAGAATTAAATTCCAGATCAGTTGCAAGGGAGTCATTATATAGCAGAGCTTTGACCATTAGGCAGAGCGCTCCGCGATTTATCTCTATGCCGAATTCCGATAGCCGGACAATTATACCTGCTATAAAAGAGTCTGTTTTTTCTTCGGCCAAAACGACTAACAGTATTGTATCTGTAGGTCAGGGCAATGGTCATGGATTTGAGGTTGAGGTCCCAGTGTCAATGAATGTTGAAAGAGCAGTAGTAGCATCGGGTGAGCCGAGATTGCCCTCATCTACTTATTCACGAAATTATCTCCTCCGGAGCCGCTCATCTCAATTGTCTGGCGATTTAATTGTTATGCATCGGCCCCAATCAATTGAAGAGAAGGGGCAGCGACTTTCAGGCAATATAAGAGTTCATGGGAATATATTAATTTGGGATCCCAAAAATATTTTTATAGGTGATTCATTAAGAACATCTACGTACATGATTCCAACCATTAATGAATTTAATACCACCAAACCGATTAGAGATTTGGATGGGCATTATTTCCCTCCTTCAAATTTTGCGTTACTGGCTATGACTAGTGGTGCCGTGGGCTCAGGGTCTGCCTTCTCAGGAAAGACAGATGTTATTGATCCTCTTCATGAAACTTCATATTCAATAAAAGAATCGATAAGGAAAATTGGATGCACAAGCGTAAAGGGAAATGTCATTCATAATAATGGACGTGGAATTACTAGTGATGGGCAGGGCAAGATTGAAGTGGACTTAGGTTCTTCATTTCTTCCTAACATCCATATCGAAGATAATGTGACTGAGGTGCATTTTCATGGTCAGTCTGACTTTGTTTTCAGTCATGCTGACTCACTTCCTGCCGTAGCCGTAATAATTACGCAGTCATCTGAATCGGTATTAGATCTTAATAGACTTTTTTTCCATGGTAAGAGTAATCGCAGGCTAGTTGTTGCTGTAAAAAAGAATATTCAGTCTAGTCCTTACGATGTTCGATATGCCTTTACTAAGGCGTCCACTAATCCTCTTTGGAGGATGATCCTAATTGCAGAGAACACGTCTTTCAAAATTCATGAAGAACAGAATCCAACAGGGCAGGTGACTTTAAAGGGAGGCATTGCTACGGATCAATCATTTGAATGGTCTGAAAATAGAAATAAAAAACTCAAAGTCTCACGTGAGGATGACCCTAAATTTTTAGAATATTTGGCCCCACGTTCAGTATGGATTGAAAGTTATTCTAACCAAAATTAATGAAATCTTTTTTGCCACCAGGTGTCCTATCACAGAGGGCATATAGTCTCATTGAAGTTCTTGCTGCAAGTAGCATCATCCTCATTGCGTTAGGCGCAGCTATTTCTCTCTCAATTGCAACCGTATCACAAGAAGAGTCCGGAAATCGGATTTGCCGGGGTTTGTCTATACAAGAGAACGCAGCTAGGCTGTTTAGGCTAGGCCTCAGTCCGGATGAAATCGTTCGTCTGATCCCATCAGACCCTTGCGTTGGAGATCTATCAATTTCTGCCCCATACTTCGTAATGGCTGGATCAGTTTCTGTTTTAGCTTCAGATATTGATCTGACTGTAATAACAAATTCCTCTAAAGTTCGATGGAGTTCAGGAGTGTCGGACGATAATAAGTTAAAAGATGGGGCGAGGAGAGTTCTGCCACGACTAACCGTATATCGACCATTTACTCGGTCTGGTAATTAAAAAAATCTAATTATAGAGTCATGCTTAAAAAAGTTGCATTAGCGAATACAAATACTGGTCGAACCAGTCTTTTGATAGTTGATACGGATACTGATGAGAAGGCAGTCTCAGGTGCAGGTAAAGCAGCTAATGAGATTGCTAAGGTATCAAGTATTTGTGGATTAGATGAATGCGTCCATCGGCTGACGACTAAAAAGGGTAATGTGGAAGATCGTGCGGCTTTATTCGCGGGCGTCGCTCGTTGCCTAGAACGTAATATTCCGACTGTAAAAAGTTTTGAATTGCAGGCGAATAGGGTCAAGTCTCCGAGGTATAGAGGAATCATAGCGGAAGTTGCTCATCAAATTTCTGTTGGAGACAAAGTCAGTGATGCCTTGATGCTATTTCCCAGTGAATTTGGGCCAGAAATAATTGCTTTAATTCAAGCAGGAGAAGAGTCTGGTAGATTGCCTGAAATTTTTGCCGAGATTGGGAAGTCTTCAAAGAAAACATTGCGTATTATTAAGAAGCTGAAGAAAGGAATGATCTACCCTGGAATTGTCATAACGATGGGAGTCAGTGTTGTTATCACAATGAGTTACACTTTGGTCCCAGCAGTTTCGAAACTTTATGGGGACCTTGGAGCAGATCTTCCTGGCGCAACTATCATGATGATGAATCTGTCCGATGTACTTATTAATAAGCCTTACGTATTACTGTTCCCGATAGCCATGCTCATAATACTTTTAAAATCTTGGTCAAAGATCATGAAGAATTCTTTCATTCAGAAAGTCTTTGCTCATATACCTGCAGTAGGCGGTATCGTTCGTAAATCATCTGCGGCGGTCGCTTTCCGTTGCCTTGCCTTATTGCTAGAATCGGGTGTGAGAATTAGCAAGAGCCTTAAGATAACAGCTGATAGTTCTCCACATATTTATCACAAAGAATTTTTTGGTAGGGTAGGAGATCATATCAGGGAAGGTCTTGGATTGTCAGAAAGTTTCCTGATGGAATCTCACTGGTTAGGAGATGATGGGCGGAACGTTTGTGGGGTAATGGAAATTGCTTCAGAGACCGGTTCGGCCACTGAAATGCTTGATGAAATTGCTGATGATTATGAGGAAGAGTTAGACACGATTGCCAATCAAATTGATAAGGTTTTAGAGCCAGTGACCATAGTGATTTTAGGAGCTCTCGTCGGTTTTCTTATTTATGCAATCTATTCGCCTATATTTAATTTGGGCCAACACATGTTACCCAACTCTAGCGAAGAAGCTTCCCCACCAGCCAAGGTGCAGGCTTATCATTGAAGTGATCTATAATTAGTCTGGTAATTGGCTTAAACCCTTTAATTGCAGGGTTTAATTTCTCCTAGGTATTCGTATCTTATGCTTAGCAAATATTAATAGTAAATATCTTAAGTATAAAAACCATAATAATTATAAAAAGTACTTGCAGAATAATAATAATAGTTATATTTACCATAAAGGCAAAAAAGCCACGCAAAAATACTTAAAAAGAAAATATTATGAAGACCAATATAGTCAAAAACGTTAAGGCTGGCTTCAGCCTTGTAGAAATGCTTGTCGTAATCGCAGTGATAGGAATCATCGCCGCTATTGCTGTACCAACTATCGGAAACATCACCGAACAGGCTAATAACAGCAAAGCTAAGCGTAATGCTCAGAACCTTGCCTCAGTATGTGCTTCAGCGGTAGCTGCCGGTGCTGATCTTGGAACCTCATCAAATGTTAACTCAATTATTAATCAGATCGTTAGCCCTGGACTCACTGGAAGCAAAGATTCTGGATTTGATAGTACCGTTTTCAAAGTTCCAAATCTTTCTAACGAAGAAAAAATGGCAGCGTCTGCACATCTTTCATATGATGCGCAAGCTAAGATGATAGTTTATTCTCCAAGATAATAATTTTTGCATAGGAATATGTGTTAGGGGCTCCTCGGCTTTAGTTGAGGAGCCCTTTTTTCAATAAGCGGTAAACATTAACTAGAATAAGAATTTTAAGATGAGGATATCAGAGAAAATCAATAACAAAGATGTTGGGTTTTCTCTTGTAGAGTTGTTATTAGTTCTTGGGATCATTTCTATCATGGCGGCTATCGTCATAAATTCATTTTCTAATGCTGCTCAAGATTCTAGGAATGTAGTTACTAGGCAACAACAGGCCACCCTTCAGTCTGCTGTTAATAACTGGGTAGCAGGCCAGATTGGGGGTTATGAAAGGCCAGATCCTAATAACCCAAATCTAGTAATTGAACGGACCGTATCTTATGTGAGAAATAAATATAATTATGGTGCTAATTATTGGACCGATGCACCAGGGCTACCTAGAAATTCGAGGACTTTGGGAGGAGTTGTGGGAAGGTTGGATTTGATTAGAGATTATTTGGATGAAGATACTTATGAGCATTTTATGAATTCATCATCTCAATTTAATTCAAACAAGATCCTCAGCGGAGCGATGCAGAAGACGGGTCAATACCTAACGCTTTCCGCGTGGGCGAATCCCAACGCAAATAATAAAAACACATATCCAAAAGTAGAATTGTTTCCGTAATTTTATGAAAACTAATATAAATAAAGGCTTCCACGGTAAAGGCTTTTCACTAGTCGAAGTCCTAGCTGCTGTTGCGATAATAGGAATTATTACGTTTCTAGCAATACCTAACATTGTCGCAGTGAAGCAAGACAGTGAAACGAATATGGCAATTTCCAGAGCGGAGGCCCTTAACATAGCTATGGTCAGCTACGTGCAGGCGAATGGGCATGAGAATGCGAGTGATTATTGGGGGAATGAGGTTAATGCCCAAGGGCGATATGCACTGTTGTCCTCATATCTCGCTTTTGCACCTTCTAGTTTATTCGAATACATGCCTTCTGGGTATCAAATAACGTTACCGGGAGACCTTAGACGAATATCCAAGGTGCAACTCACAGGACCTTACGGAGAGATATATTATTAGGCGCTTGTGACCAAACTAATTCCTAAAATATCTAAAAATATGCTAAATGGTAAATGCTTTTTCGATGGCAATAAGATCAGTGCTTTTAGTGTTGTCGAATTGATGATTGTTGTAGCAATGATAGGAATAATCACTAGTATTGCAGTCCCTCAGTTGGGGGGAGTCCTTAGCAATTCGAAAGAAGTTTTAGTTAAGGACTTTGCTGAGAATTTAAATAAAGCAGTTAAAAAGCACAGTCAGCTCAATTACGATATAAAGATAAGTAGTGATGATTCTATTGCAGGTGAAGAGATGTCTATTGTCAGGACATTGCAGTGGAGAAATGCTGATGACCCTTCTCCCGGAGCGCCCTTCTTAAGGCCTGACTGGCATCCCGTAGTCAGTTCAGCGTTGTCAGATTTTCGGCTTCAGTGGAACGGCAATCAATTTGTTGTGACATGGCCGGGCGAAGTTGGAGTTGGTTTATGCGTCAAGTTTGATGGGTCTGATTATGGTTTGAATTACAAGTTTCCAAAAGATTTTGTGTTTGCAGGTCGTTGAATTTAATGAATTAATGAATGGATAATCTTGAAGAGAAAAACTTGGGTTCACGTTTTCTAGTAACGGATTTAAATGATCCGGATGAAAATACTGCTAAAGAAGTGCTGAGTGATGTTTTGCCAGACAGTAAGCCTGTTCATGGAACTGATATGAGCTCGGAATCTATTTCTGAAGAACTAGAATTGGATCAAATTGCTAATCTTTCGGGGATCCCTCCTGTTCAACTTCTACGAGCATCATGTTCCGTTGACGCAGAAAATTTGCTTAGGAAACTTGGCCGGATGCCTTCCGGTGATGAGCCATGGATTCCGATAGGAGCTTTGGGGCCTTTTCCGATCCTTGGTCATTTCAATCCTGTGTCAGATGATACTTGGGGGATTCCTGACTACTTGTGCGTTAAAGTTGTCATCTCAAAATCGAATTATTTAACAATATTTGAAGATCTTCAGTCGAGGTTAGATTTCAAACCTTTATCAGCCATCAGTCCCCTTGAAGAAATTCTTCCGCCTCCGCCTTCTTCTGATCCTATTTCAATATTGAATTGGTTTACAAATAATTATCCGCTGAACGATTCAGAAAAAGATAAATGGCATGCTTTGACCATTGAGAATGAAGGGGCTGAAGTGCTGAGGCCAGTAGATTATAAGGGTTTGCCTCGGCATTATGGGGTAGCCTTCTTCTACTTGCTGAATGGTAAGCCATGTTTTAATCCGGACGAAGCACCCAATCAAACCACTTTTGCTGACCAATTATTAGAAAAACATATCGTTTACCCGATGTATGAGGGTGATGGTGTTTTATATCTTTTATGCGAAAATGAAAAAGTATACGGATTCGAAGATGAATGGTTGTCAGATGGGCATGAAGGAGTCGAGATAATACCAATATTAGCAGATGGTGATTCGATTCGGTCTGCTATAGCAAGGAGCAGGGGCAGGGGAGTCCAGAGGCAAGAGATTATAGAATCTGGTGATCTTTACTATTCTGAGGATCAAAATCTTGTTGAAATTGATCCCGTTGACATTGCCGACTTAAACCCATCCAATCCTAATGCTGCTCCTGAAGATGTGTTGAAGTGGATCTTATTTAGAGCAATTTCGAGCCGTGGCTCTGATTTGCATGTAGAAAAATACTTTAATACGGCACGATTCAGAGCACGGATCGATGGATCATTGAAGGTTATTCATTCTTGCTCAGAGGAACAATTGCCACGTTTTATTGCGTTGTTTAAAAATTATTCAAATATGGGCCACCAGCATCAGGACCTTCAAGATGCAAGGTTCAGTTTAAAGATAGGACAAAGGCGGATCGATGTTCGTGTATCAGCAGTGCCTTGCCGGAAGGAAAACCAGAAACTTACTATGAGGTTTTTGGATAAGCAGGATGGTATCAAAGAGCTGAGCGAGCTAAATATGTCTGAACGTCAATTGGGTATTGTTAATTCGACTATGAAGAGAGATCAGGGCCTAATCTTAGTTACAGGGCCCACGGGTTCAGGTAAGACGACTACGCTCTATGCTTTTATGAACTCGATTAATGAGGACCATATGAATATTCATACGATCGAGGACCCCATTGAGTATGAGATAGAGGGAATAAATCAGACCCAGACTGATGAGTTTCATGGTATTAATTTTGCAACAGGTTTACGGGCTCTGTTGAGGGCCGATCCCGATGTTATTTTAGTCGGAGAGTCGCGAGATGAAGAGACAGCTACTGCAGCCATTAATTCTGCGCTGACTGGTCATTTGGTTCTGACAACTTTGCATGCAAACGATTCACTCAGAGCTGTTTCGCGCCTTATATCCATGGGAGTAGAGCCATACCTGCTGGCCGATGCGCTAGCAATGAGCCAGGCCCAACGATTAGTCAAACGACTTTGTAAATATTGCAAACGTCCGGTACCGGCTTCGCGAAAGTTACAGGAATTCTTTTATAAGAATGAGCTTATTAAGACTCCGTTAGAAGACCCTATTTTTACTTCCTCAGGTTGTGATGAGTGTAACGGTACTGGATATCTAGGCAGAGTGGCTCTGATGGAAATGTGTCCAGTGAATGCAAAGATCGCAGAAATGATAGCTTCAGGAACTCCAATGTCCGAGATGAGAAAAGAGGCAGCAAAGGACGGTGTCTTGTCACTCTATCAAGAAGGTATGGTTCAGGTAATGTCGGGTAACACGACTATGGAGGAGATCAGTAGGTTAGCTCACTTTGGAATCATGAGTTAATTATCCTTGCTCGGGCGAGAAAGAGTGAAGCTTCCATGATCTCCCCGATCAGATTTATAGGTGGCTTTTAATTTGTTAGGAGTGGCTGTTCCACTGTGAGTGAATTTGCCACCAAGACTCCCGAGATCTTTGTCTCCATCGAAGGCCCATTCCTTTTCTATTTTTTTGACATCACATGTTATTCTAAATCCTCCACTAATTACTTTTGCCCATGTGGCCCAATAATAGAATTCGTATTGTCCTTTATTAGTTTGTTTAATAATACATTTTAATTTACCGCTATGACCGCTGGGTTCACTTTGCCAGGAACCGATCCAGGGACCTTCCAAATTCTGATGAGGTGGTAGGATTTCATTTTGAGCTTTATCCCATTGCTTTTGATATCTTGCGCAGCCTGAGAACGCTAAGAATAGAGTAAATGCTAAGCATATTTTATGCATATTCTCAGAATATTAAATGATTCAAACTTCGCAAGAGAGAAGAAAACTCTTTTTTGAAAAATTAGCTGGCTGAAATGTAAAAATCATAATATTTTTAATTAACAAGCATAACTGGCTTGTAATCAATGCTTGATGTTGCTTGATGTTGCTTGATGTTGCTTGATCAGGCATTGATGAGGGGAAAAAAGCAAAGAAATAACTGCATATTATGGCAGAAGAAACTACAACTGAAATCCTTAAAGGAAAAGTAATGAGCCTTGAGGAGAGGGTTAATATTCTTGAATCTAAACTTGAGGATGAGAGGGAGGACCTTGAAAAGCTCAAGGAAGTAGCTGATCAAGATCACAAGAAGCTTGAGAGTATCAAAACCATTAAGCCTCCTTCTCCGACTCCGGTGACTCCGGTAGGTCTTTAAGGATATTTCCTTAGATTTATATGGGTTGCATTGCAATTAAAGGCAGTGCAAGAGGTTAGGTTTTGTTTTTACTCTGGGCCTTAATTCAGGGATTTCAGCATAATATCGTAAACCCTGTTCACCATATTCTTGCTTTCATCAAGTAGCCCCGCAGAGAGCAGAGCATTATCAACGATTTGTTCGGCAACCATAATTGCTAAATCTGGTTGGCTCTGACGAACTTCTTGAAGTTTCTTTATAAGATCATGGCGTGGATTCAATTCAATCTC
>SHBV01000031.1 GCA_004211885.1 Verrucomicrobiaceae bacterium
AAAAGGAGGAATGTTTTCTTCAGTGACCTTCCCATCCATATCGTAAATGCGATATCCTGAACTTTCAAAAGCCATGGTCCCTTTGTCTCCGTAAATACTAACAAAACTATTTTTCTCATGCTTGCGCTGCAGACAGCTACTACCATGCCAGCTGATACCGACCTTACCAAAATCATAAGTCGCGTCAGCCGTGTCAGGAGTTTCTTGATCATCGTCATAATGATATCGTCCACCGTTGCAGGTGACCCGTATCGGAAAATCAACGCCCAGTCCCCACCGTGCGATGTCGAGTGCATGGACACCATTATTAGCAAGTTCTCCTCCCCCATAATGCCAGTGCCAGTGCCAGTTATAATGGACTAGATTATTTTTGTAAGGACGGTCCGTTACAGGTCCCTGCCAAAGGTTCCAGTCAAGCCAGTCGGGTGCAGGCACCTTCTTGCCGCGACCAATTGAGGGACGCCGATTATCATACCAGCACCGTGCGTAGCGCAGATTACCAAGGACCCCGTCCCTGATCTTGCCAATACCCTCGCGGTAAGACGGCAAGCTACGACGCTGATTACCCATCTGTACTAGACGGTTATTCTTTCGCGCGGCCTTCACAATCAACTTCGATTCATTAGCATTGTGGCTTCCCGGCTTCTCGACATAAACGTGCTTCTGAGCACGACAGGCTAAAATCGCCGCCGGAGCATGCCAGAAATTAGGGGCAGCAATTGAAAGCACATCCACTTCTTTGTCTTCAAGAATCTCACGAAAGTCAGTCACTCCTTTAGGTTCCTTCCCACCCTGCCTAGATGCGGCATACTTGACACCACTTGCCAGACGATTGTTATCCACATCACAAACATAAGCTATTTCAGCATTATCAATTCCGGTAAACCCGGCAATATGAGCCTTGCCCCGGCTCAGACCCATAACGCCAACCCGCAACCGAGTATTTGGATTTTTACCAGAAAGAATGGCGGGAAATGAGGACATCGCCACCGCAGATGCACATGTTTTCAGTAATTGTCGTCTACCTATCATATTATAAAGACTAACATAGTCTGTTATCATATTACAACCCAGCAGAGCATTGACACTTTCTTCAAAGAGATAGAAAATAGGGTTCCTCTACATTAATTTAATTGAACGGACTGAGCGAGTGAATATGAACTACAAGGCAAGCCTGCTAATTATTGCAATAGCATCGTTCGGTTTCGGCATGATTACTGACCGGTTACTTTTCTCTTCTAAAGAATCCGCATCTGAGACAAATCCAAAATATGGGGAAAAAATATCATCTGAAGATCAAGGTAATGGCTTTGCGAATAGGAGCCTAAATAAAAGGGACCGGCAAAAGGATGATAACTCTGACCATGAAAAAGATTCTTTGGAGATACTTGAAAAGGATCCGGTAAGGTACGTCATTGAGCAAATAGAAAGAGGTAAACGAATTGACGCTTCAACTATTTCCTCATTGCTTAGCCAGTTACCACCCGGAAAGAAACGTCGAGAATTCATCGAACGGGTCGCATCGCACTGGGGACGAAAGGATCCAAGATCCGCCCTCGCTTGGACCGATACATTAGTCCCTTCCGAACAGTCAAGAGCAATGGAAAGAATCATCCACGAATGGGCACACACTGACCCGGTCGGCGCTGCGGGTTATGTGACACAAATCCCAAAATCTCAGCGCACCCTTGACTGGGTCCATGCCGCTGCACATATCTGGGCAGAACAGGACCAGTCAGCGGCCCTCGATTGGGCCATGGGGCTAAAGGACCCTGCTCACCGCGAACGAGCTCTGAGAGGATCAACGGACGTCTGGGCCAGAACAGACCCTGCTGAGGCGAGCGCGTTTGCTCTCGAGATCACAGATCCCTACGAAAGGCACTCCGTAATTGAAAGCGTTGCGCGGCGCTGGGCAAGGCAGGGAACATCGGAAAGTTTAGAATGGGCATTAGGAATGGAGGGCGAAAACAGGGACAGAGCCACGATGTCCATCATTGAGGAAATTTCCGCCTACAATCCAAAAGAAGCCGCAGAGGTTTTTTCTGAAATATCATCATCCTTGTCGAGTCAAGGCACCCGAGAAAGTATTCACAGAGACATCGCAAGAGAACTCGCGGGACGTTGGGCCACAGCGAATCCAGCCGAAGCCGCTGAGTGGGTCCTCGAACTTCCTGAATCACAACACATCCAGCGAGAAGCAGCTGAAAGAGTTGCTGAGAGGTGGGCCCATTCCAATCCTCAAGCAGCAGCAGAATGGGCTATGGAACTTCCTGAATCAGACAATATCCGCCGACAAGCAGTTGAAAGGGTCGCCGGAAGGTGGCTCAGGTCCGATAGTCTGACAGCCAGCGAATGGATTGCGGAAATGCCTGCAGGAGAGGCTCGGGACGCCGCGGCCGGAGAACTAGTAAGGAACATATCAGGCAGCGATCCCGCTTCAGCTCTCTCCTGGGCCAATAGCATCGGAAACGATGGGTATCAGACACATCTGATGGGTGAAGTAATTGAAAGATGGTATGAGACTGATCCCAATGCAGCACGATCTGCACTTCAGGCCACTGATCTGAGTGCCAGACAACGTGAAAAATTTCAAGGCATACTCGGAACACCTCAGGCTCCCCCTAAACCTTCGGAAAGCTCCAAAACTGACTGAAAATGTAGTAGTCTATGAAAATTTTATCAGTACTACTGTCTCTGTTATGGATTCTTGCTAGTTGTAAAAAAGAAAATACTACTACTGAAAACACAAAACCGAATCAAGGAAAAGGTATCACTGATATAGTTGACGAGGAGCAGACAAACCCTAGCCGACCAAGGCCCTTGCCATCTAAGGGATCAGTTAACATGCAGGACTTAATTACAGATCCGGAAGGCCTGTTCTGCTCCAAAGATTCAGAAATACCTTTTAGTGGAAAAGTCTATGCCGAATATCCAAGTGGGCATCTAAGTGCTGAAGGCAATCTTAAGGTCGGACAATATGATGGTCTATGGTTCATTTGGTATGAGAATGGACAAAAACAATCTGAAGAAAATTTCAATGAAGGAAAAAGTATTTCAGTGAAGCATTGGAACAAAAGTGGCGAACCCATTGAAAAGTTATAGAGCCCTAAAAAGGTCTAACACAATTGTAAGAACGTTCCTGCGAGAACATTTAATAATGTACGCAATAGTGTTGGTTATTAGCTTCACAATAACTCAAGAGGCAGGGGCTATAATCATTCGTGATGATCGCGATGATGACGACTACGTCGTAGATGACGCCGACTATCCAGCACTAGTCGATCTCATTGAAAAAGGAGACTGCATAGGCACACTCGTTCACGAATCTTTTCTTCTGACTGTTGCCCACTGCGCAGCCGATATGAATGAAGGTGACCCTCTGATCATTAACAAAACCCCCAATTCCGTTTCCGAGATTATCCCGCACCCAAAATGGAAGAAAAGACGCGATGAATATGATATTGCTTTATTGCGTCTGAAGAAACCTGTAAAGAATGTTACTCCCTTCCCTATTTACCGCGGAAGCGATGAAAAAGGCACCTCAATCACATTGGTCGGCCGCGGAGTCACCGCGACCGGGTTAAGAGGAGAACGAGGTGCTAAAAATGACGGTAAACTGCGGAAATGTACAAACATTGTGACCAAGATCGATGACCACTTTATTGAAATATTATTTGAACGCCCTGAAGAAAAGGGCATCACCAAGTTAGAGGGTGTAGGGGCCGCAGGCGATAGTGGTTGCCCTGCATTCATGCATATCCACGGTGTCCGTTATATCGCAGGACTTAATTCATGGGGCGATGGTCCAAAAGGAATTAAGGTCGGACAGTACGGCGCTTATGATTACCAGACCCGAGTTTCCCGTTATCTCGAGTGGCTAGATAGTGTAGTCAAATTTCCTGATCCTCCATCAAAAAAGACCGGATCATTAGTCCCTAGTATACGAGCTACTCATTTTCCCTCAGGCCCTATCAATCAACTTCTCCTTAGTTTCTCTACCGAAAACGGCAAGTCCTACGCAATCGAAAAATCTAGTAATTTATTGAATTGGGAAGTCCTCGAATCTGGCATTGTAGGCAAAGATTCTAGAATCGAAAAGAGTTACTCCGCTAGAGGAACCAGAGGATTCCTTCGCATCCTGGAAGAATGATTCGACCATTACGCTATATAATTTTTATGGATCTTATACTAAGAGTATCAGGTGTAGTGGAAACAAGATTTTCCTCTAAATTATTTTCCTTACAAGGATGAAAAGGATTTTGATCCTTAAAAATAAAATTACTCCTACAATTGACCGATTGTACTCGATCACATGAAATTGCTTTGTTATGATTTAAGAATGAAAACGACAATCAAGTCATTTGCTTTTCTGATTCTGATCGCCACTGCTCAGGCCGGTCCATTTGGTTTTGAATACGGCATGACCGTTGATGACATTAAAAAGTCAGGAATAAAATTAGAAAAATCAAAAACTGTTCCAGCCGAATACAAAGCCACTAACCTCCCAAAGGAATATAAGGATTGGAACTCTACTGTCCTTGTAGGAATTACAAAAAAATATGGATTAGTCCAAATCCAAGTAAATAAACGATTAGAAAATAACGGGAAAAAAAATTCTATATCTAAAGATTTTTATGATCGCTACACAGAAGCTCTCAAAACCAAATATGGGGATCCAAATTCAACGAATCAAATAAATGCCGGAAAAAACTCTTATTCTTCTCGTTGGAACACTTGGACATTCACTGATCGTGAGGACAAATTGGAAACAATAAGACTGACCTTAAAAACAAATACCTCACTGAAGAAACCTTGGGATCTGGTCACCTTAACCTATGAATTCAGCGACAATGAACAATTCTGGTTAGAGTCACGCGCCCTATTAAAACAAAAGAAACTTGGACGCGAACCTATAGATCTTAATGATCTTTAATGGCAAATCCTTTGGATTAACGGGTTGAGCATGTATTTAAAACCATGAGCCTTTTAGGAAAAAAGGCTTAAGTGGAGTGTAACGGAATCGAACCGATGACCTCTTCAATGCCATTGAAGCGCTCTACCAACTGAGCTAACACCCCTTTTCTTTTAAGCCTAAGACCTCTACGAAAAGTAGTGAGAGACTGGATAATAAATCAGCGCTAGATTCCCTGCAAGATCTTTTAATTGCTGAGCTAACAAACTTTGGAATGCTATTTGGTTCTCGCTCGCAAATGCACACGCGACACTTCACCCATATAATGAGGCATCGCATAGTCGATCGCTGATTTCCGGATATGAACGAGAGACTTTTTCGCATCGCCCTTGGCCTCAAAGTACAAGCCCAAGTAAAGGTGAGCATAGCAGAGTCGATTACGTAAGTCGTCCGGGGCCGGGTCACCTGCATTCGCAGCATCGAGCACATCTTTAGGCTCAAGTTTACCTGCAAAGAGTTTCTGGACCTGTGCCATCGGTACTCGGCCATCACCTTTAATATCGATGAGACTTTTTTTTGCTTCCTCAAAGCCCTTAATCTTATTCACACACAGAAAATGCCAGACAGCGTTTTCGACATCATTTGAATTCACGTCCTGATGAATCTCAAACTGATCTACTCCCTTAGCAAATTCTCCCGCATAATAATAAGCCAGTCCGCGCTGCCAGTGATGCGGTTCACGGCTCGGATTATTTTTAAGATAAGCATCAAAATCTTCAATTGATCCTTTCATGTCACCATTAAAGAAGCGAGTAACACCTCGTCTCTGACGTAGCTGATCCACTCCCGGTAACGCTTTAACTAAGGCATCAAGGTCAACTAGAGCCTTCCCAAATTTACCTGCCCTTTCATTCAAATCTGCACGAGCAACTAATGCTTCATGGCTCTCAGGGTTGAGTGCCAAAGCTTCCTGAATGGCCTCGTCGCCACTCACTTTTTTCCCACCGTCAAGGAGCCCAAACTGAACGCTTCTTAATACCTTCCTAGAATCAGCCTTTGCCTGATCATCATACTTGGCACTAAGTAATGAACATCTGTTGCGAAGTTCCTCTAATTTTTTCTTATAGTTGGGATCAGAGACCAGATTCTTTAACTCCATCGGATCCGATTCAAGATCATGGAGAAATTCGTATGGGGGGTCCTGCTCATAGTATCGGGCATACTTATAACGTTGGCCACGGACACCTTCCCATTTAGGAATGGATCTATTATTCATCCGATGCTCACAGAAAAAGTCCTCAGGAGACTTCTTCTCTACATTGCCTTCGAGGGAACTTGTCAGTGAACGGCCCTGATAACCTTCAGGCATACGTGCACCCGCGAGCGCTACTATCGTGGGGGCAATGTCAACGTTCAACGCTATTCCCTTCTCTCTCTTACCCCTAGCCTCTTTCTTTGCTCTTGGATCAAAAATAATTAGCGGTACCCTCTGTGACTCTTCATAATGGGACCACTTACCTGCAAATCCTCGGGAAGCAGCATAGTATCCGTTATCAGCCATATAAATTAACACCGTATTCTGAGCCATACCCTGAGACTTGAGTTCTTTAATGACTCGGCCAATGGCATGATCGATACCGCTTATCATGCGAAGATAATTTCGCATGTTGTTCTGATACTTTTCCTCAGTATCCCATCTCCAAAAGTAACGGTCCCTGTTCATTGATTTGCGAAGAAATTCAGGTTGAGATTCAAAGACTTTTGGATCTGACAATCTAGGCACCGGCATTTTTACTCCCTCGTAAAGAGAGCCCACAACTTTAGGATATGGGAAATGGTTCTTCTTGTCGCCGTCCTCAGCATGAGATGCATTAAAACTGACACTTAGGCAGAACGGTTCAGATTGCTTCTTAGCTCGAGCGAGAAAATCAATAGCCCTATCAGCGGCTACCTGAGTCTCGTGCCTTAAAGAGCCATCCTTTTGCTTATGGAAGTAAGGGCTACGATTAAGAGGAACAAAACTATCAAACATCGTATCTCTGGCACCCTTACGGACTCTGATGCCAAACTTACCAATGAATCCAGTCAGATAACCTTCTTTTTTAAGTAACGCCGGATAACTCTGGTTAGTATGAATATTCGCTATGGGCGGAGTTCCAAAAGTAAAACGGTGCGTCCTCTCATATAGCCCAGTCAAAAGCGTCGCCCTACTCGCAGCACATATTGAAGTACTCACAAAAGCGTTATCAAAAAGCCTCCCCTCGCCCGCAAGTTTATCAATGTTTGGAGTTTTAACGATGGGATGACCCGTGCACCCCAAAAAATCATTCCTCTGATCATCAGTAAGAAAGAATATAATATTCGGACGATCATCAGCAAAGGCCTTGGTCGATTCCTCATCAGCCTTGAGAAAACCATTACCTAAAATAACAAAAAGAACCAAAAAAATAAAAAAATGCATGGCTAATAATAGGTAATTAATTAGAGTTTGACCAGCCCTGAGACTCTGATTCTTGAATAAAGATCCAACAACCTCTCACATTACACTTGACCTCTAACAGTGAAGACTAACATTGGTAATAGCATGAATAATCCACTCATAATCATTTCGACTCTGATGTTCTGTTCCTCCGCAGCTGCTGCTGACTGGCCACAATACCACGGGGCAGATTCGAACCGATCAACTCAAGAAAAGATCAGCAATAGGAACTGGGATCTCAAAAAACCAAAGCAATTATGGGGTGTTAAAACTCCCACAGGGTTCAGTTCAATGATCCTTGCGGACGGCGCAGCCTATACAACGATCAGCGAAGACATTGACGGGATCCCGAGCGAAGTCTGTATTTCATTTGATGCCGAGACTGGAGAAACTCGATGGAAAGCAAACCTGGACCTTTGGCGCGTCGATAATGGAGGAGGTAATGCGGGAGCTCCTAACAATAAGGGAGGTGATGGACCAAGAACGACTCCGTCTTACTCTGATGGTAAAATCTACGCCTATACGAGTGACATGCTCTTGATATGCCTTTCAGCGAAAGACGGATCTGAAATCTGGTCAGTCGAAGTGGCCAAGGCTCATAAAGGACGTAATATCCGCTGGGAAAATGCCTCCGCACCTCTAATAGAAAAAGACATGGTTATTATTCAAGGAGGTGGCCCCGGAGAATCCTTCTTAGCCTTTGATAAAGTATCTGGAAAAATCAAATGGAAGTCCGGTGATTACCTTATGACACACGCGACACCAGTCGCAACGACAATTAATGATCAGAGGCAAGTCCTCTTTTTTACTCAAAAAGGAATAGTGTCCGTTAACTCCGCGAATGGCAAAAGGCTATGGATGCATAATTTTCCTTACAAAGTATCAACGGCTGCTTCTGCCGTTGTCGAAAAGGATATCGTTTATTTTGCAGCAGGTTACGGAGTCGGATCGACTGCAATTAAAGTTTCAAAAAATAATAGCACTAAGGAACTGTGGTTCCTTGAAGGGAATAAGCCTGTCACTAACCATTGGAGCACCCCACTCGTAAAAGACGGTTATCTTTATGGAATGTTTGGCTTCAAGGAATATGGGAACGGCCCACTAAAATGTGTTGAACTTAAGACAGGGAAAGTGATGTGGGAAAAGTCTGGATACGGACCAGCAGGTGTTTGCCTAGCTGATGACACACTCATTTGTCTTGGAGACATGGGACAACTTACTCTAGTGAAAGCCTCTCCGAAAAATTACGAGGAAATCTCAAGATTGGACAAAGTCATTAATGGGAAATGCTGGTCATCGCCAATTTTTGCTGATGGTAAAGTTCTAATACGAAGCACTGCCGAAGCGGCCTGCCTTGACCTACAATAGTCAAGATCTTCTACCTATCATAGGCACCATAGTAATAAGCATTAGACCAAGGCAGGCCCAAGAAGCCACTGAAAAAGAATACTCAGAGGCCAAAAAACCGCAAAGAGGGTAACTTATTCCCCAGCCTGCATGACTAAGGGCAAATTGCGCAGCATAAATGTGTGGTCTCTCCTTTTCTATACTGTTAAGGGCAAGAAGGTTATTGGAAATAATTCCGAAAACGCCCTGACCAGCACCAGAAATTAACCATGCAAAGAGTAACACATAGTAGGACTGGGCCAAAGCCACTAATGCAAGAATAGCCATAAAAGAAGGTAATATCATTAAGCCCCAAAGGCGCTGGCATGAGGCCTTACATCGGCTAAAATAAAGTGCACCAATCATTGCTCCAGCGCCCATCACTGACATGGCAACTGGGTAAAAGGCATCTTCCATGTTCAGTTCATTCTTAACATAGCCTGCCGTCGTCACGATGGCCAAGCCTCCGACAACACTCACCTGCAATGAAAGCATCAAAGATCGCCTCAATCCAGGCACACTAAACATCCGACGAATACCAAAAAATATTTCGGTCCTTTCTTTTTCTTTTTTATCAGAACTTCCAGGGAACCGAACGACTGCAATTAATAGTGCGCTAATGATAAAAGTTGCAGCATCGACTCCAAATCCAAACTCAAAACCAAAATAAAAAATCAGAAGTCCTCCAATTAACATTCCTAAAATATCAGACACGTTATAAGCTACGGTCCCATACGCTAATGCCTTAGGATAATTTTCCTCTCCGACAATCCCAGGAATGATAGATTTATAAATCGGAGTAAAGAGAGCAGAACTTAAATGTAAAACAAAAGCCAAAAAGTAGAGCTGCCACTCCGCATTCACGAAAAAAAGCGCAACCATCACCATTGCACGTAAAAGATCTGACACTATCATCTGAAATTTTCTGCCAATGAGGTCAGACAAGGACCCTGCGAAAGGACCTAGAAAAAGGAACACAATTATCCGAATCGTTAATGTGTATCCTAGGACCTTTGGGCCCGACCCTTGACTCAAATCCTCAGCCAATAAAGCAATGGCCGCAGTCCCAATAGCTGTACCGACAAGACTTATCGTATGAGCCCAGAAAAGCTGAACGAACCGCTTGTTACTCCAAACTGTAACATTCTCGAGAGCATTACTCATCTTTAAAATTCATTTGCCTAGATACTACAATACTAAACAATGATTAGTGAAATTAGAACTAACGCAATTCGAATTCTACCCGACGGCCACTCTCATACTTACGACCATTGACTACTTTTTCAGATTCTCCTTTCACTTCAATCTCAATCAATAAATCATTAACACCAAGCCCGACTAAAGAATCTCGAACAGACTCACAACGCTTCCGTCCAAGTTTACGATTATAATCAGCATTTCCATAAGAATCAGCATGGCCTAGCAAAGCAATGCTCGAACCAGGAACTTTGAGAAAAGCTTCGACCAGTGACTCGATTTTCTTGGTTCCCTTGGACTTTATCTTGGAACTCTCAGTATCAAAATAAATGACCGTATCCATCATAGCATTTTCAAGATCCCTAATCTGCTCGTCAGTAGGACCCGCAGGCTCAGCAATATTAACTTGAATGATCCTCTTATAATCAGGAACAGGGAAAGCCTTTTCTACCATTGCCTTCAAAACGTCTCCTGAAACAGAGTCAATTACTTCCGCTTCCAGCGCAACCTCATCCCCACGAACAGATAAAGCACCCCACTGCACAGCCGCCACAAAAGGACCGACCAGAGTTGCCATTCTATTAATCCAAGGGGCTTTTTCTACATTTTCTTTTAGTTCGATCTTATTATTGAGCTCTTTATTTTTATCCTTGATCTGATTACCAGTTGTAGACAAGAACTGCTCATAAAGATCTTGTTGCGATAGCAGTCCATTTAGATTGAAGGAACCATCCTCGGCCCAGGACATGGTAAGACTCGCTTTTTCCGGAGGGACAAAAACAATCAATTCATTCACAATCTTGAAACTGCCTTTCTTATCTTCAAAGGACTGTTCAGCTAATTGCTCCAATGATCTTTTCTTTTCATCACCGTCAACGACTCCTGATATAAAAATAGATTCTGAGGAAAGATTTAATTTAAGTTTATCAACTTCAGCAACAAGAGCAGGAATGATTCTCGCAAGTGATGGACCCCATTCCGCATCCCTTACATGATCACCTGTGTGCAGTTCATCTTTTATATTTTTCCGTTCGTCTGTCTGACGAATCAAATCAAATATTCGATCCTTGAAAGAGGATTCCTTTAATAGCCCCGAAACAAGAATCTCATCATGTGAATCTGAGATTTGAAAAATCGGATCGTCAGTTGGAGGCAATATAGTTATCTCATCAATGACGTCATATCCATAATTAGAAATTTGAGATCTAGCAAAATCAAGCGCCTGATCTCGGAGGTCTTCAGAAAAACTCTTTCCAATCAAGGTTAATCTACTTCCCGATAAATCTAATCCACTGGCATTCGGAATGAATTTACAGAATTCTATAAATAATGACTCGATTTTTGTGGATGGAGGCAAATCAGCAAGATTTTCTTCTTCTTGGATAGTAGTTTCCAAATCAACTCCCTCGCCGAAAGATCGCTCAAAAGCTTGCGTTAATTCAGTAACCCCTTCTCCTGCTAGGATTTTACCATCTAATTTCCAAGAATTTTTCCCGATCCTTGTCAGACTAATTGATGGATCCTTTAAAGGAATAATGGAGAGGCCATCATCAACAGTTCTTACCCCATCAATTGACCTAATAGAACTAATAATTAGGTCACGATCTGAGTCAGTATAAACATCCCCAGTAATTGAACAATCTCTACCACTCAACTCAAAAGCAAACCCTTCGCAAATCTCACCAATCTCATCAAGCTCATCTATGAGTTTTTCATTCAATCGCGACTCAATGCGGGGCTTTACTAACCCAACAGATACCCATAACAACACAGCATAGAATGCTAATCCTATTAAGCATGTTTTGAGTACTCTATTCATTAATTTATTTGTTCAGATAAAAGATATTATCGAAAAATGTTTACCCTCAATAAAAAAGGATAACCCAGTTGAAATCTCGGTCACGAATAATCGTCTATGAAGAGAAAAAATGAAGGTTTTTTCCTAGATCACTAACTATTCATTAGTTTTTTTGTCCAAACACCTAAATATTAATTTTTCTGATCCATCCCAAGACACCATCAACCATGGCCTCTGCGTGAACAGGATCACTAAAAACATGATCAGAACCTTCAATAATAAGTTTCTCTTTCCCAATGCCAGCCCTCTCGAAAATATCATGAGTATCCTCAATTAAGACCACATCATCTGCAGTCCCATGAACTAGTAGCCAAGGAACATTAATCTGGCTTGCTTTTTCAATTAATGTGTTAATGCCCCTAAGATCATCCATAAATAACTGTGATAAAGGGCAATCCTCATCATCCCACATATTGCCCGCATCTGGAATCACTTCTCCGAACTCCGTTTCTGCAAACTTCTTAGTATTTACCATCCCCGCTAGTGAAATTAATGCTTGGATCCTCTTATCGACTGCCGCGACAGAGACCCCGACTGCTCCTCCCATACTATGACCTGCATAAATGACTCTTTTACCTTCTGCTTCTAATGCATCAATGACCGCGCTAAGATCTGATAATTCCTTAGTGATTGTAGAATCAACGAATCTACCCTCTGAATCACCATTACCTGAAAAAGAGAAACGCAGAACAGACATGCCAGAAGCTACAAGTCCCTCGGCAAGAGCCACTACCAGCGGCCTGTCCTTATTCCCAGTCACTCCATGCCCAATAATAACAACCGTTTCGCTCCCACAATCATTAAAAGTATAATCAATTTTCTCACCAGAATTATTTCGAATTACAGTATTCATTGGACCAGTATTAACAGAATCAAGTAATGAATTCCAGCGTCTCGTTGATATTTTCTTTTTCCTTACTGATTATCTTTTTTTCCTCTGAGCTTTTCGTCTAGGCCTGACCGGAGGTTCATGCTTTTTCTTCTCTCCGAGGTCACGCCTCCTAGAGGAATCAAAAATTTCTTTCTTTTGTTTCTTGTAGCTAGTCAAACGGGATTCGGAAATCTTGCCCGACTTCAAAGCCTCAAGAACAGCACAACCAGGCTCGGTAGAATGATTACAGTCCCGAAAACGACAATTCTCAGCAATCTCCATTATTTCTCGAAAGGTTTCTCCTATAGAAGATTCATCGGACCAGAGCTGAACATCACGCAAACCGGGCGTATCAATTAGAACTCCACCAGATCTCAGGAGAAGAAGTTCTGACCAAGTAGTGGTATGCCTGCCACGAGAATCGCCCTTCCGAACTTCACTAGTCCTCATTACCTCTTCTTCTGCAATTCCATTAATGATAGTGGACTTGCCAATTCCTGAAGGGCCGAGCAGAACAACTGTCCTCCCATCTCCTACGTATTGCCTAAGAGGTTCGACTCCTTTTTCCTCTAAGGCACAAATAGCATGGACCGGAGCTCCCGCCGCAATGGATTTAGCCTGATCCAAATTAGCCTCCAAATCCGAGCTGAGGTCCGCCTTATTTAATAAAATTACAGGATCTGCACCACTATTACGTGTTAATGTTAAGTACCTCTCTAGGCGGCGTAAATTAAAACCTCGGGCACCATCAAGAGCCGCAACTAGAAAGGCCACATCAACATTAGTAGCCACTATCTGTTCATAAGACTTCGATTCAGTACCAGAAGCGCTAACTGCTTGCCTTGAAAGCACTGTCCGGCGAGGGAGGAGAGCACGAATTTCCGCTTCTAGACCATCAGGACCAATCTTAATCGCTATCCAATCGCCCACGGAAGGATAATCAGATGATTCTTTGGCTTGATGTCTGAACGCGCCCGAGACCCTAGCAATGAACTTCCCTTTCTCACATATCACATGGTAAATATGTTTACTGTTCCTTGAAACTCTTGCTGGAATCATTTCATCATCCAGCTCCAATGATTGGAGCTCCTCACTAAAAAAATCAGACCATCCTAGAGATTTTAAAGTCATTAAAAATTAGAATAAAAAGCGGACACCAGATGACATTATAACTTGCTCAGGAATTAAATCTCGTTCAATCATCAAAAAATTAAAGATTGGACTTATATTGACCGAAGGACGTAGACCATCGAATATCGCTATCACATGGTAACAGTCTATTTAATACGCCACGGCGAAACAGAATGGAACCTCAGAGGGATTCACCAAGGCCATATGGACAGCAATCTGACTCCGAAAGGTAAAGAACAGGCCAATGGTCTTGGTAACAGATTTCTCGAGTCAGAAATTTCTTTTGATGCCATCTATTCCTCAGACTTAGGCAGAGCCCTCAAAACGGCGGAACAAATATGTACCCCAATAGGACAAGAAAAACTCATCCAAAAAGATTCGTCTTTGCGTGAAAGGTCCTTAGGTCATATTGAAGGCCTAACTTACCAAGAACTTGCCGATCAGATGCCAGAGGATTACAGGCGACACGTGTCAGGTGATCCTGACTATAGGCCCGAAGGAGGAGAAAGCTGGAGAGATTTTCTTAACCGATCCGAAAGTAGCTTAAAGGAAATAGCTTTGCGGCATAATGATGAAAAAATCCTTTGTGTTACTCACGGCGGATTTGTATCAATGGCACTACGTTTTTGTCTTAATATCAATCTTCAAGATAAGCGTCGGTTCAGTATTCCTAACACGGCAGTAAATGTTTTTGAATTTCACGCTGAAGGGGGTTGGAAACTCCTGACATGGGGAGATATTTCTCACTTCAAAAATGGTGAAATTCTCGATGAAATGCTTTAATTAATCGCATTTATTAATAGTTAATATTTTCTTTAGTCTTAAACTCAAAAAGCTCTTATCTAATTGTTCTAATATGTCAAAAGAAACGAACTGGCAGGACTTCTCGGACCAATTGCTTCGCTATTCAAAACCTGATCTGTGGCTTGACCTGAGCCAAATGAGGATTCCCAAGGACATTTTAAATACTGAAAAGGAATCCATAGAACGCGCACTACTTGAGTTGAGCAACATAGAATCTGGTGAAAAGGTAAACACTGACGAAGATAAGGACAATGGAGGCAGATGCGTCGGTCATTACTGGTTAAGAAATCCTGAACTTGCACCAGAGGACCTTGGCACATCAATTCAAAGAAAAATTGCTGAGATAAAAGCTTTTTCATCTGGAATTCATAAAGGAGAAATTCTTACTCCGAACAAAGATAAATTTCGTCACCTACTAGTCATAGGGATAGGTGGAAGCGCTCTGGGCCCTCAATTAGCAATTGACGCTCTGACCGGACACGACTCGCCGATGAGTATCCATTTCTTTGACAATACGGATCCGGACGGAATCGATCGTGTCCTAGACCATCTAGGTGAAAACCTCAACGCGACACTGAGCCTGATTATTTCAAAGTCAGGAGGCACTAAAGAAACAAGGAACGGCATGCTCGAAGCTCAGGCCGCCTATGAAAAGGCAGGACTAAATTTCGGAGCACATGCAATTGCAGTGACTGGCGAAGATAGCAAATTAGATAATTACGCTAAGGAAAATGAATGGATGGGAGTCTTCCCAATGGAGGACTGGGTCGGCGGACGCACATCCATCACTAGCGTTGTTGGCTTATTACCTATGGCTTTGATGGGAATTGATATTGATAATTTTCTGGAAGGAGCAGCGTCCATTGACGCCAAGACTCGCCCACCAGAAATCAATAATAATGCTTCTCTTTTAATGGCGCTCGCATGGCAATTGGCAGGGAACGGCAGAGGCGAAAAAGCAATGGTCATACTACCTTATAAGGACCGTCTAGGTCTACTCTCCAAGTACCTCCAACAGTTAGTCATGGAATCACTAGGTAAAGAGCATGACCGTGAGAATAACATTGTTCATCAGGGCCTTACCGTTTATGGCAACAAGGGGTCCACTGATCAGCACGCTTACGTGCAACAATTGCGAGACGGGCTAAATAACTTTTTTACGACATTTATTGAAGTCCGCGAAACAAGGACCAAAGAAAGCATTGAAGTTGATCCAGGATTCACGACTGGAGACTATCTTGAAGGATTCCTGAGAGGAACCAGAAGCGCATTATTTGAAGCTGGTCGTGACTCAATGACAATTTCAATTCCTTTCCTCGATGCTTTCCATCTAGGCAGCCTCATTGCTCTCTATGAGAGAGCCGTGTCATATTACGCGGCCCTCATCAACATTAATGCTTACCATCAGCCAGGCGTTGAAGCTGGAAAAAAAGCAGCGACCCAGTTCTTGGAACTTTTATCAAAGATAGAAAATCATCTTAAAAATAACTCAGAAGAAAAAATCAATTCAGAGGAACTCTCAGATCAGGTCGGAGCGTCCCCAGAAGATTGCTTCCATGCGCTCCATCATCTGGCCGCTAATCGAAGAAATATCAATGCTCTGATTGGTTCAAATCCAAAAGAGGACCTTTTCACTATGAATAAAGAAGGACCCGAAACCGGATAGAATGAGCAACGCTCAGCTCCAGAGTCTCAGCGCTCACGCCAAACAGAGGTTAGATCGCAAAAAAACTGCCAAGCTCAATCGCGAGGACAAGCTCGAACTCTACCGAAGATTTCTTAAGACTGAGGAACATAGGATTTTATTGTATCATCGGAGCGGAGGCTCAGGCAAGAGAGTTACCAAAAGGAGAGCCGATCTAATTGAAATCCTTTTAAAGCATCTTTACATGGATGCCACAGATTCATCCGAGGGAAAATTCCCAGAAGTGACCCTAGTTGCAATAGGTGGGTTCGGACGCGGAAATCTTAACCCATGTAGTGATGTGGATCTACTTTTCCTGCATCCGAAAGGTGCAAAGGGCCTACCAAAAGAAGCCGCTCAAATGATAGAGAGCGTCCTTTACATGCTCTACGACTGTGGATTCAAGGTCGGGCATGCGGTCCGGTCCATCAAAGAAACAATAATTGAAGCCAATTCTGACAACCGGACCAAGTCTTCTATAATTGAATCTCGAATGCTCTTCGGCGACGAATCTCTCTATGACTCGATGCTCAATGATTTTTATAAGAGCTGCATCAAGGGTCACGGTGAGGATTATCTTAAAGTACGGTTAGAGGATATTAGACTAAGACACATTAAGTGGAGCGGGACACCATTCCTTCAAGAACCCCATATTAAGGAGGGTTGTGGAGGACTCAGAGACTATCATAACCTAATTTGGATCAATTTTGTAAGGCGCAAGAGCACAAACATCAAGGACCTCGTCGAAGCAAAGATGCTTTCTCCTGGAGCTTATAGGCAAATTCAAAACGCTTACGAATTTCTTCTCAAAGTTCGTAACGAAATGCACTATATCCAAAAAAGATCAACGGACATACTGACACTCCAACTGCAAGGAGAAGTAGCTAAGAGCCTAGGTTATAAGCAAAGAGGCATCTTACGTAAAATTGAAGGGTTCATGAGAGATTATTATACCCACAGTAATAATCTTTTCTTACAAGCAAAAGAAATTGGAGACCGATTTTATCTTGAGCAAAGAGAGTCAGAAAATAAGAAACCAATCATCGGTTTCTTGGCCAGAAGAAAATTCAAAGTCGAACATTTCGATGGCTTTATTGCAAAAAATAATCGGATATATCCTAAATCCAGCAAAGTCTTTCAAGAAGATCCGGACCGTTTAATTGGTATTTTTCAGCATGCTCAGGTCCGCCATCTGCGTCTGGCTCCGGAACTCTCAGAACTCATTAAACGTAACTGGAAACTCATCAACAGAGCGTTCAGATACAGTGACGCTAATAGGGACACTTTCGAAGCGATACTTTCCCGCAAAGGGGATGCGAGTAGCTCACTTCGAGAGATGCACAGTTCGGGCATTCTGGGAAGGTACTTACCAGAATTCGGCGCACTAACTAATCTGGTACAACATGAGTTCTTTCACAGATATTCAGCTGATGAGCATACCCTAAGAGTGGCCGAAGAACTGGACAAATTAATATTGGAAAGTGAAGATCAGAAAAAGAATCTCTACAGGGAAATTTATCAAGAAATCGAAGATCCGTTCGTCCTATATCTGGCAGTCCTTCTCCATGACACAGGAAGATCAATGAACACTTCGCAGCATGAAGACGCAAGCGCAACACTTGCCCAAAACGTTGCGCGTCGGTTCTCCCTCAAAACTAAAAGACGGCAGCTCCTATTGTTTCTTGTAAATTCTCACCTCGAACTCTGGAGAACAGCGAACACTAAGAACATTGATGACCCTAATACTATCGTAAAATTTGCTCAAATCGTTGGGTCCAAGCGTTGGCTTAATTATCTAATGTTACTCACCTACGCTGATTCGCGAGGGACCGATCTTAAATCATGGACTGACACCAAAGAAGCTCCTCTCCGTTTTTTATTTCTTGAGACGAGGGAGTACCTCGAAGATGCGGAAGCATTCTCCAAGAAGCGAAAAGAGGCCAAAGAAGAACTACTGCAAAGAGTAATTGAAAGGTTACCGGAAAGCCATGAGAGCACAGCCATGAATCATTTCATTGAAATGCCCGCGAGGTACTTCATGCGCAATGAAGCTTCCCACATTGCACGCCACATTAAACTTCTAGTCGACTACTTTAAGGACTGGGCAAATTCTGATGAAATATCCGAGCCGACACTGCATTGGCGCGAGATTGCTCAGCAAGGGTGCAGCGAGTTCAGTGTCATATGGCAAGATCAGCACAATCTAGCATCTTGTCTTACTGGTGCGCTAGCTGCCCAAAAAGTTAATATCATTTCAGCTGAATTCTTCGCCAGGGGTGACGGCGTCGTCTTTGACATATTTCGTGTATGCTCTACAAAGTTCGAACCAATCACCTCGCTAAATAAGAAAAAAAATATTGAGAAGCTTTTAGTTTCGGGTCTAAACGATAATAACTTCTCTTACGATGATCTTATCAAGGAAGCCGACAAGGATCTACTCGACTGGCACGAGCTAGCTGATCAGTTCCCCCAAAGGGTTTACATAAATAATGAGGCCGATGAGAATCATACCCTCATTGAAATTCAGGCACTCGACAGGATCGGATTGCTCCACAATATACTCTCCTCGATCGCGGAAATAGAACTCGAAGTAACCCATGCCCGCATCACAACAACGCGCGGCGCAGCTATTGATACTATTTATGTTGTCACATCAGAAGGGAATAGACTCACAGATGAAAAGATTTTATCTCAACTCCTTACTAGCCTAGAAAAAGCAATCGAAATATAAAGTTCCCAAAAAGTTAATTAATTCATTAATATTAACTATCCTATTTAAGAAGAATAAATTTGTATCATTCTTATTAGACGCTTGCTCTTGACACCGACTTCCATAAAAATTAGGCATTAAGTTAATAAAAAATTTCAAATAAACTATGAGCAAACCAAAACTTCATAACGCAATGTGGCCCGGACTCGTCGGTAAAGGTGACGATGAGGGACAAGAACCACCAATTAGTCTCGAGCGCATGCTAGAATTAACGGCAGCCGCAGAAGTCAATGGAACCAAATTTGATGGCATTGACTACTTTCTTTTCTTGCCGCACACGGACCCTCAAGCCAGTGATGATGATCTGAAGGCGATCGCCGACTTGATTCAAGGCAAAGGTTTTGATGTGGGCTCGCTCGTGGCTCCCATTTGGCCTGGGACCGTCGGAGATTCCGCCATGGGGGACGCAGAACAACGCGCCAAGTTCCTTGATGCCGTTAAAATGGCATGCAGAGTCGCAGGTGTTTTCAATGGGCATGGTGTCCGTAAGCATGGTGTCATACGCATCGATTCTGCTGAGTTCGGAGTCGAGAAGTGGGCCGAAAATCCTTCTGCTAATACAGCGACCATCGTCGAAACTTTCCAAGAAGCTGCCAAGATTGCCGCTGACAGTGGCGAAAGACTCGCCGCCGAAGGTGAAATTTGCTGGGCAGGAATGCATAGCTGGAAAGATATGCTGGACATACTCGAAGGAGTTGGGATGCCTGACTCTCTAGGATTCCAGGCGGACCTCGCGCATACTTATTTATACCTTCTAGGTTATAATGCTCCTGACCATGCACTGGTCAGTGAAAATTATAGTGATGAAGAGTTCTGGGCCGCTTACGAAACAATGACAGACAAGCTCCGCCCTTGGACAATTGATTTCCATGTTGCTCAGAACGACGGTACCGTGCACGGTGCCGGCACCCATGACAAGACAGGAAAGCATTGCCCGGCAGATGACCCGAACGGCAAGCTTGATATCGTGAAGGCATCCGGTTACTGGCTCAAAGATGCCCAGGAAAGAGGCATTAAACATATTTGTTGGGACGGTTGTATGTTCCCTAATGAGATGCTTGAAAAAGTGGACACTTGGAACACTATCCTCGACACCATGATTCAAGTTCGTGACTCGCATGGATGGTCATAAGTCATCAGTAAAATAGTTCATCAATCCAAAAGCCGCAGTCAGTCATCGTCTGCGGCTTTTGTGTAATTAATAATTACCGATAAAACGTAGTGAATCGCGATTATGCAAAACTTCATTTTGTTGTCATCCTGTGGGGATTCACCGCAATCCTTGGTGAACTAATTCAACTCGAAAGTCCGGTCCTCGTTTTTTACCGGGTCGGGCTTTCCGGAATCATTCTGGCAATATTAATTAAAACAATAAAGGCGCCAGGAGTAGAATCGAGAAAGGGTCAAATGC
This sequence comes from Verrucomicrobiaceae bacterium, assembly GCA_004211885.1. GTDB lineage: Bacteria > Verrucomicrobiota > Verrucomicrobiia > Verrucomicrobiales > DEV007 > EC70. The sequence goes on from SHBV01000031.1 coordinate 20,504, forward strand.
AAATGCTGGCAAACGGACTCTTGCTCGGGACCCATTGGACTCTATTTTTTTTGTCAGTGAAAATTGCCAATGTTTCAGTCTGCATGATTGGAATGGCAACGACTTCGCTGTGGACTGCAATCCTAGAACCTCTCCTAGTTAAGAAACGTTCGTTCCGCGCCTACGAATTTGGGCTCGGAGGAATCATGATTGCCGCCATAGCGCTGATCGTCGGGAGTGACTTTAATTATCTTAGTGGTCTTTTAATCGCAATTTTTTCAGCCGGGATAGGCACTCTATTTTCAATTCTTAACAGCCGATTTACCAAAAAATATAACCATTACACTATCGCTCTTTACCAAATGATAGGGGCGACTCTCATCGCTGGGGCAGGGATCCTTCTGACTGCGCTATGGAAGAAAAGCATGCCTAATCTCATGCCCTCCTATCAGGACATTGGGTGGATGCTCTTACTGGTCTGCTTATGCACCGTATATGCTTATGCTCAATATATAGAGCTACTAAAACGGCTCAGCGTCTTCACTATTCACCTCGCTTATAATCTGGAACCTGTTTATGGGATGCTTTTTGCAGCCCTATTTTTTAGTGAGCATCACTTATTTGGGCCTTTATTCTATTGCGGAACAGCTATAATATTCATATCTGTTATAATTCACTCTTTCTTAGAACGCCCACAAAAACAGATACTTCTGTAACTTGAATGGACAGGCCAAATCTCTTACAATACTAAAAATGAATTCGCCTCTTTTTACCCGCTTCACTTGCCCGTTACTGAGTCTGCTAATTTTTACCCAATTAGCGAAAGGCAAAGAAGAGGAACCAACAAATAAAGACATCAGTTATTACAAAGACATCAGACCAATCTTTCAGGCCAATTGTCAGGGATGCCATCAGCCCTCCAAAGCAAAAGGAAAGTACATAATGACTGAGTTTGATAAACTCATTGCTGGAGGTGACAGCGGTGACGCCGCAATAGTACCAAGCGATCTTGAGAAGAGTTATATCGTAGAATTAATTACTCCTGAGAACGGTGAAGCTGAAATGCCTCAGAAAGCTGACCCATTGCACGAAACAGAAATCGCTTTAATAAAAAAATGGATCTCTGAAGGAGCGAAAGACGATACACCAGAAGGAGCCAAACAAAGATACACTGCAGAGAATCCACCAGAGTACGTTAAGCCACCGGTCATCAGTGCCTTAGACTATTCACCGGACGGTTCATTGTTAGCTATTTCAGGGTTTCATGAAGTTCTGATTCATAAGTCTGACGGGTCCGCAATGGAATCAAGGCTAGTTGGTTTGTCTGAGAGGATCGAGTCAATATCGTTCTCACCGGACGGTAAAAAGATTGCCGTGACTGGAGGATTACCCGCAAGAATGGGTGAAGTCCAAGTATGGGACGTTACGACAAGGAAGCTCAGCTTATCGGTTCCTGTAACTTATGATACGGTTTACGGTGGGAGCTGGTCACCGGACGGAAAACTCATCGCTTTCGGATGTTCTGACACTACAGTCAGAGCAATCGACGCAAAAACCGGTAAGCAAGTCCTGTTCATGGGAAGCCATAATAACTGGGTCATCGATACCGTATTTTCCATGAAAAGTGATTATCTTGTATCCGTTGGAAGAGACATGTCAGCCAAACTGACCAAAGTCGACGAACAAAGATTCATAGACAACATCACTTCAATTACACCCAAAGCCCTCAAGGGTGGAATCTTATCCGTGACGAGGCACCCTTCGAGAGACGAAATCTTATTTGGAGGAGCTGACGGAGTCCCAAAGATTTATCGAACTCAGCGCGTCAAAAAGCGTGAAATCGGAGACGATTCGAACCAACTATGGAAACTCCCTCCACTGAAGGGGCGAATATTCGCCGTTGACTGGAGCAAGGACGGAAAACTCATCGCGGCAGGAAGTAGCCTCGATGGTAACGGTTACCTTCATATTTACAGCATAGATCCAGATTACAAGGTACCGGGAGACATCGATGGAATCATTAAAAAACCAGTCCAGAGCCGCAACGGCGGTGAACGCAATAAACTCAATGACTATTTCAAGAATGGCATCAAAACCATTGCCACAATTGACTCGATCCCATCAGGAATCTATTCAGTGAGATTTAATCCTGCAGGAACCCAAATCGCCGCTGCCGGATCTGATGGGCATGTGAGAATCTTTGATACCACGAACGGACAGAAAGTCACTGAATTTGTCCCTGTACCCATAAACCAATAGGAAATCATATACAGGAACTGCCAGAGCATTAACTTTAAAATTCACGCACTACTTTAATTTATGACAGCACTGAAAAATCTAATCTGCACGGGAACGATTCTCTTGTTCATTTTAACTTGTGGGCTAAATGCCGAAGAAAATTTACCAGACATTGAATCTCTCTCGTTAAACCCGACAGAAATTCAACTCGGTTCTCCTTTTGCTAATGCTCAAGTCATCGCCACAGCAAAACTAATTGGCGGAGACAGCATAGATGTGACGAGGCTAGCTAAAGTCAATATCCAGGGGGATTCCGTAAAAATAAATGAGTCCGGTTTTGTCGAGCCTTTAAAAGATGGCAATTCCACAATCAATTTCGAACTCAAAGGGAAAACAGTCAGTCTCTCAGTGAAAGTGCTTGGACAGGAAAATGAATTTAAACCAGACTACGTCAGAGACATTATGCCTGTCATCTCTAGGATGGGCTGTAACGCGGGCACTTGCCATGGCTCGAAGGACGGAAAGAATGGGTTCAAACTCTCATTGAGAGGATATGATCCAATCTATGATATTCGTGCCTTCACTGATGACTTGGGCGGAAGGCGCGTCAACGTTGCTGCTCCTGACTCAAGTCTATTGTTGCTAAAAGCGACCGGAGCCGTCCCACACGAAGGAGGTCAAGTCACTAAAATTAATTCAAACTATTACAACATTGTAAAGAGTTGGATCGCAAGTGGGGCCAAGCTGAACCTCTCGACTCCTAAAGTTAAAGGGATCGAAGTTTTTCCAAAGAATCCAGTAGTTCAGACAATTGGAACCAAACAACAGATCCGGGTCGTCGCCACTTATAGTGACGGAATCAAGAGAGACGTTACTAAAGATGCTTTTGTGCAAAGTGGAAATACCGAAGTGGCCGAACCAGAAAAAGAAAGTCATTCTCTGATCAATACTATCCGCAGAGGAGAAGCTCCGATACTGATCCGTTACGAGGGAAATTATACCGCCACTACTGTCACAGTCATGGGGGACAGGAGCGGATTCGTTTGGCAACAGCCTGCCGCAAATAACAAGGTCGATGAACTAGTCGCATCTAAATGGGAACGCATGAAGATACTACCTTCTGGCCTATGTGATGATTATGAATTTGTGAGAAGAGCATACCTCGACATTACCGGATTACCCCCATCATCTCAGGTCATACAGGACTTTGTCTCTGATAATACAAATCAGAAAAAGAAAAGAGACGCTCTCATTGATCGCCTCATAGGATCCGAAGAGTACATCGATCATTGGACCAATAAGTGGGCCGACTTACTGCAAGTGAACCGAAAGTTTCTCGGTCAGGAAGGAGCGAAGGGACTCCGCCAGTGGATCAGGATGCAAGTTCAAAACAATAAGCCTTACGATCAGTTTGTCCGTGAGATCATCACGGCCACAGGCTCAAACAAAACAAACCCAGCAGCTTCATATTATAAAATATTGCGTGATCCTGACGCACTAATGGAAAATACCACTCACCTTTTCTTAGCGACCCGGTTCAATTGTAATAAGTGCCATGACCATCCATTCGAGAGATGGACGCAGGACCAGTATTACGAGTTAGCGGCGTACTTTGCTCAAGTTGATTTAAAAAGGGATCCAGCTTCAGGCAAAAATAATATTGGAGGCACTGCAGTCGAAGGTGCGAAGCCTCTTTACGAACTTATTTCTGACAAGAAAGAGGGGGAAGTTATCCACGACAGGACCAAAGAAGTGTCTGCGCCCTCTTTCCCTTATTTGGCCGGCAGAGACATTACTAAACCAACTAAAGAAACGAGAAGGGCCGAACTGGCCGACTGGATCACTGCTCCAGGGAACCAGTACTTTGCTTCTAGTTACGTGAACCGGCTATGGGGATACATGCTAGGGACAGGAATCATAGAACCTCTCGATGATATTCGTGCCGGGAACCCACCAAGTAATCCTGAGCTTTTGAAATATCTGGAAAAAGAATTCATCAGTAGTAATTTTAACCCCCAGCACGTGCTACGTTTGATCTGCAAATCGAGAACATATCAGCTCTCCATTGAAACTAACAAATGGAACAATGATGATAATACTAACTTCTCTCACGGTAAGGCACGAAGACTACCAGCAGAAGTGCTCTACGATGCGATTCACACATCATTAGGCGCTCAGCCCAACTTTCCTGGTGTTCCAGCCGGAACTAGAGCAGCTCAACTCCCTGACGTCGGCATCAAGTTGCCTGATGGATTCCTAGATAATGCTGGAAGACCTGTCCGGGAAAGTGCTTGTGAGTGCGAAAGAAGTAGCGGCCTTCAACTCGGACCAATCATGGCTCTCGTCTCTGGACCAACTGTCGGTAATGCCATCAGTGATCCAAAAAATGTTCTTCCAAAATTAGTCGAGTCATCAGAAGACGACAGAAAAGTCATTAATGAAATCTTCCTCAGGCTCTTGTCACGACCAGCAAACGAAGACGAACTCACTGCAAGCCTCTCAATGCTTGATGCCGTAGAAAAGGATCATGCAAACATTATTAGCAAAGTTCAGGAAAGAGAAGCTCTACTTAAAGAAGAGACCGTAAAAGCCGAGAAGCAAAGAGAAACGAAGATCACTCAGGCAAAAAAATCACTCACTGACTATCAAGCCAGTATCGCTGAACGCGAAGCTAAACTTAATAAGGAACAAGCTGACAAAGTCGCAGCCGCTGAGAAGGGAGTTAAAGAATTTGAGAAAATGATCCCACAAAAGGTTTCCGAATGGGCCAATGCAAATTCATCAGAATCAGCATGGGAAGTCATTAACCCAATAGGCTTTAATTCAACGAATGGCTCTAAGCTTGAACTTGAAAATGATAGTTCACTCTTTGCATCCGGTAAAAATGGAATCGGTAATTATAGAATATATGCCACAACAGCCATCGATAATATTACTGGCGTTAGAATCGAGACCATTCCAGACCAAAGGCTTCCAAAGGGAGGACCAGGTAGGTCTGGTAGTGACGGAAACTTTGTCCTGACTGAATTTGAAGTTCATGGTTCAGGTGTCCAAAAAAAGGAAGACTGGAAAGTCGTTAAATTATGGACTTTTGATAATGGTGCTGATGGCTGGGAAAAACCTAATCAGGCAGAGATTGCAGTCGAGGAAGGTGTCCTTAAAATTAACAGTAAAGGAAATGATCCTTCTGTCACTGCCGCACTGGACGCTCCTGCAGGAACATTTATGGTGGATCTTAAGGCCGAGTTTCCCGGACAAGGAAAGGCTCATGTGCAACTGTTCTGGACCACTAAAAAAGATAATAATATCTCTGAGGAAAGATCAACAAGACTGACTCTTCCAAGAGGAAAGAAGGGATGGCAAAATTACCGTCTGTTTTTCCAGACCGATAGTGAACTAACTTCTCTAAGGTTCGATCCGATCGATGATAAGAATGTCGTCTACGTTAACGCGATGCGAGTTAACAGGGCCGAGACTCCGAAACTTGAAAAGTTCGCCCTAGAAAATGCCAAAGCTAATCATAGCCAAGATGGCTACAACGTGACCACTGCCATTGATGGGAAAAGAGACCAAGACAAAAACGGTTGGGCCATTCATCCACAAATGAATAAAGAACTTATGGCAACCTTTGAAGTCAAAGAACAACCCAAAGTAGAGGGTCGTCGCCTCCTTAGATTTGATCTTGATCAAAGATACCAAGGCAAGAACTTCTCAATCGGACGATTTAGAATAGCTATCACTTCATCTCCAAAGCCAATCAACTTTGGACTTCCCGGAAACATTGACTCAATCCTAGCCAAGGCTGAAAATGAAAGGACCGAAGCCGAGATAACTGAAATTACAAAATATTACCGTGAGAATAATGGTGATCTTAAGAAGCTTCAGGAAGCGCTCGCCAATGCTAAAAAACCCAGACCTGCTGATCCAAAAATCGCCGAACTGCAAGCGAATATCAAAGAAGCCGAAAAGCCTCTGCCTCAAGATTATAAACTGGCACAACTGCGTAAAGACGCTGGTCTAAGTGAGCAACAAAAAAATCAAAAACGCTTAACAGCTGCTCAGGACATTGCTTGGGCCATTATTAATACCCCTGCATTCTTATTTAACCGCTAAAAATACAGCCGAATTAAAAAAATTACCAAATGTTGATCCCTTCATGAAAATCAATGATTTACAAAAAGACTAGCAGTCATATAATTATACTTAAGAAACCAGAACCGTTAACAAATAGATACGATGTTTAGAATATTGGGCGACCCAGGAAAAGATCTTTGCGACAAGCACCTCAAACCATCCCGTAGAGATTTCCTCAGAGTAGGCGGAGGTGGAATGATTGGCCTTACACTAAGTTCAATGCTTGAACTTAAAGCTAAAGCTAACCAAAGCTCATCGCCTGGTTGGGGCAAAGCCAAGTCTATCATCATGGTTTATCTTCAGGGAGGACCAAGTCACTTGGATTTGTGGGATCCTAAGAAGGATGTTCCTGATAATGTGAGGTCAGCTTTTAACACAATACCCACCAAAATACCGGGCGTTCATTTCACTGAAATACTCCCAGAACTTGCCAAGATTAATGACAAGTTCACACTCATGCGAGCAGTAAGTTACGAACCGAACGGACTCTTCAATCATACTGCTGCAATTTATCAAATGATGACCGGCTACACGACGGATAAAGTGTCCCCGTCTGGCCAGCTCGAACCCCCTTCACCTAAAGACTTCCCTAACTTTGGTTCTAACATCGTCCGACTCAAGCCACAGACGGAACCGATGCTACCATTTGTAATGCTTCCTCGCCCACTTCAGGAATCCAACGTTGTCGGTAAAGGTGGCACTGGCGGTTTCCTTGGCCGATCATATGATCCATATACTCTCTATCCTAGCGGTGGAGACATGGACATGCAGAAAATGACCAAGATCAAAATTGATGACCTTCAGCTAAGGCCTGATGTTTTTGCGACCCGCCTACAGAGGCGTGCCTCTTTAAGAGAAACAATCTCAAAGAAGATGAATAAGGTCGAAGAAGCCGTTAAAGATTATAAACTCAATGAGTATTACGATCAGGCCCTCAACCTAATCATCTCCGGAAAAGCTCGTGAAGCTTTTGCTCTGGATCAAGAGCAACTCAAAACCAGAGAAAAGTATGGCAACACTTCATTCGGTGACAGTTGCCTACTCGCAAGAAGACTCGTAGAGGCAGGAACTAAGGTCGTAGAAGTGATATGGCCGAAAGTAGCTAACTCTGACAATCACTCATGGGACCATCACAAAGATCTGACCAAGAGGATGAAGAATCAGTCTGGACCAATGCTTGACAATGGACTATCAGGCCTCATCTCGGATCTGGATGAACGAGGAATGCTCGATGATACACTCGTCGTTGCCGTCGGTGAATTTGGTCGTAGCCCTCAAAAAGGAGTCAGCACTTCCGGTAACGGAAACAGTGCCGACGGTCGTGATCACTGGCCTTATTGCTACACTGGCCTCATTGCAGGTGCTGGAATTAAGCGCGGTAATGTTCACGGCAAATCAGATAAGACAGGTTCAGCTCCTGTCGAGGATCCAGTCCATCCAACACAGTTATTGGCCACGATTTATCATGCCTTTGGAATCGATCCTACTTCAATCGTTTACAATCACTTGAATCAGCCACGTGAATTAGTCAAGGCCGAGGCAATTACTGAACTTTTTGGATAAAGAAATTCTAGTAAAATAAACCTTCACAGAATCCTCAGAGAGGCCAAGAAAGTGAACGAACAAGGTGCCTAGTCGATGTTAACCATCACTGATCGCCGATTCGCTCATAACCCCTCTTCCTTCGGTCGTCGTGACTTTCTTCGCATTGGTAGCCTAGGTGGCTTAACGATGCCAGGACTCCGGGCCGCCGAGTCACAGGCCGCACTGGACAAGAATTTATTCAAGAACAAATCGATCGTCTTTCTGTTCCTTCAAGGCGGGCCGCCACAAATCGAAACCTTCGATCCCAAAATCGATGTCGCTTCTGACAACCGCAGTTGCACCGGTGAAATTCGCACCAAAGTACCGGGCATGTGGTTCGGCGGAACGTTGCCCAAGTTAGCTCAACGTGCGGACCGCTTGGCCATAGTACGTTCATTCGCGACCAACGACGGGAGCCACAATCCTATGCCTATCCTAACGGGAAAGCATCCGTCAGGAGCAGCGATGAGTGCATTGTGCGCCCGCGCCACTGGCCCATTTCATCCACAAAGCGGCTTACCGATGAATACGGTGATCGTTCCCGAAGCTGTAGAGCCGGACCTGAAGCTCGGAACACCGACCCCAACGTTCGGACTTCCAAGGATCGAGACATCAGTCGCCACTTCAGGGAGCCTCGGCAATGCCTACAAGGGCTTCATCCGCAACGGTAAACCCGAGCAATTAGGTAACTTCGACTTGAACTTGTCGAGGGACCGTTTCATGGATCGTTATCAGCTCCTCGGAGAACTTGATGATCTAAAACGCGGTCTAGATCGGAGTGGTGAAGTGAATGGAATGAGCCAGATCGAACGCCAGACATATGACCTCCTACTTCGGGGCGTGGCCGACGCGTTCGATCTGTCCAAGGAAGATCCTAAAACCATAGCAAAGTACGATACTAGTCACCTCTTCAACATGTCCGACTATCACAACGGCGGTAAGTACTTTCTTTTCAACGGGAAAAAAAAGCTAGTCGACCAGGAACGCTGGACGAACCTTCTTGGCAAGGAAATGCTTCTGGCCAGGCGATTGTGCGAAGCAGGATGCGGTTTTGTGACCGTAGTCGATTCAAGCTGGGATTTCCATGGGAACGGTGCCAATAATCCGGGCACTCTCGTTGGCATGAACACCTTAGGTGCCCAGATGGATCATGCAGTTTCCGCTTTCCTTGATGATGTCGAGCAACGCGGTCTGAGCGATCAAATTCTGTTAGTCATCACGGGTGAGATGGGCCGCTCACCGATCAAAAAAAACAAGGACGCAGGCACCGATCATCACGGTGATTTGACGCCACTCCTACTGGCAGGTGGCGGCTTGAATATGGGGCAGGCGATCGGAAAATCTGACCGGACCGGTAGCCGCCCGGCCTCCGATCCCTATGGTCCGGAAAACCTACTCACTACTATAATGCACACTATGTTCGATGCGGATAAACTTCGGGTATCACCCGAACTGTTGCCTCCCGAAATCTCCAAATTGATCCTCGATGGCCAGCCCATAAAGGAACTATTTTAGCTAAGGTTTAAATAGGCCCTTAATATACAAAATTTCAATGACTCTCAATTCTTTTTTGCCATGCCGCGCTGCAGTACTCTCTGGACTTCTCATTTCATCTATCACGATCACCAAAGGCGCGGAAGGCGCTAAATGGATCCGGCATGAAATTTTCTCTGGTGCCCACGTCAACTCCGCCACGGCCGCCGATTATAACAATGACGGTCATCAGGAAATCATCTTTTCCGGAGCAGGTCAGATCCTCATGTACCTTGGTCCGGATTATCAAAAGAAACAGGTACTGGCTATGGCAGATCCCAAACAACCCAAACGCAAGGATCAGTGCATTCACAGTGTCCTCCATGACGTTGACGGAGACGGCGATCTGGACTTTGTCGGCTCTTATGTACGTGGCCTATTTTGGTTAGAGTGCCCAAGTAAGAATGCCACAAAGACGAGCTGGAAGATGCATCAAATTACTGATCAAATTCATGGTGTCCATTGCATTCGCTCTTTCGATATTGACCGTGATGGCAAACCGGACCTCATTGCTAACGACTTCACTGTCGATAAGGGACCCTATTCCGGATCAATTTGCTGGCTCAAACCTTCTTCGCCCAAAGATGAACCGATCAGTTGGTCCATCATACCCATCGCAAAAGGTACAGCGCCCGGTGGTAGCCACTACTTTGATTTTGGCGACGTCAATGCCGACGGCCGTCCCGATTTGACACTCGGAGCGAAAGGCAAACCCTTTACTGGTGGCAATTATTTTGCCGTCTTTTACGCTCCGAAAGATCCTGCCCAACCTTGGCGACGGAAATTTCTACCTGAAGCCGGAAACCAGACTGGCGCCACGCATGCGGCCCCGGCGGACGTTAACGGCGACGGAAAGACCGACGTTCTCGCTAGTCGTGGGCACGGCATTGGTGTTGTTTGGTTCGAGGCCCCGGATTGGACCCAACACATTATCGATGACAAGATTACTTTCCCTCACTCGACAGATTTTGGTGATATTGACGGGGACGGTGACATTGATCTCAGTACCGTGGGTTATGGCTCAAAACTCGCCGCTTGGTATGAAAACGATGGTACCGGAAAATTTACTCGCCACATTCTAAGCCTAAATCAGATGGCCTACGACACCATGATTACAGATCTGGATGGCGATGGCGACAAAGACATCCTTGTCGCTGGCCAAAGGAGTGAAAACGTCGTCTGGTTCGAAAATCCTCAGAAGTAAAGAGCCTTTAGCCTAATTGACTCAATGTGTCCTAAAAATTATCAACCTGTAGGTAAAGTAGTTTTGGGAGAATCAGATTATTGGTTTCTAGAGAGTTTTAAATTTGAGGGAGATCAAATCACAATTAAAATAAATGAAGGAATCGTATCCTCCAAAATTCAGGATATAAAAATTAATGACACTAAAAAGGTTGAAGGTTGCTTTCCAATAGAAGTTAATGAAAAAAGCAGGAAAGTTAATATTAAATTTTTTAAAGTACTAGCCCACCAAGTCGTAGATGAGTCTTATGCTATTCCCGAAGATGGCAAAATAGATGGTAAGGTTTTATATCTTCATCATGGATCAACTTATCTTAAATATGTGACAGACAATTCTTTAGTTTCGCAACTTATCGATGACCCCATTCTACATTACTCTGTGAATCTGGGTGATGATATCATTCACGTAATTACAACACAGCAACCTGAAGTAAATCCAATAAGTTAAACATGGTCACCCTAAAATCGATCAATTAACTAGATAGGATTGCTTAATGAAAGAGCAATTTCATTTTGAGTTTACAAAACATTTTGTGAACTTATTACTTGCCTCGCCATTCAATAACCTAACAATGTGTTTACAAATCTAAATTAAAAGACAAAACGATGAATGACCAAGAACAAATTGAAACTGTAGTTAGACTTTATATTGAGTCTATGAATGAATCTAATCCCGATAAAGTTAAAAAAGCGTTTCACGAAAATGCAAAAGTAGTTGGTTTTTTGCATGGCGATCTTTTGCAATTGTCAGTGAATGATTTCGCAGGTTTTGTAGCATCTCAACAACCCTCACCCAAAGAAAAAGGTGAAGACGTGGTATTTGAAATACTTACTTGCGAAATAGAAGGCACAACAGCACTTGTAAAGATAAGAGACGAATACCTAGGCATTACTTTCCTAGATACTTTGTCTTTTTTAAAAGCTGATGGCGAGTGGAAAATTTACAATAAATTATTCAACGTCGAGAGTGAATAAAAAACAGTTCATATTAAGACTTCGTTATTTCGGGCCACTTAACCCTGATCACTTCAGCCCTTCTCTAATTCTCTTCGGAAAGTCTGTAGTTATAGAGTCTACGCCAAGATCTCTAAAATGACGAGCAGTCTCAATGTCATTTATGGTCCATGAATCGCTCCTATGTTCGTAGTTGTTCATGGTTGTTCATGGTTGTTCAAAATACTTTTTATAATGTGTTTTTAACTTTTGGTTTGTTCACTGTTGTTCACCATTGTTTACCTTAACTGGAGGAAACTGGAGGAAACTGGAGGAAAAATATAACCGCTCTAACATTAATACCTAA
>SHBV01000032.1 GCA_004211885.1 Verrucomicrobiaceae bacterium
TGGCCAGGCAGGTAGCGGCGATCCGGGCCTTGTCGATCTTGAGGAACAAGATTATCACCTCAAAGCAGACAGTCCATTACGGGGTAAAGCGATCAACTTAAGCGAGTTCTATAAATTGGACTTCGACGGTCGCCCATTGCCTAAGACCGGTAATTGGGATATTGGTGCGATTCAATACAACACGACCAAGCCGACCAAAGCATTGCAACCGAAACGGCGACGTCCTTATCCTTGAGTAACCCGCAAATGTGGTCATTGGAACGTACTCGCTATTTCAGCGCCTACCCTTCCTCCTTTTCCCTCTCACCCACTCAATCATCTCAGGTAAATCATCAACTACGTTGAGACCAAGTTCTTAAAGTATACTTAGGCAAGAAGGATTGGAATATTAACCAAATAACTTCCCAAAAGTTTTAAAAGCGAGGACGAGTGTCACTATTAAACCCATAGTAACTGACAATAGCATCCATTTAGATATTCGTGGCTTTTGGTGATCTCTTTGATTAATTTTGATTCCTAAGAATAAAAGAGCCAATGCTAGTGTAGGCCCTCCCAAAATCGTAGATGCTTGCGCGATTATAATGGGGTCTATGCTATTTTTTGAATCTGGATCTGTAATAGCAAAAAAGGCTCCGAAGAGACCTGCCAGCAAAGCTGATGCGGTGCAGTGCTTTGACCATTTGGAATCGATTCTATTTCCTTTCCCGAAACCGTCTGCAAGAAGGCGTCCTCCAATCATTGCGTTAATTAGAAAAGAGCTGAGGGCCCCAGCGAAAATGCCGATAGTGAAGATTATGCCCGCCCAACTTCCAAAAAGGTTCTCCATTTGAATGGCTACATCAGTTACAGTTTCGAGTTTGATGGATTTTCCTGCCAATGTAGAGGCGGCGGTCAGCATTATGACGAGCGTTATCAGCCCAAGTGTTGTGATGCCAATTACTGTGTCCACAAAAGTTTCTTTGACGTTATTAGACCTCCAGCCACGGTCTCTTACTAGGTATGCTTGATAAAAGGCGCCAGCAATTGAGAACGTAGTAGCCATAAGTGCAAATACAGACAATGGATCTTTATTTTCCGGGAGGCTCGGTTTGAGTCCTTTTATTGACTCAATTAAAGAAGGTTTACTGACGATGCAGTTAAATATGAAAGCAATAACCATGAGTCCGACTAAGACTTTCATCAATTTTTCAACTGGCTTGTATAAAGATTTTGATCGGTAAACGACTAATAACAAAAAAGAATTCAGCGCAATTAAAGCCGTAGTTGGGAGGTGATTTCGTATAAATACTGAGTGATGATTGTCACTGTATGGAGCTATTGCTTTAAAAATAGCCATGTTGTTTGATGTTTGAAATCCGGCAGCTATCAGGAAAACTGTTAAGCCAACAAATATTGCGGCAACCCGGCCAAAGCTCTTTGCGATTTCGTCACAAGGTGTTCCTTTCATGAATATCCCTAACCTTGCAGAAAGAGCTGAGCTTCCGATCATTAAGAGTACTGCAAGTACAATGACCCATGTCATTGAATAACCGAAATCTGCACCTGTCTTTGATGCGGAAAGGATACTCCCTGGCCCGCAGACAACTGCCGCTACAATAATCGCGGGTCCAATGCTTTGAAGGCGCTTATTCATCAATCAAATTTTTCTAGTATTGAACAGCCGCACGTGGGTTGATCTGTGTGATTTGTTTTATCTGTGTATCATTCATATTTAAATGATTTTTAAGATTATCTATAATCTTTGGCGCAGTCAGTGTGGACCCAATTAAATGGGACCTGTCTGGCGACATGGCGATCCCGTCTTTTTCAATGAGGATATCCCAATTACCTAGAGTATATTTTCCAGGTTTCATTTTCGCTGCTGATATAGAGTCAGTCACGGCAATGGCATTTTCAGTGGGGATAATTTTTAAATAATTATTAAGTGCATGGAAAGGTATGTGGATTCCATCGGCGATAAATGTTATCCATATGCGGTCGCTAATTTCTAATATTCTTTGAATGATATTGTCATGACGCTCCAAAGTCATTGGACAACCATTGCCGAGGTGAGTGAACATAGTCAGTCCATTTTCAATTGCTTCCGCCATTTCATCTTGGGTAGGATTGCAGTGGCCTGCTGAAACAGTGATGTTTAATTCTTTGAGCATTGACGTCACTCGGTAATTTGGATCTCTTTCAGGTGCTAATGTGACCAGCTTTGTGAGTCCCTGAGCAGAATCTAGGAGTCGTTTAGCATCATCAATGTTGCCCATTATTGCATAGTCGGGTGGATGCGCACCAATGTAGCCAGGGGACTCGTTCAGGAACGGACCCTCAATATGAAATCCCGCGATCATTTTTTCGCACACGGGGTCTAAACTCCTAAATTTGTTAATGGTAGTCATTCTTTGGCACATGGAATCGATGGAATCGGTGATTACCGTGGCCAGTATATGTTCGACTCCGTCATTTTTCAGAGCTAGGCATGCAAGATGAAGAGATTCTTCGGTCAATGAATCGGAGTTGAAGTCCGCTCCTGCATAACCATTGATCTGAAGATCATAAAAGTTCACTGTTTTATTCTAACTACTTGTCCGCTATTTGCAGATTTTAATGCGGCCCAACCCAATTCGGCTGTCGATGTGGAATTTTCAAAACTTAAGAAAGAGGCTTTTTCTTCTATGATGCAGTCTAAAAAATGATTTACGCATGCTCCGGTTTGATGATTGACGACGTCACCACTGTCGGGGGTCGTTGTGTCTTCAGGCCAAACTGATGAATTTGGGCATCTCGAAGGATCCAATGGATAGACCCACTTCCCATCAGTTGTTTTATTAGACCAAAATCTTATCTTATTTGGTCGGTCAAGATAACTGTCAAAAATCAAACCGCCCTCAGTCCCATGAATATTGTGGTAAGCGTCATATCCATTGGCGAGATCGACATTCCCAAAACAAAATCCTGAGGCTCCATTGTCGAAATTTACCATTATATTATAAATTGGTGCAGTCTCAAATCCTCGCGTGCTGCCCTCATTTTTTGTTGCGTAGACGGATTTCGGTTTTGCATTATTGGCGTCCATAATATTCAACATAACAGAGATTGCGTGAATGATTCCCATGCCTATCGCATCCCCCATAATTTCGGATTTTAGTTTCCAGGCTTTATTTCCGCTGATGTTAATAGGATGTCGGTAATTGACTTGTATCTGTGTAATTTCACCGAACTGCCTCTCAGTAACCATTTCGCAGATTCTTTTTTCCATGGAATCAAAATTCATTAAATAATTAACATACGTAATTAGATGTGGTTTCGATTTGGCTAACTCTAGCTGTTTTTGGTAATCCGAGTAAGATGTAGAACAGGGCTTCTCACAGAAAATGTGTTTGTCTGCATTCATTGCAGCGATGGACTGTGGTCCATGCGATGAATTAGGGCTGCACAGAAAGACCGCGTCCACTTTCGGGTTCTCCAGCATTTCAGAATAATCCTTACAGTATAGATCCTGGCTTAATCCTAGATTCAGTAAGGTCTCGCGAGCGTTTTTCTCTGACCTTTGGTGTAAGGCAATTATTTCACCATTTTCATGTTCTATAATTCTTTGCATTAGGGTCGTTCCCATCCAGCCCGCACCAACAAATCCTATTCCAATTTTAGAGTTACTTGCCATTTGATTTAAGTTTATAGCCCAAGAGTTTAATTAATATTGATTTTTGAAGCCGATCCGCTGTCTAAAAATAAACTGCAATCAGGATGTTTCTGAAGGATGGACGCCGGGCAAGAGGTAGTTACCTCACCTGCAATGGTCTTCGATACTGCCGAGGCTTTTCTTTTGTCTGGAACGCTACAGATTATCATTTCACTTCTCATTATTTGCGTAACAGACATTGATATGGCTTGATCGGGCACATCATCCAGAGATTCGAACCAGCCCTCACCGAGTTGCTGCTTTTGGCAGTCCTTATCAAGGTTTACAATTATATAAGGGTCGCTGGTTTCAAAGTCTGCGGGTGGATCGTTAAATGCAATATGGGAATTCTCACCTATACCTATAAATGCAGCGTTGATCTGAATATCATTGATTATTCGGTCTAAACGCAGGCATTCGTTTTCAGGATTTTGATCAGCATTAATGAAGTGAAACGCCTTGATTGGTACGGGTAATTTAGAAACGAAACGCTTCCAGAGGTAGAGCCTAAAGGATGCGGAATGATCTATTGGAATGCCAATGTATTCGTCCAGATGAAATCCTGTAACTTTAGTCCAGTCGATCCCGTTTTCTTTAGTGAGATGATTTAGCATCTCAAACTGAGATGCTCCAGTGGCTACAATGATATTAGCTTCTCCTTGCGATGAAATGCTTTCTCTGATTTTTTGAGCTCCTATCTTGGCAGCTTCTTTTCCGAGATCGTTTTTGCTGGTTGATTTATGGATATTCATTTATTGGCAAGATCGATAATTACAGATCAAAATAGTTTGAGACAATGTCAATCCAGGTATTTGCCATTAACGCATGACCAGCTACGGATGGATGCACGCCATCACCTGCCCAATATTCCGGTTCGGTGCCCGAAGCGACGGCGTCATCAAACATTTTCTGAAATGGTACAAATATGGTTTCGAATTTATTTGAGACCCTCTTCGAGGCGGCTCTTCTTTTGTCGAATTCCGGGAACCAGGAATCATTTATTGCGCCGCATCGCAGGACAAATGGTTCGCATATAATAATTAGTGTATTAGGGAGTTTTTCCTTAGTCCTTTTAATCAGTTCCGAGTATTGCATTTCATAATCCTGAACAGTTCCCTGGTAATTTCCATTTAGCTTGTGCCAAATATCATTCACTCCAATTAATATACTCAGTATGTTCGGTTTAAGGTTGAGGCAATCCTTTTCCCATCTCGCGGCGAGGTCAGGGACTTTATTGCCGCTGATACCACGATTATAAATTTTAAGTTTTTCCTGAGGAAGCTTAGTCAGGATTTGGCCGGCAATTACATGAGGATAGCCTCTACCAAGCATTGCCGGATGGTTGGCTCGATTTTCTGTTCTTCGATCACGTCCCGCATCTGTAATTGAATCTCCTTGGAAAAGTACAGTGGAGCCTTTTGCTATTTTTCTTGGATTTGCTGCCGGGGTTTTTGATAAGAATGAGAGGTAAGCTCCAGAAACTATTGAGTTTTTTAAGACTGAACGCCGTTTGATTGAGAATTCTGATTTCATAATGAATAAATTCGAGAGTATTATTTCCGCTCACTGATTGCAATGATTCTGATTTTTTCAGGATGTTCTTTATTTAAAATAAAATTGATAATAAAACTTATCTTGAAATTTTGTATTTAAAGCAAAGAGAATAAGCTAAGCCGTTACATTTGATGAAGACTCTATTTATTTTAGTATTAATTTATTTCAGCGCGGGTTTTACAACTGCAATTGAATTTAAGAATGAGGAAAAAGTCGTACTGCTTGGAAATACATTTATTGAAAGAGATGTTAACTTTGGCCATATTGAAACTCACCTTGCTCTTGCCCTTTCTGAAAAGAGACCAACATTCAGAAATTTAGGTTGGAGTGGAGATACGGTTTATTGTCATGCGCGTTCCTATTTCGGGCCGCCGCAGGAAGGTTTTGCTCGACTTAAAAAGCATATTCAGTTCTTAAAGCCTACTCTAGTATTGATGTGTTATGGGGCAGTGTCCTCATTTGAGGGAGAGCCTGGGCTAGGTTCTTTCCTTGAGGGATACAAGAGGCTGATGGCGATGATAAGATCGACTTCCGGCGCTAGGATTGTTCTTGTGTCTCCTCCTCCCTGTGAAACCCTTGGGTTTCCTCTACCTAACATGGAACCGCAAAATAAAAGATTGGCTCTTTATAGTGAGGCAATTAAAAAATTAGCTGCCGAGGAAAACTGTAATTTCGTTAATTTATTCGAGGCTCTCGGAGCAGGTAAAAAAAGATTAATTCCTCCGGTCACCATCAATGGCTTACATTTCAGTGAGCAGGGATATAAAAAAGTAGCAGTAGCTTTAGGTGATGGATTGAAAGTTAAGGGTCCCAATGTTGATTTGCCTAACAAGGAAAAATTGAGGAAAATAGTTATGGAGAAAAATAAATTATTTTTTAACCGTTGGAGGCCTCAAAATGAAACTTACCTGCACGGATTCAGAAAGCATGAGCAGGGTAATAATGCAAAGGAGATTCCGCAATTTGATCCTCTAGTTGCCAACAAGGATAAAAAAATTCAAGAAATTGCACTTAGCCTTTCCGCTAAATGAAAACACTAAAATTAAGTAGTAGTAAGATGATGATGTTTTGTTTTAGAGTCATTGCTGTCGGTTTCGTTGCATTGTCAGGTAATGCCTTTGCACAGAGGAACCTTCCTCTCGATGCTATTCCAAAGCCTGATCCGAGTGAGCAGATTAAAACATTTGTTCTTGATGAAGGCCTTGAGATTAACTTGTTTGCTTCCGATCCAATGATCGCTAAACCGATCGGTATGAACTGGGATGAGAAGGGAAGGCTCTGGGTGGTAAGTAGTCGTCTCTATCCTCACATTAAGCCTGGCCAACGGTCCGATGATAAGGTTGTGGTTTTAGAGGATTTGAATGGGGATGGAGTCGCCGACAAATCTACTGACTTTGCAAAGGATCTTTTAATTCCTACTGGAATTATGCCTGGGGATGGAGGTGTTTATGTTGCGAATTCAACTGAGATTCTTTTTTTAAGAGATCTTGATGGTGATCTTAAAGAAGATCAAAGGCGTGTAGTCCTGAGCGGGTTTGGTACTGAGGATACGCATCATATTATCCATGCCTTTAGAGGTGGGCCAGAAGGAATGATGTATTTTAACCAATCGATATACATTCATTCTCATGTTGAAACCCCTCATGGAGTAAGAAGACTCATGGCTGGAGGTATTTGGCATTACCGGCCTGAAACTGGGGAATTGGAAGTCTTTTCTAGAGGATTCGTTAATAGTTGGGGGCATATTTTTGATAGGTATGGACAAAGTTTCGCAACTGATGGTGCTTACGGTGAGGGCATCAATTATGTCTTTCCCGGGAGCGTCTTTGTAACGGCTTATAATGCTAAAAGAATTATGAGAGGGCTGAATCCCGGCCAGCCCAAGCATTGTGGACTTGAAATAGTTAATTCTAGTCATTTTCCCGATGAGTGGCAGGGAAATTTGATTACCAATGACTTTAGGGGTCACCGAGTTAATAGGTTCGTTATGAGTGAAAGCGGCAGTGGATACGTTTCACGTCAGGCTCCTGATTTGATCAGGACAACTCACAAGTCTTTTCGGCCCATTGATGTGAAAGTAGGACCAGACGGTGCATTGTATATAGCAGATTGGTATAACCCTATTATTCAGCATGGGGAAGTTGACTTTAGAGATCCTCGAAGAGATCAAGTTCACGGGCGTATTTGGAGGATAACTTATAAGGGCCGAAAGCTTTCTCAAAACCCGAAATTTGAAGATCAAGGAATCCGTGCAGTAGTTAATCACTTAAAATCCCCTGATTCGTACACGAGGCACTTTGCAAAAAGAAATTTACGGTTAAGGAAAAAGTCAGAAGTCATTAGAGAATTGAAGTTTTTGGAGGGCTCTGAAGGAATCACCGAAGAAGACCGGCTGGAAATTCTTTGGGCTAACCAAGCTGTTAATGAACTTGATGAGCCTCTTTTGAAAAAACTCTTAGTTTCCAAAGATCATCGGATCCGAGCCGCTGCGGTTAGAGTGTTGTACCACTGGAGTGACCGGCTTGAAGATCACATGGATTTCTTGGATCAGACGGTCATTGATGATCATCCTCGCGTTCGGCTTGAGGCTATTTCAGCGTTACGTCAAGTAGGTACAGTCCAATCATTTAAGGCTATTCTTAAGGCATTCACAAAAGACATTGATGCTAATATTGATTTTGCTTTATGGCTCTCGGCCCGTGAAATGGAGTCGATTTGGCTGCCTGCTCTTGAAAATGGAGAAATCAGTTTTGGGGGTAATACTTCAGCTCTTGAATTTATACTTAAGGCAGCAGAGAAGCCTTCTGCTCTTAAATTACTGGGTCCGTCATTGACTTCTCTTGATATATCCAGTGCAGGGTTCCGAGAGCTTGTTTCGCTCTTTGCTGATATAGGGAAGACAGAAGACTTAGATTTGTTGCATTCATCTGCTTTCTATAAAGAGAGGAATAAAGAGGACAGAGATTTTGTTTTTAAGGAGTTGATTCGTGCTAATCAGCAGAGGCAGGTAAGGCCGAGTGAAATGAGAATAGCCGATTTATTGAAATTATTGGTTTCTGGAAACTCTGGTGTGGCTGAATTGTGTGGTAGTTGGAAAGTTTTTGAGGCAAGAAAAGAAATAATCCAATGGCTGAAGAATGATGAAAGAGTTGAGATTGCAGCTTCTTCATTGGCGAGTATGGCGGATAATGAAAGTAAACAAGCCCTCTTGGAGCTTGCGGAGGATGAGTCAAGAGGGATTCTTCAAAGGTCTGCCGCAGTAGGTGCGCTTACAAGATTAGATCCTGTTAAGACTAGTGAACTTGCAGCTCAAGTTTTGGTTAAGGCGAAAACGATTCAAAGTGCTGAATTAATTTTTGAAGCATATCTTTCAAAGGAAAAATCTTCAGAGTATTTAGCGGTAGCGCTTTCCGAAAAAAAGCTGAATGCAGAAATTGCAGCTGCCGGAGTAAGGAAAAGTTTATCGAGCGGTGGAGATACTTCTCAATTGGTAGAGGCTTTATCTAAGTCAGGGGCGCTACAACCTATAGTTAATGGTTTGTCAGATGAAGAAATGAAATCGTTGATGAGCGAAGTTCAATCGAAGGGTGATGCTGTTCGCGGGGAAAAAATATACAGGAAGAGTCAGTTACTTTGCCAGGTCTGTCATGCAATTGGAGGAGGCGGAGGGTTGATTGGACCTGATCTAGTTAGTATCGGATCAAGCGCGCCAGTAGATTACATAATTGATTCATTGCTCGAGCCTGCAAAGAAAATAAAAGAGGGCTATCACACTACGGTGATTACCACTAAGGGAGGCGATTTGATTACTGGGGGATTGATAAGTGAAGGGGACCGGGAAATTATTTTAAGGATGGCCGATGGGAGTGAAAGAAAGATAGCAAAGGTAGCAATTAAAAAGAAAGAAATCAGTCCAATTTCGTTAATGCCTCCAGGACTCACTGCTAGTCTCCGAAAAGATGAATTCATAGATTTGGTTCGATTTCTCTCATCCCTTGGTAAGGAGGGGGATTATAAGGTTCCGTCTGGTCGATACGTTAGGAGATGGCGTGTCCTGCCTACTCACAACAAAGTTGGAAATCTAATTAGAACAAAAGGCATGCAATATACGCTGAATGGTCAGAATGAACTGCCTTGGAAAGCTTCTTATAGCCGAGTTAATGCCGAGCTTCCAATTAAAGAGGTGGGGATAAATAGCGGTTTCAATAATAAATTAAGTGTAGCGAAATTTGAGATTTCAGTATCAGTTCCTGGAGAGATAGGATTGATGATTGCTGATACAAAAGGATTGCAAATCATTGTTGGAGGTAAAATGGTTAATGCTTCTGCCGAGTCTGTTTTTGAACTTGGCAAAGGTAGGCATGATATAATGTTTGTAATAGATCGTGCAGTCAGAGAGTCCAATTTGAAAGTTCAGCTTTTTGATGTGGGTGGATCTCCAGGAAGGGCCAGTTTAATTGGGGGGGCTTAGATCATTTTTTGGTTTCTTGCTCATGAGCTGTCCTTAGTCTGGCCACAATCTCCGGGAATTCTTTCGCAAAGTTTTTCTTTTCTCCGGGATCTTTTTTAAGGTTTGATAAGAAAAGTTTTGCAGGATGGTCAGAGTCCTTTGCAGGAGGGTTGCTTGTGTCTCTAACGTTTCCAATTAATTTCCATTCCCCTTCACGAATTGCCCATTGGCTATTTTTACTACGACCTACTTGCCAATGAAGGACTTCATGAGGGCTTTTACTCTCTTTTCCAAGAAGCAGAGGTACTAAGCTTTTGCCGTCTATCTTATTGTTGATTAACTTAATATTAGCAAGTTCCGCTAAAGTTGGTAGCCAATCACAGGAGTGAGCTACTTGAGTAATTTCTTTGTCTTCAGTCAGTTTGGATGGCCATGAGATGATTGCCGGAACACGAATCCCTCCTTCAAAGAGACTGAACTTGGCTCCTCTATATGGGCCTGAATTTCCGCCTCCAAAGTGAGCTCTTTCTTCTGTTGAATGACCGTGGTCGGATTGGAACACAATAATAGTGTCATTCCTGAGGCCTACTTCATCAAGGTAATGTAATAAGGTTCCAATGCGTGCGTCTTGAGTCGAAACAAATGCATTATATAGTTTTCTTGGCATTGCTAATTCTTTGTAACGATTCAACCAGTGAGATTCACCTTGATATGGGTAATGAGGAGTGTTCAATGCGAAGTATATAAGGAATGGCGAGTCTTGATTTTTCTTTATGAATTCACATGTTTCGCTAACCATCAGGTCAGGGAAGAATTTACCATCTTCGAAAATCTCTTTACCATTACGGTGCAGATCATGCCTATTAGGTCCCTGCCAATAGAAAAAATGAGAATAATTGTCGATGCATCCTCCCATGTGGCCGAAGGAGTGGTCAAAACCTTGTTGGTTTGGCATGTGTTCTGGAATGTAGCCTAGGTGCCACTTTCCAATGTGTGCTGTTTTGTATCCGGCTGCCTTGAAGTGTTCGGCTATAGTGATTTGTTCGCCGGGCATTCCAGGTTTCCCCTTTTGGGATGTTGTATTACCCGGGACTCCAGCATGTATAGGGTATCGGCCAGTCAAGAGTCCTGCACGTGAAGGAGAGCAGACAGGCGCGGCGGAATAGAATTGAGTAAATCTTATGCCCCTAGATGCTATGCCATCAATGTTTGGTGTTTCAAGATCTTTTGCACCATAACAGCCAGCGTCTATACTGCCTTGATCGTCAGTGAGGATGATGATTATATTTGGTTTTCTACTAGCTAAGGATTGTAATGAAAGTCCCAGTAGGAGAGCAATGGCTGGTATTATTTTTCTGAAGAAGAATTTCACGGCGATTAAATGTTTTATTTTTGTTGTTCTTTAAGGATTAGTCCTGAATGATATTTATATAAAACAAAAACTTCTCATGAGTCGATTAGCATCTTTTATATTGTTATTTTCTGTTACTTGTAATGGTTTTATTTTTGCAGCTGACTGGCCGCAATGGAGAGGTTCTACAGGGCAGGGGCATAGTGATGATGAAGCTTTGGCTGTAGAATGGAGTGAAGAGAAAAATGTCACTTGGAAAATTGACACCAACGGTAAGGGCTGGTCTTCTCCTGTTATATTTAATGATCAAATTTGGTTTACTTCTGCAGAAGAAACTCTTGCGACTGAGGAGGAAGCTAAGGAAAGATTAAAAGAGAATACGGGTAGCCAGCCTTTAACGTTACTGAAGTCATCGCGATTCTATGCAATTTGCATAGAAAAAAAATCTGGGAACATTATTCATAATATTGAACTCTTTACCGTTGATGAGCCTCAGTGGGTTCATAGATTTAATAGTTATGCTTCACCAACGCCTATAATAGAATCGGGAAGAATTTACTGCCATTTTGGCACTTATGGTACGGCATGCGTGGATACAAAAAATGGAAAGGTACTGTGGCGTAACCTTGAATTAAAATGCATGCACGAAAATGGCCCAGGTAGTTGTCCTGTTCTTTATGATGATTCGATGATCTTTCATATGGATGGAAGTGATATGCAATATGTGGCGGCCCTTAATAAGGTTGATGGATCCTTAAAATGGAAAGCCTCACGGAGTGGCGAAATGCATGCTAATCCGCAGCTAAAGAAAGGGTATAGCACTCCTATCATAATGAAACGCAATGGTAAAGATGAGCTCATTTCTCCAGGCGCAAATTGGTTGTATAGTTATGATCCAAAGACAGGTAAAGAGAATTGGAAGTTAGATTACGAAGTTCTTGGTTTTTCTAATGTCGCAAGACCAGTAAGCGGCGGCGGAATGATTTATGTGGCAACATGTTTTATGCGCTCACAGATGCTTGGCATCTCAGCTGGTTCGACTCCTGAGATAGTTTGGAGGTATAAGAAGGGAGTCCCTAATACTCCGTCTCCTTTATTGTCTAAAGGTCTGTTGTATTTTGTCGGAGATTCAGGAGGTTTGGTGACTTGCCTCGAAGCAAAGTCTGGAGATTTGGTTTGGAGTGAAAGAATTGCAAGTGGCAAATATTGGTCTGCTCCTTTTATTGCAAATGGGAAAATATATTTTCACAGTGAAGAGGGCGTTACTACCGTGATTGAAGATGGACGTAATTTTAAGATTGTTTCAGAAAATAAAATTAAGGGGAAGTTGATGTCATCTGCGGCTGTTTCAGATGGAGCAATTTTTTTGCGGAGTGATAAGGCCTTGTACAGAATAGAAAACAAATAAGGTTTCCCCTCTATGTACTGGGATTGGATAAGTGATAATTATCGACTCATCCAATGGATAGGGGTTGCATCTGTTTTATTGTTTCTTTTGTCTCTTTTTATTCTGAGGTTTGTCATAGTCCGATTGCCGAATAATTATTTTTTGACTGATTGCTCTACTTTAAATAAGCGTTCAGGTAACTTAATTGATCTAGGTTTTAGAGTGGCTAAAAATGTTTTTGGGTTTTTACTTATAATCTGTGGAATAGTTCTATTATTTACTCCAGGGCAGGGTTTGGTAACAATGGTGTTAGGTGTGTGGTTAATGGATTTGCCTTGGATAATTAAAATTAAGGGAAGATTTGTTTATTCTAGATTCGTAAAAAGGACTTTGAATTGGATTCGCTGTAAAAATGGGATATCGCCATTCAAATTCCCTTAGGCTGTTTAATTTAAAAACTTTTCACTAACATAGTAAAAATTTTAAATTTGGTTTTCCTTTGATTTGAGTCCAAATTATTAAAGTTAAATTAAATATTCCATCAGATTTGCTAAGTATAATCAGTTAATCTAATGGAGATAAAAAATTAACCTTAACCGCATTATGAAAATGCGTTAATCTAGAGATTCTATGTTATCCATTTATTCAAGGAACAAAGGGAAGTTTTGTGACGGAATGTCACGTAGAGGCTTTTTAAGGGTAGGTGGGCTTTCCCTTGGCGGGGCGTCGTTGCCTCAAATTCTATCAGCAGAAAAACAATCGGATAGTCATAAGTCAGGTCTGGGTCATAAAGCTGTAATAATGATTTTTCTTGCAGGTGGGCCTCCGCATCAAGACATGTGGGATATAAAAAGAGATGCACCTACTAATGTTAGAGGTGAATTCAATGCGATTAAAACGAATGTTCCCGGCATTGAGATATGTGAGTTATTTCCCAAAATTGCCAGTATGGCTGATAAATTCACTTTCATCCGATCAATTGTTGGAGCTCAGGGTGGGCATGATGCGCAACAGTGTTTAACAGGTAGATCACCTCGTAATGCTCCAGCTGGAGGATGGCCTTCCATTGGCTCAGTTATGTCAAGCCTACAAGGGCCGGCCAGTACTGCAGTGCCACCATTCGTTGGACTCTCACCAAAGTGCGGCCATGATCAATGGGGAGATCCTGGTCAGTCAGGTTTTTGTGGGCCTTCTCATTCTGCATTTACGCCTAACCGTGGTGGAGGTTCTAGCGATGTTGAGTTGAAAGGGATTTCAATAGAACGGCTTGGGGACAGGCAAAGTTTGTTGAGAAGCGTTGATTGTTTCCGAAGAGATGTTGATGCTTCAGGCGTGATGGGGAGTCTTGATGATTTTAATAAACAAGCTTACGGAGTTTTGACTTCGAGTAAGCTTGCCGAGGCATTTGATCTAACTAAGGAAGACCCTAAGTTGGTTGACAGTTACGGTAAAGGGACTGAAAAGCTAACAGCTGACGGACCATGGAAAAGACTCGATCAATTTTTAATGGCTCGCCGATTAGTGGAAGCAGGAGCGCGATGCGTGACGATTGGATTCAGTCGATGGGATTGGCACGGTTCTAATTTCAAAAGAGCCAGAGAAGATTTCCCTCTACTAGATCAGGGCGTCACTGCTCTTGTTCAAGATCTGCATGACCGTGGTTTGGATGAAGATGTTTCTGTTATAGTTTGGGGTGAGTTTGGGCGTACGCCTGTAATTAATAAAAATGCGGGAAGAGATCACTGGCCTAAAGTTTCTAATGCTTTAATTGCTGGAGGAGGAATGCGGACGGGGCAGATAATAGGATCGACAACTAGGGACGGGGGAGAAGCGGATGATCGACCTGTTACTTTTCAGGAAGTATTTGCAACCTTATATCATAGCGTTGGGATCGATGTTAATAGTGCCACTGTAAACGATCTGAATGGAAGGCCGCGCTATCTAGTTGATCAGCAGTACAAACCCATGCCTGAGTTGGTTTAAAACTTAATATTAAATGGTGTAGTTTCTGATCTTTGGATTGCTTATGATAACAGTTTTTGGAGATCGCGGATTTGATAAATTTTGCGATGGCATAGCTCGTAGAAGTTTTCTTAAAATTGGAGGGCTTGCAATGGGAGGTCTTGGCTTGCCTCAACTCTTAGCAGCTGAAAATACTATTAAGGCAGGAAGCTCGAATAAATCAATAATCATGATTTATATGCCTGGAGGCCCGCCTCATCAGGACATGTTTGAAATTAAGACTGATGCTCCGTCCGAAGTGAGGGGAGAGTTTCAGCCAATCTCGACAAAGGTTCCGGGCGTTCAGATATGTGAACATTTACCAAAAATTGCAAGTATAGCCGATAAATGCGTTTTTATTCGATCAGTGGTTGGTGCGAAAGATAGGCATTACAGTTACCAATGCATGACTGGTAAGCATAATGATAATTCTCCGGCAGGAGGTTGGCCTGAAATTGGTTCGGTGATATCTGAATTGGATTCACGGTTAGATCAAAAATCCGATGCTCCAACCTACATAAATTTATCTCCGAAAATGAAACACACTCCATACAATTTTGGGCATTCGAGTTTTCTTGGAGTGTCATGTAAACCGTTCCGTCCGAACGGAGATTGTTTGTCGGATATGACATTAGATGAAGTTAGTTTAAATCGATTAGGAGATAGGAAGGATCTTTTACAAAAATTCGATAAATTGAGACGTAATATTGACTCTTTTGGAGCCGTTTCTGGTATGGACAGTCTTAATCAGCAAGCATTTGAAATTCTTAGTTCAACTAAGCTTGCCGAGGCTTTGGATATTGGAAAAGAAGATCAAAAAATTCGTGAACTTTATGGCGAAGGAACTGAAAAGGTTCAAGGCGATGCGGCTCCGCGCTTAAATTCCCAATTTCTTACCGCTCGGCGATTAGTTGAAGCTGGGGCCAGGGTTGTGACTTTAAGTTACAGTTTCTGGGATTGGCACGGATCTAATTTCAAAAGGGCTAAGGAAAATTTACCTGATTTCGATCAGGCCTATCATGCGCTCATTAAAGACCTTGAGGATAGGGGCATGCTTGACGATGTTACGGTCATTGCTTGGGGGGAATTCGGTAGGACCCCTAAAATCAATAAAAACGCTGGAAGGGATCACTGGCCGAATGTTTCATGTGCATTACTCTCAGGAGGAGGAATGCAGATGGGAGGGGCTATAGGCAAGACTGATCGGTTAGGAGGTGAAGCAGAAGAAAGACCCGTGCATTTTGCTGAGATTTTTGCCACACTTTATAAAAATATGGGAATTGATGCATCACAAACTACCGTCACTGATTTGGGGGGAAGGCCTAGATATCTAGTGGAAGGGTATGAACCCATTAAAGAATTAATTTAATAATATTGTTAATATATAAGTACCTATGAGAATTGGATTTTATTACATAATTGTTTCGTTTTTTGCTGCTACAAATCTAATTGCGGCAGAATTAAATATTTACGCGGTTTCTAAGCCAAATGAAGAAGCCAAGTTAATTGGGCCTGATGCTTATCTTCAGCTCGTTGTGACTGGGGGCAATGTTTCTGACATGACCCGATCAGTGAGTTACGAGGCGGATCCATCTTCCATAGTTAATGTTTCTGAGACGGGTCATGTTACTCCTCTTGCGGATGGTTCAGTCAAAGTTATAGCAAAAACGGCTGAAGGATTATCCGCTACAATAGAATTAACTGTAGAGCAATTTGGAACGCCGCAACCTATTAACTTTCCGAATGAAATTGTACCTTTATTCACAAAGCATGGATGTAACGGCGGGGGTTGCCATGGTAAGTCTGAAGGTCAAAATGGATTTAAACTTTCACTGCTGGGTTTTGAGCCGACCGAAGACTTTGAATATTTAGTTAAAGAAGGTAGAGGAAGGAGACTATTTCCTGCTGCGCCTCAACACAGTCTTTTATTGCGAAAAGGATCGGGTGACTTGCCTCATGGGGGAGGTGCTCGATTTGAGCATGATTCATGGGATTACAAGGCCATAGTCAGATGGATGGAGCAAGGCATGCCTTACGGTAGCCCCGATGATCCGAAGTTAGAGAGTATCTCAGTTTATCCAAGTTCCCGCATTGTAGAGCCGGGAGCTGAACAGCAGCTTGCAGTCTCTGCTTTTTATACCGATGGGTCAGTTCGCGATGTTACCGGTATCGTAAGTTACGAATCTAACCAAAAGGAAATGGGTGAAGTGGATCAATCTGGCTTAGTTACTATGTTAAGGGATCAGACTGGAGACATGGCGGTAATGATTCGATATCAGGAGCATGTCTCGGTTTTTCAAGCAACGATACCACTAGGAGTTCCGACTGAAAATTTTCCTGTCGCTAAGAATTTTATAGATGAGAAGGTTTTTACTAAATTAAAGACACTCGGATTGCCGTCCTCTGAAATTTGTGATGATACTACATTTCTGCGCCGGACTGCTATCGATATTGCGGGGCGGTTGCCGTCTTTGCAAGAGGTAGAAGATTTTTCATCTAATGATCATCCTGAAAAAAGATCGCAGTGGATAGACAGTCTGCTTTCTACTACTGACTATGCTGAGTATTTTTCAAATAAATGGGCTGCTATTTTACGTAATAAAAGGAAAGGCGCGACATATACTAGAGGGACTCAAGCATTCCATGAGTGGTTGATGGGTAGTCTGCATGCGAACAAGCCTTACAATCAGCTAATCACTGAATTAGTGACAGCGCGTGGAGAGATAGGTCATAACCCAGCATCTGCGTGGTTCAGAAATGTGACAGATCAAAAAGAAAGACTACAAGACACGGCTCAAGTTTTGCTTGGTGTAAGGCTTCAATGTGCTGAATGTCATCATCATCCATATGAGAAGTGGAGTCAGCAAGATTACTATGGGTTTTCTGCATTCTTTTCTAGAGTAGGTAAGAAGAAGACTGACGTTCCAGGTGAGGAGGCGGTTTTCCATAATGTTGGATTAGCTACGGCAAAGAATCCTAAGTCAGGAGAGGATGTTAAGCCTAAGCCTCTTGGCGGAGAAGAACTGAATATAAAACCAGAGGATGATCCCAGATTGGATTTGGCGGCTTGGATGACTTCGGAAAGCAATCCTTTCTTCGCAAAAATGTTAGTCAATCGTTATTGGAAGCATTTCTTCAATCGTGCAATTGTAGAGCCAGAAGATGACATGAGGGTCACTAATCCTCCGACCAATCCTGATTTATTGGATTCCTTGGCAGGGCACTTTGTCAAGTCAGGTTATGACCTAAAGGATTTGATTCGAACGATCTGTAATTCAACAACTTACCAACTCAGTGCGATTCCAAATGATCATAACGCGGGAGATCGACAAAATTACTCTCGATATTTCCCTAAACGCTTGACTGCGGAAGTGTTATTGGATTCGATCGATGGAATTACAGGATCGTCGACAGCCTTCTCGGGGCAATTGCCCGGAACTAGAGCCGTATCTTTACCTGATGACAGTTATAACTCGAGCTCTTATTTTCTTACCGTCTTTGGGCGACCAGAAATGGATAGTGCCTGCGAATGTGAAAGGGCTCAGGGTGCCAGTTTGGCGCAGACATTACATTTACTGAATTCAAAAAATATTCAGGATAAATTAGCTGGAGCAGGAGGAAGTGCGGATAAGCTTTCATCTCAAGGAGAAAGGACCAATGAAGAGAAAGTCGTTGAGCTATATAAGAGAGCATTTTCTCGTGGGCCCAAAGACGATGAGATGAAAACGGCCATTGATTATATTAATAAAAAGACTCAGCAGGCTAAAGAGGCTGAAGGGAAAATCAATGAAGCGAATAAAATGGCTTACGAGGATCTTGTTTGGGCCCTTTTGAATACAAAAGAATTTTTATTTAACCATTAAACTTTGCATTTCTTTATATTTCCATGCGAAGATCCTGTTACATAATTTCTTTGTTGTTTCTGTTTTTCATTTTAGGAAACTTAGTAGAGGGGCAACTTCCTGCTCCACGTCTAGATTCAATTTTTCCCATGGGGGGAAAGGCAGGTGGATCTGTGGATGTTACTTTGAGGGGTGCTGACTTGGCTGGTGAGGGGCGCCTGTTTTTTAATGATCCAGGAATCACTAGTGAGTCTATCGGGAAAGGAGTGTTTAAGGTTAAAATTGCAGAATCAGTGAGTTCTGGCAGTTATGATTTGAGCTTTGGAGGTAGCGATGGAACGACTTCGCCAATTAGTTTTGCTGTTAGTAATAGAGATGAAAAGATTACCCCTAAGGAAGCGGTGGATGAAGGTAATGCTGTGCTACTTGAGGATAATGTTGTTGTGAATGGAATTATGGAGCCAGGCAAGGCGCACTATTACAAAATTCCAGTTAGGAGTGAAGGCCGGTACTTTATTGATTGTTTTGCTGAGAGAATTAATTCTAGAGTGGACGCATTGTTAGTATTAAATGATCCGTCAGGAATTGAAGTGGCTCGGTCAAGAGAATCTGTTGGCGGAGACCCTTTGATTGGGTTTGCTCCAACTATTAAAGGAGAATATCTTCTAAGAGTTTCTGATTTCCTTGCCCGTGGTGGTGATGGTTATAATTATCGGATTCAACTCAGGAAAGGCCCCCAAATAGATTTTGTTTTACCTCTATCTGCGCAACCGGGAGAGACTCAATCTTTTCAAATATTTGGAAAAAACCTTCCGGGTGGAGTGCCGTCCGGTGAGGATGGACTCGAGAGGATAGAAGTTAACATTGATGTTCCAAATGAAATGGAAAGAATGAAAACAATGCCGGTGAAACCCGCGGGTGCAGGAGTTAAAGGATTTCATTATGAGTTAGGTGAAGGGAATAATGTTTCAAATTCCGTATTCATCGCACGATCTAATTTTCCACCAGTGATTGATAGTGGTTCAAATTCTTCTCCAGAGGATGCACAAGAAATTCCTTTTCCTTCTGAACTGAGCGGGCGATTTTATCCAGGTAAAAAATCTTGGTTTTCATTCAATGCCTTGAAGGATAAGGAGTATGTAATTGAGGTAATTGCTCACCGATTAGTAAGTTATTGCGATCCAACGATTGTGGTGTCGAAAGTGATTGTTGATGCGGAGGGTAAAGAGAAATCGACACAACTTGCAAAAGCTGACGATCAAGAAGCTAATGTGGGAGGGCGACGTTATCCCACGAATAGTCGTGATCCAATATTTAGCTTTAAAGCAGATGCGGATTTTAAGGTTCGCGTGTCAGTGGGTGATAATTTTGCTACTAAAGCGCCTTTCAGAATGATTGTTCGTGAACCTAGACCTGATTTCGATCTGTTAGTTTCAGCTTCAGCTCCAGCAGGGGATAACAATAAAGGCAAGAAGATTGTTAGAGAAGGAATTGCAATTAGACGTGGCCAAGTTGGTAATTTAGATGTTTATGCTCTGCGCAGAGATGGGTTTGATGGTGAAATCGAATTGAAGGTAGAGGGTTTTCCACAAAGTTTTAAGGTTAAAACCACAAAATTAGAGAAAGGAAAAAATCACTGTTCTTTATCATTTTATAATGCGGAAGATGCGCCCCCTTGGGTAGGAAAAGTAAAGATTATTGGTGAGGCAGATGTGCAGGGAACAAAGATCCAGAAAGAGGCCGAGAGCCTAGCGGTGAACTGGTCAGTAAATGATGCTGATAAGGAACGTGTTATTTCAAGAACGAGCTCAGGTATTACCGTGGCTTCAATTGAGGAAAAAACACCTATGGCGGTAGTTCCTGCAGAAGATAAGGTCTGGGAGAGTTCACTAGGTGGCAATTTAGAAATCCCCATCAAATTTATAACGACCTCAGAGATTAAGGATAAGGTCACTATTGTCCCAGTTGGTTTTCCTGGAATGGGAAAAGCTCCACAGATTCAAGTAGCTAAGGACAAGACTAAAGAATCTCACAAGCTGATAATTCCTTTACTGAACAACAAGGATAATAATAAGTACCAGGAAGGTACGCATCAATTTGTGCTGAAGGCATCGACTAAGTTAGGATATCGCCGTGATTTGCAAGTTTTCCAAACTGCAGAGGAGCAAAAAAAGAATGCGACCAAGATTTTGGATGAGGCAAAAAAAACGCTAGAAACTCTTAAGAAGGAGCTTGATTCCCTAAGAAAATCTCTGAATGAGGCAAAATCTAGTGGTGAAGAAACAGAAGAAGAAAAAAGAAAAAAAATCTCAGATGCTGAATCTAAGGTTGGACCAGCAGAGGAGTCCATAAAGCAAGCTGAGAAGAAATTACAAGAGGCCGAAGAGAAAAATAAAAGCGCGGACCTGGAACTTAAGCAGGCTGCGGACAGAGCGAAGCCGAAGGATGTCCAGTTCGTCAGTTATTCGAAACCGGTAACCGTAAAAATCGAATCGTGTCCTATTAAATTCAAGGATAACAAATCTCCTGTTGAATTAGGGAAGGGGCTTAAATCTAAAGTTGTGGTGAATTTTGATAGACTGTACGGTTTTGCAGATAGCGTTTCGATGAGTGTCAAATTACCTGATGGAACCAAAGGAGTGAAAGTTGGAAACGCTAGTGCAAATAAAGATCAGTCCGCTATTGATCTTCCGATTGAAATTACGGCTGATGCGAATCTTGGATTAATCCAATTAGAGTTGATTGCCAAATTGAAATTTAATGGAATAGACCTACAAACTAAAGGGAATGTTTCAATAATGATCAATGAATCCCCTGCGGCCCCAGAAGAACCCCCTGCGGCCCCAGAAGAACCCCCTGCGGCCCCAGAAGAACCCCCTGCGGCCCCAGAAGAACCCCCTGCGGCAAATTAATTTTCGTGAAATTTATTATTTTTTCATTCTGTATTTTATTTGGATGGTGCTGTGTAGGTCTTGCTAAGCCATTACCTATAGAATCTATCGATCAAAAAGAGTCAGTCAGTTACGCAAAAGATATTGCGCCTGTATTTAAAAAGAGCTGCATTGCTTGTCATAATGCAACAAAAGCGAAAGCGAGTCTCAACCTTGAGAACGTTTCAGTAATGATGAAAGGATCCGATAGTGGAGAGGTCATTGTTCCTGGTAATGCCGACGATAGTTTAGTTTTTCTTCAGGCTGCTCACCAGGAGGAGGAATTTATGCCACCGCCAAAGAACAAATCTAATGCTCCAAATTTGAGTCCTAAGGAACTTGCTCTGCTTAAGTTATGGATTAATCAGGGAGCAAAAGATGACGATACTTTAGCTGCAGAAAAAAAGGTTAATTTTGCTACTATGAGTGAGAGAGTTAAAGCGATTTACTCTGTGGCTGTTTCGCCAGATAATCAATACGTTGCAGCTGGCAGAGGGAACCGAATATTTATGTATCATACTCCAACTGGTAAGAGCCTTGGTGAAATTGTTGATCCAGATCTCAAAGGTAAGGGAGAATCAGCGCATATTGATATTGTTGGGAGCTTGGCCTTTAATGGCGATGGGCTACTTGCTTCCGGGGGATTTAGGAATATAAAACTATGGAAACAGGCTGATCCCGAGTTGCTATATGATGCGGAGCCCGTTGACAATGTGCCGCTTGTTGTTGGGGTCAGTAGTGATAGTAAATTATTTTCTGTTGGGGATGAGAGTGGTTCCATTAAGGTTTATATTTCTGAATCTAAGAAAGTGTTAACCTTCAAAGATCATGTTGCAGCGATAACAGGGCTGGGCTTCGGAGTGGATGGAAATATAATTTCTGCATCTATTGACGGGGTTGTGAGTGCTAGGAAAATTGGTAAAGAGGCACAAATAGTGACAGTAAAATTATCTTCTCCAATTAATGAAATGGTGATTATTAATAATGGGAAGCAAGTGGCTTGTGGATGCGAAGATGGGGTCATAAGAATATTGTCGATTGAAGCGTCGTTGGAGCAGGTCCATGAGCTTAAGGGGCACACTGCCAAAGTTGTTTCATTGTGTTCTTTTGGTGAAGGTTATAAAAACTTTATTTCTGGAAGCGCTGATTTGACACTTAGAATTTGGCAAGTTGGAGAAGGTACGGTAAATCAGATCAAACAAATCAATAATGAAGAAGTGCCTGAAGCGGTGGCGGTATCAAAGGATGGGAAGCGTTGCGCTTCCGTTTCTGGTAATGCAAAAATTCGCATTTGGAACATGAGCGATGGCAAGTTGATTGCTGATGGAAATGCAGGTTGGCAATTAAGTGGGGAGCAAAAGTCGAAAGAAATAAAAGTTTCTGTTTTAACGAAGATACGTGATGAAAGGAAAAAGCAATTAGGAGAAAGTGATAAGAAATTAAAGGCGGATCAAGAATCATTAAAGAAGGCCCAAGACGCAGAAAAGAAATCAGTAGAAGAATTAGAGAAAAAGAAAACTGAGCTCGTTTCAGCAAAGGATCTCAAGTCCAAAACTGAAATGGACCTTAAACAAAAAGAAGAAGCAAAGGCTCCTGACCTTAATCCCTCTAAAGAAGCTGCAAAGAAAGCGATGGAAGCTTTAACGGCAAAAGAAAAAGAAGTCCAAGATGCCGAGAGAAAACAATTGGAAGCAACTCGTAGCCGTGAAATTTCAGAGAGATTTTTAAAGAGAGCAATCGATGCTGATTCTGAATCAAAGTTAAAGTTAGCGGATGCGGAGAATGAATTACAGAACGCAGCAAAGATTCATGCGGATATAAAGACAAGAGTGGATCAAGAACAAAAAGTTCTTAGAACTGTTACCTTTTCGCCAGATTCAGCTCAGGTTTTTGCAGGTTCTGAAGATGGAAATGTTTATTCATGGGAAACAAATGCTGGGAAGCCATGCGGCGTTATTGCTACTAAATCGGGTGCCGCGAAAGTAATTGCTACGGTAGGGGGGAATATTTTAGTGGTATCTTCAGACAAGACAGTCAGGATTTGGGATTCGACACCGAAGTGGAACCTCCACAAAAAGATTGGGGGGCTACAAGATCCTAAAACTTTAGTTGATAGAGTGAATTCTTTATCGTTTAGCCCTGATGGTAAATTATTAGCATCTGGTGGAGGGGTTCCATCGAGGAGTGGAGAGTTGAAGGTATGGAATATTGCTGATGGAAAATTGGTTTGTGCAAATACTGAATCTCATAGTGATACGATATCGGGAACTTCTTTTAGTCCTGATGGGAAATTTATCGCTACGGCTGCAACTGATCGTTTCGTTAAAGTATTTAATATGGAAGGGGCTGTTCTTGAGCGCAGTTTTGAGGGGCATACAAACCATGTTCTTGATGTTGCTTGGCGAGCAGACGGATTTGTTTTAGCGAGCGCAGGAGCTGACCAGGTTGTTAAGGAGTGGAATTTTGAAAAGGGGAATCAAAAGCAAACAGTGAAAGGGCACACTAAAGGAGTCAGTTCAATTGCATATATGGGAGCCGGGGAACAGTTAATTTCGAGCAGTGGGGATCAATCAGTTAGAATAGCAAACAAGCCTTTGCCTGATGCGGCTACATTCATTCATTCATCAAGTGTTAGTCAAGATGGAACTATTATTGCTGCAGGAGGAGAAGATAGCATCCTTCGAATTTGGACGACCGGTGATAGTAAATTATATTTGAAATTACAGTAAAACCTGTGATCGGATCAAGATAAGTAAACGTTATTAATTTATGAAAAAAATCACACTAATAATTATTGCTCTGAGCGTCTCATTTGCACATGCGGACTTCGAAATTAAAGAGGTGCCAGGAAAATGTATTGATGTCTTGGATGGAGGAAAAGTTGTGGCTCGAGTAATGACGGCGCATGATAAAACTTCAGCTGAATCCAGACATGAAACCTACAAGGTGTACACTCATGTATTCGATGAACAGGGGAAATCTACGATCACTAAAGGTGCTGGAGGTCAATTTACTCATCACCGTGGAATTTTTATAGGATGGTCGAAGACAAGGTTTTCTGGGAGGCAAGTCGATTCTTGGCATATGAAAGGTTGTGATCAGGTATATAAAAAAATAATCAATTCAACTTCCACTAAGGATCACGCTACTTTGACTGTTTTAATTAACTGGGTGACAACTGATGGAGTTGTTTTTATTGAAGAGAAGCGCACTCAGACCTTCAAAAGAGTCGAAGGAGAGGGAGCTTATTTGCAGGTAGACTTTGACACTGCTCTGAAGGCCGCAAGCGCAGACGTTGAACTGAATGGTGACCCTGAGCATGCTGGATGTCAATTCAGGCCAAGTAATGAAGTTTCAAAGAATAAGTCTGCCAAATATATATTTCATAAGGACGGCCTTGATTTAAAAAAGGATAAGGATCTTCCTTGGGCAGCTGAAAGTTTTCAGATTGGTGAGAATATGTATTTTGCTCAGCACATGAGTCATCCCACTATACCTAAGGGGAATACTTATTCAGCGTATCGTGATTATGGACGATTTGGAGCTTATTTTGTTAAGAAAATTGCGAAAGGGGATTCCTTGAATTTACGTTATCGCTATCTGGTTGGTAATGGAAAAATCCCGGGTCGGGATTATTTCGCATCTCGTTACAAGGCGTTTTCTAATTAAATTAATTAAAATTCTATTCAGTTTGTATTGGGTGTTGTCTTTTGACGTGTCAATAGAGCAATGAGACCAAAAGTAAGGATTAGACCGGGTCCCCACCATCCAATCTTCCCGTGAGACGCCCATGCTGCACCAAGAGTAGCAACGACCGTAGCAATTATCATTAGGATGTTCCATCTTAGGAGAGAGGAGCCTTCCGGGCGCCTGTCGCCGAGCAAACTCTTTGAGTTCATCATTAAGAGAAATGTTATATAAGCTATGGGTAGTAAAGTCATTCCAAATACTGATACCGGGATTGCTAGCCATGGTCCGAGTTCACCCCAAGCTAAGGGGCCAAAGAAGCCGATCCCTCCTACAATTAAACAGCCTACTCTGTGAGGAGTTCCTCCATCAGGAACTCCCAACATTTCACAGACCGCAAATCCATTAATTAACATAAGTATGACTATTGTAGATACAGCCATGGCTAATACTCCGATTCCAAATACGTACTGAGAGAAGAGGTTCCCGGTGAATGGTTTGAGGGCATTTGCTAGTTCAAACTGGGTTCTTTTAGCTGTCATCATTTCAAGAGTAGCATTGGCTTTTTCTGGAGACGGCATTGCTATATAGATGGCTTCTAGTTTTGCTGACTTTTCTTCATTGCCCAGTGTGGATTTTTCTTTATCAGTTAGTTGCTCTACTAGCGAAGCGCTATTTTCGAATTTATTATTATCCATATTGCCATGGAACTGAGAGGCTGCTGCGATGACAAGGCATCCCGTCGCGATTACAAAAGGAATGAATAATCCTGTAGAAAGGTCGAAAACAGCCAATCCTCGATGCTCTTTGCCCCACTTCCTACGCAACATTGAATAGGGAAGAAGAAAGGTCATATTAATTCCGACTGTGGTGCCAAAGGCTGCAATAATATTATCTCGCTGGCGTCCAACTATGTCAGCTGTCCATTTATCTCGATTGGCTTGATCAAGTTGCTCAATGTATGGCATGAAAGTTTCAGCAGGTCTGAATAGCGCACCGAAATCAGGCATGAGACCACTGAAAACATTGGCCCAATTTAAGGGGGAGTTCTCAGCAAAGGTAAGAACGATTACTACGCCTATAAATGAAATGACAACTAATCCAACTAAGATTTTTAGCAGAAGTTCGAAGCGAGCCACTCCTTTGTTGCCAGCGCCATAAGACCAAATAATTGTTGTCGCAATGGCTAATACAATAGCGGATATCAGCAATTTAGATCCTATGGTGTCAGGAAAGACGCCAGGAGCAAGATTAGTTGCGATTGCTCCGAATGCTAAATTGAATTGAGGTAGTACCCATACCAAATTTGCCACTATCGTCGCACCTAGCCATGCCCAGCCGAGAAATGGTGAAATGTGTTTATTAATGGATCTAAATGGCCTTTCTCCAGTTGAGAGTGTTACGTATGCAATTGCACTTAGCATTACAACACCAAGAATCATTGCGAGGGGTTGTACCCACATGAAATTCACTCCTCCAATAACACCTACACCAAGGGCACCGACTAAGGATCCTCCTCCAAGTGTTATGGCGCTTTGCAACCATCCTGGTCCGCAAAGTTTAGTGTATGTTTTGATTTTTGCTCCTGTGCCTTTATTGGCAACAGAGGCTAGTAATTCTTTTTCTGCAGTTAGAGAGTCTTCGGATTCTGACATTTGAGAGTTTGTATTTACTTACTGAGGTTGGATAATGAGATGAGTTTGAGCTCATGACAAGACACATTCTCGAATTTGACGGCAATGCTGATTATCCTCTATAATGATTGAATGAGATATTTAATGAGAGTTTTTACTGTTTCTATAGGTATTTTTTTAATAAGTCCTATTTTACACGCTGTTGATAAACCTAATTTTATTCTCATTAATGTGGATGATCTAGGCTGGACTGATCTTGGTTGCTTTGGCAGTAAGATATATGAAACGCCGAATATTGATGATTTAGCCAAAAATGGTATGCGTTTTACAGATGCATATGCAGCTTGCGCAGTCTGTTCGCCGACTAGAGCCGCCATTATGACTGGTAGGTACCCAGCAAGGGTAGGAGTTACAGATTGGATAAGGGCAAGGTTTCAAGGCGGAAAAATTCCAAATGATAAAAAAAATCCAATGGGATGGATCGGATCTAAGACCAATAAAGTTTTGTGCCCAAAAAATGCGCTATGGATGGAAAGTGAAGAAATTACTATAGCTGAACAACTTAAAAGGGTTGGATATAAGACTTGCCATATTGGGAAGTGGCATTTGGGAGCAGATGACTGGTATCCTGAGAGGCAGGGATTCGATGAGAATTATGGAGGTTGTGATTATGGGCAGCCGCCTAGTTATTATGATCCTTTTTCTAATAAAAGGTTAAAGGGGATTAACGGGTTGCCGGGGAAAAAGAAGGGGCAATATCTCACTGATCGAGAATGTGATGAGGCCTTAGGATTCATCTCAAGAAACAAGAAGGCTCCATTTTTTATTTATTTTGCTAATTATGCGGTCCATACACCGATCCAGGCAAAGGTATCTTTATTGGATAAATACAAAAGCAAGATCAACAAATTATCTAGCGTTAAACAAAAAAATGCAGCTTATGCAACTATGGTTGAAAGTGTGGATCAGGCAGTGGGCAGGATCCGAGAAAAGCTAAGTGAATATGATCTTAGTAAAAATACGGTCATTATATTTACATCTGACAATGGCGGTTTGTTGGGGCCAACTAATAATGCTCCTCTCCGATCCGGCAAAGGTTACCCTTATGAGGGAGGTATACGAGTTCCTTTAATTGTCCATTGGCCAGGTGTTATTAAAGTTGGAGGAATTAGCAGTGTACCAGTGAGCAGTGTTGATTATTTCCCAACTATTTGTGCTGCTGCTGGAGTTGCATTGCCCTCTAAGAGTATTATCGATGGTTTTGACTTAAAGCCTTTAATGGAAGGTAAAGGTTCCTTAAATCGTGAAGACTTGTTTTGGCATTTCCCTCACTATCGGGGAAGAGTAATGCCTTATACAATCATACGCAGTGGTTCATGGAAATTGATCAAGCGTTATGATGGGAAAGAATATGAATTATTTAATCTTGCCCAAGACATTGGAGAATCAGAAGAACTTTCAAATAAAATGCCAGAGAAAATCAAAGAGTTGGATGCAAAGATATCAAAGTGGTTGAAAAAGACTGGAGCGAAGGTTCCTAAACCTAATCCAAATTATGCTGGCAATAAATGAATTTTAGCAGCTTCTCCCACCGTCATTTTGAGTATCAGTTTGACTGTTAATTGGTGGAAGTGATTGCTCTAAAACTCCTTTTGCTTTTGGCCAAGCGATTGAAGCTTCAATTAGCATCCATATTTCAAGAGTGAGTGTGGCTAATCCAATTGTGGCTAAAAGGGGTTTTTGTCCTGCGATCCATCCATTTGGTTTGAAAAGCTCAATAACCATTGCTGAGGCAGGCAGAATTAACATGAAAATTGCAGGAATTGCTATGAACCAAATAGGGAGGTTGCGGCGGCGCATCCAAAATAAAATGACAAGGAATGCCAGGCCACCTAGCAACTGATTAGTTGCTCCGAAAAGCGGCCATAAGTTGAGGCCTCCTTTTCCTGCATTTTCCCAGGACCATTCCAATCCAGTAGTGGGGCTGGCGGCGACCCCAAATGCTAGAATCACAGCCAGGATAGTTGCTCCGTGTTTGTTTGCGAGCCAGCTCAGAGGGTTTAGGCTTAAGTTAATTTTAGTATTGGATTCGGCTTTAGATTTTTTTGTAGATAAAGTGGTAGCAATCTCTTGAATTACATAGCGTTGGAGTCTGCACGCCGTATCCAAGGTCGTAGCGGCGAAGGAAGCAACGAAAACGCCCATAAGAGCGACTGAAAATTGCGGAGCTAGACCAAGAGCTTTTAGGAAATTGGCAGCCCCATCAACAAAAGCTCCTACCTTTGCACTAAGTCCTTTTGCTCCTCCCCAGCTGTCATAACGATCCAAGTAAGCATCCTTTCCTGTAAAAAAATTTCCATTGCTTG
Organism: Verrucomicrobiaceae bacterium; assembly: GCA_004211885.1. GTDB lineage: Bacteria > Verrucomicrobiota > Verrucomicrobiia > Verrucomicrobiales > DEV007 > EC70. Next base: position 28,873 of record SHBV01000032.1, read on the forward strand.
ATTCGGTTCCTAGTCCTAATCCTGAAACACAAGCTAAGATGACTAGGACAGCAAGAAACCCTTCTGTCAGCATCGATCCGTACCCAACAAATTGTGCGTCTGTTTCGCACTTTAGTTGCTTTGAGCTGGTTCCGCTTGATACAAGACAATGGAATCCGCTAATGGCGCCGCATGCGATTGTTATAAATAAGAAGGGGAAGATCCAAGGTGCTCCTTCCGGTGAATCTGCTCCAAGTCTTGTCGCAGGCGCTATGATTTCAAGTGAAGGGCGAGCTGAGTCCCCGATCGGAGCACCGCCCCATATGCCAGCTACAATTAATCCAACCAAAACAAGGCCTACAGAGCTCAATAACTGCATGCTGTTAATGAAGTCTCTTGGTTGCAAGAGAGTCCATACTGGGAGCACTGATGCGATGTAGCAATATCCTAAAAGGACGATGACCCATGTTATAACTGACCAGTCAGCAAGGGCCGAGTTGAATTTGCCAAGCGTCCCGTCATTGCCATAAAAAACACTCAAATACATGATAGCCAATGCAATGATTGAGGGTATTAAAATATTAGCCCCTTTTCTATGGATAAGAATACCAATAGAAACTGCAATTGGTATTTGGATGAAGCATGGGAAAATTGCGGCTGGATACATTCTGAAAACAGAAGCTATAACTAGTCCAAAGATTGCTAGTACAATGGTCAGCGCCATAAAGAGGATTGATAGGAAAAGAATACGAGTGCGAGGAGCTAAAATGCGACCTGCAATGTCTCCGACAGTTTGCCCTCTATTCCGCATTGAAACCACTAACGAGCCAAAGTCGTGAACGGCTCCAATAAGAATTGATCCAAAAATCACCCACAATAGTGCAGGTAGCCAACCCCAGACTACTGCCAATGCGGGGCCAACAATGGGTCCTGTCCCTGCGATTGAAGTGAAATGATGCCCGAAAATAATGCTTTTTTTTGTTGGCACGAAGTCAATGTCATCATTCAGTTGAATGCTTGGAACTTCTGCTTCTGCACTTAATTTGAAGATTTTTCGACCGAGGAACTTTCCATATGTATGGTAAGCTATGAGGTAAAGAAAAAAGGCACCAATAGCAATGAGAAGAGTGGGCATGTATAATGAATGTTAAATTATATACTATAACAAATTAGCTAGAGGTTTTTAATTATCTGTTCCTATTGGACTTACCAACTTCATGGATTTCAATCAAATTTTTGTCTGTATTATTCTTGTACTGGTTTTTATCGCTTTTGTGAAGGAGTGGTTTTCTCCCGACTTGGTTGCTATGGGCGCATTTGTATTACTTGTTGGCGCGGGAATATTACCAGAGGAAAAGGCATTGGCAGTGTTTTCTAATCCAGCGCCAATAATTGTTTCATGCATGTTTGTATTGAGTGCAGCTTTAGAAAGGACAGGTACTATTGAGGCGTTAGGGGAATGGTTTGGAAAGTTGGCTGGAACTAGAGAGATGCGGATTCTTGTAATGTTGATGCTGATTGTAGCGCCGCTTTCTGCTTTTGTTAATAATACACCTGTTGTTGTTGTTTTTATGCCAATTCTTTTAGCGTTGGCTCGCAAGCATGATCTTGTGGCGTCCCGGTTTTTAATTCCACTTTCATACGCTGCCATTGTTGGAGGGACTTGCACTATTATAGGAACTTCAACTAACCTAGTTGCGTCTGGAATTGCTAAAGAGAGAGGGCTTGAAGAGTTTGGTATGTTTGAGGTGTCGAAATTGGGTATTATTTTTGTTGCAGTGACATTTTTCTATATGCTTTTCATTGGAAGGAAGTTGTTGCCTGATAGGGTGACTCTCTCTACTCTTTTTGAGTCGGACGAAAGTAAAGAGTTTCTAACGGTTGCTGTCATTAGCAAAGGGTCTGAGTTGATAGGTAAGAAAATCAAGGATTCTCGACTTGGAAAAATTCGTAATTTTCGAGTGATTGAAGTAGTCCGATCTGGCAATAAACTTACGGGTTCAATTGATCAGATTGTTTTTAAAGAAGGTGACCAATTATTAGTTAAGACAAGAGTCGAAGGTGTGATGGATGCAGGTGAAACTACAGGCATTGAAATTGGGGTTGAAGGAGAATTGGGTCTTCAGAGATTGCATACTGATTCGGCGGTTTTAATTGAGGGTGTAATTGGGCCAGGGTCTTCTCTTGTGGGGCGCTCTTTAAAAGATTTGAATTTCCGCGAACGTTTTGGAGTGATTATTCTCGCAGTGCATCGACGCGGTGTGAATTTGAGGGACAGCTTTGAAAATGTGAAGCTTGCTTTTGGAGATACGATCCTAGTAGAAGGTGCCGTTGATCGCATCAATACGCTTTCGCAGGAGCGCGATTTTATTAACTTATCACAGCCTAAGGGGCGTTCTATTAGAAGATCAAAGGTTCCATTTGCGGTTGGTGCATTGTTGCTTTTTATGGTGCTAGCTTCATTGAAGGTGGCGCCGCTTATTGTTTTAGCGTTGGGTGCTGCATTATTTACTTTATTTACTAGGTGCATTGAACCCTCAGAGGCATATGAGTCCATTGACTGGAAAGTGGTTTTTATGATATTTGGGATGTTAGGTCTTGGTAGTGCATTGCAAGAGGTGAAAGTTGTCGAAAATATCGCTCTTAAAGTTACTGATTGGGCAGCGATTCTTAATAATATCCATGTACTGGTTGCTGTTATTTATCTTATAACGGCCGTTTTAACAGAGATTATAAGTAACAATGCTGTTGCTGCTTTGCTCACTCCTATAGCGATTACCATCGGTGTAGCATTAGATATAGACCCACGACCGCTTGTTGTTGCGGTGATGTTTGCGGCTAGCGCAAGTTTTTCTACTCCTATTGGGTACCAGACGAATACTTATGTTTATGGTGCTGGTGGATATAAGTTTACGGATTTCTCTAGGGTTGGGATCCCATTGGCACTAATACTTTGGGGTTTATCAACATTTCTTATACCATTGATGTGGAATACCTAACCGTATATTTATACGTTAAATACATATTATATCAAACGGATAGTATTTTAGGTTGCGGGTTGGGGCTTTTGGAACTAATGATTGCGACTCAATTTTTGGGTTCAAAGAGCCTAGAAAACACACTATTTTATTGAATCATTTGAGCCTGTAGTAACTATCAAAATATCACTGGATATGGCAAAAAAAACTGCAAAGAAGAAAGCACCTGCAAAGAAGAAAGCTCCGGCTAAGAAGAAAGCTCCTGCAAAGAAGAAAGCTCCGGCTAAGAAGAAAGCTCCGGCTAAGAAGAAAGCTCCGGCTAAGAAGAAAGCTCCGGCTAAGAAGAAAGC
>SHBV01000033.1 GCA_004211885.1 Verrucomicrobiaceae bacterium
ATTTGGAGGAAGCTCAAGTAAATGATCAGCTCACGCTTGATCAGGAAATAAAAGTTTTAGCTCATGCAGCTAATGAGCTTCAGAAAGCATATTCGGATGTCATTAGCGGACTGAATAATATTCATGGTCGCAAGATGCAGGAACTTAATGAGCCATTCACGCAAAGGCTAAGCGCATTGATTAAAGCTCTTCAGGACGATGACATGGATCTCGCAAAGGATGCTGCAAAGCGACTCATGTTACTTATTAATGAGATGCAGGCCAATATACCGGCATGGGATTTTGTTCGTGCCTTACAGTTACTCGCGGATCGTTGCAAGTCTCTGAGCTAAAATCTAAAAGATAGCTTAATAAATTTAAAAAGCCCCCACGCAGTTCAGATGCATGGGGGCTTTTTTAGTTTAGTTTTAAATTTTTATTTGTTAATCATTGAGTCACTTTCATGATACCGTTCATGACTGCCCAGTGGCCTGGGAACGTACAAATAAATTCGTAATCTCCAGGTTTTGATGGTGCCGTGAAGTCGAGCGTTTCTTTCTGACCAGCTTCTAGCATTTTGGTGCCATGCAAGATCTTTGAGTTCGTTGGTGCTTTCTTCACTGCATCTGCTCCCATCGCAATTGCTTGATTCCCAATTTCTGCTTTGGATCCAGGCTCAACAATTAGGAGGTTATGAGGAATCACGTCTGGATTTAAGAAAGTGAGTTTTACTTTGCTCCCAGCTTTCACAGAAAAATTTGTTAAGTTGTATTTTAGCTGATGAGGTATTGCAGCTAAATCAACTATAGTTTGATCACCGTTAACGACGACTTTTGGTTCAGGCGCCTTGTCCTCTTTGACCTTTGCCAATTCACCTCCTCCGCGGGTAAAATCGACATTATACCAAAAGTGCTGAACAGTCTTTGCAGCTCTACGAACATTAGGGTCTGCACTCGTTAGTAGTGTTCCCATCAGCTTATCATCTTTGACGTTATGCGCTTGTAGGACCCACAGAGCTTCTAGCATATGATGCGCTTCGTTTGGATTTTTCGCATCAAAATTGGATACCCATTTACCAATTTCTGCGACTAGAGGATCTGTCGGATGTTCGCTAAGCTCAATGCGTGTCCGGTAACGGACCCCATCGATTGGATGTTTTAAATTATTCAGCAGAGCATTGATTGGCTCACCATCGATCGCTACTGGCTTCTGCAGGGGCTTTGCGGTATTAATCACACGATAGATTCGGCCATGATTATGATCACGGTTAGGGTCACGAACGTTGTGTTGCATGTGACCAATGATGACATTGTGCCAGTCCGAAACATATAGAGCACCATCTGATCCGAAATCAGCATCAGACGGACGAACATTCCGATCATCGGAAACAAAAAGATCTCCTAGCGGCTGACCATTAACTTCACCAGTTTCTGGATTCCTTGTCAGCTTGTAGTGCTTGAGGCCGAGAAAACCGATAGTGTTACATAGCATAAAGCTCTGCTGCTTATCATCCGGAAAGTTAGCACTAGAAATGATGCCACTAGATGCGACTGGCCTGACTTCTTTCTTTAGGAGTCCTCTCATGGCGAAGCCATTGCCTTTAGGAACGACTTGGTAAGACCTGCCACCTGTACCGTCCGTAGCATAATGATAGCCCCAACGGTCAAAGCATATTCCGTGAGGGTTCGGACTGTTCCCAGCGTGTTGACTAAAGGTAAAGGTTCTGGGATTGAACCGATACATTGCAGATGCACCTGATTTGTGGGGCGTCGTCCATGGCGTTTCCACATTACTAACATGGAACACTCCTCTCTGGTAATACAGACCCCCATCAGGACCATACTGGAAGTTGTTCATTGCGTGGTGAGTATCAGCTGAGTCGATTCCCCCTAACATTTTAATTCTAACATCAGCGACATCATCACCGTCAGTGTCCTTCAGGAACCAGATGTCAGGAGCTGACCCGACGAGGACTCCACCATTCCAAAACTCAAAGCCGGTCGGGTTATGGATCTTGGCAAAGGTAATTGCCTTATCAGCTACCCCGTCACGGTTCTCATCTGGAAGTATTAGGAGACGGTCTGACATTTCTTTTAGCGGCTCCCATTTAGGATAGGTTTTCCACGCTGCGACCCAAAGCCTTCCCTTAGTATCGACTGACATTTGGACAGGATTTACCAACTCCGGGAACATTTTTTCGTGAGCAAAAAGGTTAACTTTAAAGCCTTCAGGAACCCTCAATTTTTTTAAGGTTTCCTCAGGACTCGAATAAATTGCATTGCCTTCCTTGTTTTTGTTCGAGCTCCGGCTCTTCCCTCCGATATTTGATTTAACAGGGACCGGCGCAGGGACATTAGAGTCATCCACTGTAAAGTTTGAACCTAATGCAGTTGCCCAAATCTTTGGATCGCGATTGGCTGACATGACATCGAGCATTTTCAGTTCGTGGCGGAGGACATCCCCATTGCTTTGTCCGTCCACGAACTTGAGCCCCGAACGGCCCCCCCACACATCATTTCCATCGGTCGCGCGGTACCTATTGAACCAGAACCAGTTCTTGTAGGTGACTGAACGCCGTAATTTTTCCATGTCTTTTCCTGCCTTAACCGTTTTACCTAAAAGTCCCTTAGCGATTACTTCTGCGACATGTCGATTGCCCAGTTCGTTCAGGTGAACCCCATTGATTGTGAGCGCCTCCTTTGATTTTGAATAGAGGGCTTTAGTTGGATTAAAAAGATCAACAAATGTTACACCTTTTTTTTCTGCTACTGCCTTGATGGCTGTTGTGTATTGTTCTAACCGAACGTTATTTGCTTTACCGTCCGGTAAGTTTGGATTCTTTAAATCCTCGTGTGCAATTGGGGAAAATAATACAAAGCGAGGAGCAGATTTACCGTTAGGTTTTAGTTTTGTATAATTGTCAATCATGGCTGACAAGTCGTTCATGAAAGATTCCAGACCCTTCTCCCCCTTGAATGATTCGTTATAACCGAAAAAAGCAAATATGACATCGGCTTCACAAATTTTCAGATAGTTTTCGGGCGAAGGGAAACCTTGATTTCTTGGTCTTTCTTTGACCGTGTCTCCAGTAAAACCGAGATTCCGAAATCTTACTTCTTGGCCCTTGAGCTCGCTTTGCAAAATAGCTTCAAACCAACCATCGTGGTTGAACCGATCGGGTAGGCTATTACCTATAAGGCAAACAGAATCACCTTTTTGAAATTCAAATTTTGCCAGAGCGGCAGAAGAACTAATAATTAATGAGAGGGCAGTTAAAATACCCAGATAAGTTTTTGGCATGGTGAGGTTATACTACCAAAGGGCGTGTTCTGTTAACTAAAACTGGCTAAAAAATGTTATTTTTTTTACAGAGAGACATAGAATTGCTAAAATTACGCTAGAAAGAGAACTCTATTTCAGTCTTTAGATTAATAAATGCCCCATTTTATTTTGATTCTTAAATGCTTAATTTTGGCTTTTCTAGCCGCAAATCAGGCAATAGCTCGGCCAAATATTGTGTTTTTGCTGGCTGATGACCAGGCCACTATATCAATGGGTTGCTATGGTAATTCAGATGCCAGGACCCCTAATCTTGATTCTCTATCCGAACGTGGAGTGACCTTTGATAATCATTATGACACGACAGCGATCTGCATGGCGAGTAGAGCCACAATCCTTACCGGTAAGTACGAATATGAACACGGCTGTAATTTTGCAAAAGGTAAACTTAAGGCCAGCGATTTCGCTCAGAGCTATCCATTATTGCTCAGACGGGCTGGCTATCTTACTGCTTTTGCTGGCAAGTTCGGTGTGGACTTGGCTGAAGGCTTACCTGTGAATTCCTTTGATAAGTGGGGAGGAGGAGGAGGTCAGACAAGTTACGTTACGTTGAGGAATAAATGGATGAAAGAATATGCAAAAAAATATCCTCACTCTACTCTTTCCTATGGGGCATTTGGCCGCGATTTCATTCAAGAGGCAACGAAGACAAATAAGCCGTTTTGCCTATCCATAAGTTTTAAGGCTCCTCATATGCCCGATACACCCGATTCAAAATTTGAATCCGTCTATAAAAGTAAGACCTTCAAGAGGCCCGCTAACTTTGGCAGAGAATATGCAAAACATCTTAGCCCTCAAAGTAAGCAGGGCCGACAATGGGAAAGATGGGACAGTTGGGGATACAGTACCAGGTATGATGAAGTGATGCGCAAATATCATCAACTCGTCCATGGAATTGATCATGCGACCGGAATGATAATAGACGCGCTAAAAGAGAATGGAGCCTTAAACAACACGGTAATTATTTATACTTCGGACAATGGATTTCTTTGCGGTTCTCATGGTTATGGATCCAAGGTATTGCCTTATGAGGAATCAGTGCGTGTTCCCATGATTATTTTTGACCCGAGGCATAAATCAAGTGATCGGGGCATGAGGGTCTCGGCACTGACTGGCAACATTGATATTGCTCCTACGATTCTTGAATTGGCAGGCTTAAAGGCCAAGCCAGGAACAGAAGGTAAGAGCCTAATATCTTTAATGAATGAACCCGAAAAAGAAGTTCATGAACGATTATATTTAATGAATTGTTGGGGACCATTAGCTGCTCAGAGCTTTGGAGTTGTTACCCGCGATTGGAAGTACATCTATTGGTATTATGGTAAAGGAATGAATCCAACCGAAGAGCTTTTCGATATGAGAAAAGACAAGCTGGAGCTATTCAATGTAGTTAACCGACCCGAGCAAAAAAATGCTCTCCAATTCATGCGGGAGCATTATGATGATGGTGTAGCCTCTATCAAAAAGAAAGCAGCACCGACTCATAAAGTTTATAGTAAACTATTTGATCGCCAGATTCCCTGGAAACAAAAGGAACCATTAATTGGTTCCTTTAAGAATAAGTGAAATGCGACAACAAATTTTGCCAGACACTTTGTCAATCTGAGCATAAAGTAATTTTCTAAATGAGGAAATTAATCATTCATCCAATTGCATTATTATTTTCTTTTAATGGTTTGATTTTCACTTTTTTAATTTGTAGCTGCACGACAACGCAAATCGAAAAATCGGATTTTAAGAACCAAAAAACCTCATTGAAAACCGGGTCCGGTCCAGTATCACCGGGACAGCTTTATCGGGAAATAAGGGTAGTGAAAAGATTCATACCAAAGGGCCGGTATGGCAGGAAATATAAGAGAACAATGAAGCCTCGTTACATTACTGTTCATTCCACTCAAAACTATAATGGTGACGCTTGGGACCATGCTAGGGCATTGGAAAAAGGCAAACTGCGGGCCCCTAAAAGACGAAATGGAAATCGCATAGGATATCTGACCTGGCATTTTACTATTCAGGAGGACGTTGTCATACAGCACTTGCCTACGATTGAGCAGGGAGAACATGCTGACTTTAATGGTCCAGGGAATAACTATTCGATCGGAGTAGAAATGTGTGAACATCGTGGGAATAGCAGGCAAAGAACTTTGGAAAGGACAGCGCAACTTTGTGCCTCTCTCATGCATCAGTATCAAATTCCCTTAAAGCATGTCGTTCCACATCAGCATTGGCCCCGCAAAGGAACCAAGCCAGAACACAAAAATTGCCCTCATTTTTTAATGACAAATGGACGACCAGGAAAAAAATGGTCTCAATTTTTACGTTCTGTTAAACGTCAATATAATCGCATTCAAGTTCCTCAAGCAGTAGCGATGTCTAAGAATTAATAGTGAATAGTTCTAAACTTCTATAACATTAGTATTAAATATGAATTCAGGAAGATTGGTTATTTTAACTACTATTATATTAATAATATTAAGCCCATTGAATGGGAAAGCTAAAGAAGAACCAATTTTTCATACATGGGAAGTCCAGATACCTGTAATGGCACACCTTGCGGTGTCCATGAATGGAACAGTTCTTCTGTTCAGGGAAGAACGCGATAAGGGATCGATTGAGGTTAAGCGCAGCGAGGATGGAGGAAAAAATTGGGGAGAATTTTTAGTTGTTGGAAAGCGCGTTGATTTGGATGCGGATATGTCTGATGATGGTCGATACAAGGGTGATCATGTAGGATGGAGTGAGCTTGCTAATGTTATTGTTGATGAAACGAGCGGAGACATATTGGTATTTGCTGGGGGCCTAAAGCCTGCTCAGATTCTTTATAGGAGCAAGGACCACGGAAAGACTTGGGAACAGGAAAAGATTATGATGAGACCCGATAAGAATGGCTGGTTCGCTACAACGTATTGCTGTGACCCAGGCATTACTATTCGTCATGGAAAAGCAAAGGGTCGGTTATTGATGCCTGCTCAGGTCTTTGTCGGACCTATCAATAATGACGGGACCAGGACATACCTAAATAAGGGTCAGGGACGTAAATATTTTGCTAAGAGGTATAGCAATGCTCTTTATAGTGATGATGGTGGCAGGACCTGGACACCGAGTGAGCCTTTTCCTCTCCTTGGTACTTCTGAACCATCCTTATGTGAATTGAAAAATGGACACATTTATTATAATGCCCGGACCCATGTTCGTCGGGGAAATAAACAGGTCGGGATCAGTGAGGATTTTGGAAAATCATGGAAAAATGCACATGAAGACGATGAGCTCTTCGATGGTCCGCCTGATGATTATGGATGCAAGGGAGCTCTAGTCCGGATCCCTGGTCAGGAAACCGATGTTCTTCTTTATAGCTCACCTGGTAGAAAAGATAAGCGCGAAGATATTACCATAAAGGTAAGTTTTGATGGAGCGAAGAGCTGGCCTGTAAGGCGCATGATCCGAAAAGGACCCGGTAATTATACCTGGATGGCCGCAGGCCGTTCAGGAACGCCAAGTGAAGGGATGATTTATCTGGTGTCTAATAAGGACTGGATGGTCCGCTTTAATCTAGAGTGGCTACTTGATGATTAGTTAAGACTTATTTTTATAATCGAGCCTGCGGCGATGACATTATAAAGAAGCAATTCAAAAGCAAAGTATAGCATCGGGCCGTTAGCCAATGGTTTTCGGAATAGTACAGTGCAACTTAGCGGAAACTGTGAAAAGGGTGTCCGCTTGTTGTGGGGTTCTTCCATTGGGAGAGTTTTTCAAGCGGGCACCTTATTCCTTAATTAATTTGTGTTCTGTTTTTAATCCTAATTTTTAATGGAAGAGAGAATAATTGACCTTAAGAATAAAGCCCGTGAAGGGGATGTTTATGCTCAAATCTATCTTGGCTATATCTATGATGCGGGCAGAGGAGTTTCTAAGCAATTAAGTGAATCAGCGCAATGGTATTGCATGGCAGCTAAGAGTGGGAATCAATACGCAATTGAGGCGTTGAAGGTATTAGGGGCTATAGAAAACTCCTCAAAATAATATTCAACTCCTCAAAAAATTAAGGGTCATCATGCTACTGATGCAGAATAATTTATATAAGCCCATTCATTATTAGGGTCTTATAAAAAAATAGAGCCACTTGATAGTTGCAAAGAATTGTTTTTTTTTTCATTCTGTTAAAGATTGAATCGTAACAGAAATAAAGATCATAAATCCACGGAAGTGAATTTGGGATTGTAACTAACCATATAATTAAAATTCTATATTTATTAGCGTATGAGTTTCCTCAATCTTAAGAGATTCAATAATTTATTGATGGCATTAGTTTTGACTTTTCCATCCACGATATTAGCTGCGGAGGATGCAGCATTGGATCAATATTTTGTTGCTAACGCTGCCTATAACAGAAAACTATATCCAGTCGCAGTTTCGCAATTTCAAACTTTTTTGCAAAAGCATGGCAATCATCCAAAAGCGGATCTGGCACGGAGAGGTCTTGCCCTGAGCCAATATGCTTTGAAACAATATGACAAGGCCATGCCCCAATTTGCTACACTCTTAGCAAAGCCCGGACTCGATAAGACAATTGACAGGGAACGCTTAATCATGTTGCAAGGCCAATGCATGTTGTTTTCTTCAAAAAAAGACGAAGCGAGACAACTCTTCATCACTCAGCTCAATAATCTTAAAAAACCTACATTCAAGACTGCAGCATTAGCAGCCATTTGTGATATTTGCTTTGGTAAATCAGAATGGGATAAAGTTCTTGAATGGACCAAGAAACTTTCCGCATCTAAGCCTGCCCCAGACCAAGCCGCTAGGGCCTTATATCAGCAAGGGTATGCTTTTTATCAGACTGAAAAAATTTCCGAGGCTACAGTTTCTCTTGCCAAAGTAGCTCAATTACAGGCAATGCCTGAATGGAAAACCCGAGCAGCTTTTCTTCTAGGCGAATGTCATACTCTTCTAAAAGAATTTGATAAGGCAGAGCCAGCCTATGTAGCGGCTCTCCCTGGAATGAAAGGGAATGATGCATTGGAATGCCAATACCGACTAGGATTTACACGTTTCTTACTTTCTAAATATGAGCCCGCGACGCTTGATTTTGAAGCATACCTTAAAGAAGCAAAGCCTGACGCTGAAGGCCAACCAGCTCCGCACGTTGAAGAATCTAAATTCTATATCGCTAGAAGTTTTCTTGAACTCGAGGATTACAATCAAGCTAATCAAAAATTTAGTCAAATTGCAGGAGCCAAAACTTTGACCGCGGCAAAAGCCAACTTGTGGTGGGCAAGAGTGTTCTCTCGCCAAAATCAGTTTCAAAGATCGGCACAAATTCTTGTTGATGCGATTAAGCGGTTCCCAAATTCGCCCGTCATTGATGATATTGAGTTTGACTATGCCAATTCACTTATCAGCCTAAAGAGTCCTGACTGGAAACTAGCCTCTGAAGCTCTTTCCCACATCGAAAGGAGAGGCAAGTTTGGGCAAATGCCAGAAGTGATAGCGCAACGTTCGACCTGCCTCCATAAACTTAAAGACTATAATAATAGTTTACGATTAGCGGACAGTTTCATTGCTCGATTCAAAGATCATTCTCTCTTAGCAGATTCCCGTTACATTCGAGCAGAGAACTTGTTCCTTCTCAATCGTAGTGATGAATCAGCCAAGGCCTACACAGATTTTATCAAGGCACATAAGGACCATGTCAGTGTACCTGCTGCCCAGCTCCGCATAGCGCAGGTCCATCATCTGGCAAAGCGTTGGCCGCAGGCCCTACAAAGCGCTCAACCGCTCCTGGCCAAGAAACCAGAAGGTAAACTCTTTACCCAATTGTCTTTTTTAGTTGGGGATTGTTTTTTTCGTCAGGACAAATGGAAAGAATCAATAAAACCATTTGAGGACTTCATTAATGAAAGGGTCCAGATTAATGACAAAAAACAATACAAAGTAAGTCCTGGTCCGAACTTGGATACGGCTCTGATTCAGGTAGCAGTCGCTTATGACCGGACAGAAGAGAAGACCAAGGCACTGGGGCACCTACGTACACTTGCAAACCATTATCCTGGAGTCACGCCGCACCTTGCCCTTGCCCTTGCCGAGCAGGGCCGACTCTCTTTCCAGACAGAGGATCTTAAAACAGCAAGAGGCGCCCTAGAAAGGTTTATAAATGAAGACAAAGCCAATAAAGATCCATTCAAGGCTGGGGCTCCACAACAAAGGCCACGTGTCATGTATTATCTGGGATGGGTAAACGCGTCAGAAAAGAAACACGTGGAAGCTGCAAAATATTTTTCGCAGGTGCCGCGTAACCACCCCCTCGCACCAGATTCCGCCCTTCAGCAGGGGATAGCTCTCATCAATGCAGAAAATTTTGAAGTTGCCTCGAAGCACTTTCCACAGATGCTAAATCAATTCAGAGACCATGAGAAATTATCTTTAGTTGTTTATTATGCGGGCCTTTCCACTTCCAAACAGAAGGACTGGAACAACGCGGCAAATTATTTTAAACGCGTCACGGAAAATCATCCAAAGTCTGAATTTGCTGATCAGGCATTGTACGAATGGGCCTGGGCAGAGAGAGCCAGAAAACGAGACAAGGAGGCTGTTCTCCTTTATGAAAAATTACTCGCCACTCACCCGAAGAGTCAGCTCATTATCAAAGTACAAAGTGAACTAGCTGAATTAAATTTAGATAGTGGCGCTCAAGAAAAGGTGATCGCACAGCTGACCAGTACACTCAAGGGAATGAAGGAAGATTCTCTTAAAGAACCGATAAGAATTCAGCTCGCCAGTGCTCACTTTAAAAAAGCAGATTTTGAAATTGCCGCAGGAATGTTCGAAAAACTGATTGTCGAATATCCAGAATCAAAACTACTCGCTTCAATGCTCTTTCAGGCCGGTGAAGCACGATTCAAATTAAAAGAGACCGTCACTGCTAGAGATCATTTTGCAGCCTCGTCTAAGGTGCCTGGAATTGATGCTACTCTCGCTGAGACCGTCACCATGCGTCTCGGTGAAACACAGTCTCTCACTGGTCAGCACAATGAAGCCTCGCAGACGTACAGAAATTTTTTGAATCGGTTCAAAGAAAGTAAATGGATTAGAAATGCTCAGTTCGGCCTTGCCTATTCCCTTGAAAATAACAACAACCCGAACGGAGCCATATCAGAGTACCAAAAACTTTTGTCAGACGCGAAAATCGTTGATCTCTGGACAGTCAGGAGCCGGTTTCAGACCGGTGAATGTTTGTTTAATATGCAAAATTATGACAAGGCAATTGCCGAATTTGTTAATGTAGAAATTAATTTTAAGAAGTACCCAAGCTGGCAAGCAAAGTCCGTACTGGAAATTGGACGTGTGCTACTGGCCCAAGACAAAAGAGAAGAAGCGACCCAACGATTCAAAGACGTAATCAATCAATACAGCAAAGAAAAGGCAGCAATCGTTGCCCGGCAATATCTTGACGAACTTCGTACAAACTAATCCAATTTTATAATTACTAACTGCAATGTACCTTAATAAAAAACACAATCTAATAAACGTTATCCGCTGGTCCAACTTGACGATAATTTGCATCCTGATCTTTGTGGCCTTCAGCTCATTTGCTCTTGGGGCAGAGGTCGGTGAAGGGGCCGGTGAAGATAAAGAAACAATGTTAAGCCTTCTCAAAAAGGGTGGCCCAGTCATGTTTCCATTAGGTATAGCATCAATTTTGGCACTTGCATTGGGTCTTGAACGATTCATATCACTTAGCAAAGAAAGGGTCCTTCCGACCGGATTTTTGCAGGGCCTAGGACAGGCCTGGAACAGTGATACGACTGGAATTGCCGCTGAAAAGTATTGTGAAGATTCGGCTGGGGCCTGCGGGCACGTTTTCAAAGCAGGTATTCAGTGGCGCAATGAAGGTCATCAAGCCGTGAGCAAAGCCATTGAGGATGCTGGTTCCAAGGAAGCTGAAAAAATGAAACGTAGCTTACGACCCCTTTCCGTTATTGCGGGGGTTTGTCCGCTCCTTGGTTTACTTGGAACCGTTTACGGTATGATTGATGCATTTCAGAAAACGGCCGACAGTGGTGGAGCTGCAAAGACAGCTGAACTTGCCAATGGCATCTATCAGGCACTAGTGAGTACGGCCGCAGGCTTAACGATTGCGATTCCTGTGCTCTTGTTATTTCAATGGCTTTCTTCCCGAGCAGACAAGGTCATTGACCACATAGATGATGTTGGCACGGAATTTATCGTTACTCATGCTTTGGCTGATTCAGCTTCCAACGCCGGCCCAGATATTAACGATTAAACTAACATTTTTTAAGGAACAATATAATGAATTGCCGCCAAAAATCTTCTTCTAACGACGGAGAAATTATCAACATTTCCAGCATGTTAGACGTGATGTTCATTTTGATCATCTTTTTCTTAGTCACTACTACTTTTAAGGAGGAGGAAATTGATCATATGGTAAATTTACCGGTAGATGCTAAGAACCAGTCATTGACCCAGTCTACCGGGAATCTCATTAAGATAAATATTCGTAAGAGCGGTGCCTATGTATTGATGGGTAAACAGGTCACTGAAGAACAAATTTCCGACTGGATGTCGACAGAAGTTGAAAAGAAACCTGACATTAAAGTTTTGATCCGAAGTGATCAGGATGCGAAGCACCTTTATCTTGCGAATGTCATGTCGATTTGTCGTCATGTCGGTGTTCCGAGAGCCAATATTGCTGTAAAAACCGAACGTTAATCTATTGTTGAAATGTCCAGTTCAGATCCATCTGATTCTGATCCGAAGGAGACTTCGGGGAGTATTTTGGGTCTAACGAAAAAACGTCGCTATAAAATCTATGCGTGGGGTGCCCTATTGCTAGTCCTCAGTGCAGTTGTTCTGACTTGGTTCTATCTGAGACCAGACAAGTGGTACACATATACTGATGACGTAGCATTCAAACAAGTCGCCAGAGACGTTAAGCCTGGATACGTGGTCTGGGACCCTGCCCAGGCCGTCACTGAAGTGATCGGAGCTGAGGGCATGATCGGTCAACCGGCAATTTCTTCGGACGGAGCCCGAATGGTTTATGCTGTTAAGAGTGGAGCGGATAATTCCAATATATTTCTTAGAATATGGGACGGAATTAATTGGCAAGAACCGCGACCAATGCGGGCCCTGAACAGTCAATTCAATGAAACGACTCCTACACTCAGCGGTAACGGAGAATTACTTTTTTTTACCAGTGATCGTCCCGGAGGTCAGGGAGGTCAGGACATCTGGGTATCGAAATGGGACGGCGTTGAATATGCCTGGCCATTGCCACTCACTGCCAGGGTCAATACACCTTTTGATGAAACTGATCCGGATCTTTCCCCAGACAATATGACACTTTTCTTTGTATCTAACCGACCTCACCAAGGCATTGGGATCAGTGAAAAGGAAGCCGCTGAGGCCGCCGCCGCTGAACAGTTAGCAGACGTTTCAGAACAGAAAGTCGATTTCGAAATCTATTCGGCGGACATCGCTACTGAAACTGCTTTTGACCTAATAATAGAGCGTCAATTGAGCATGCTTTACTCATTAAGAGAAGGGGCCTTATCTGATAAAAATGTTATGTCTAAGCTCGGCGGATCAGAGCCCAGTGAAAGTGCAGTTGAAAAGGCCCTCACTTACCTCGCTAATTTGCAGGAAGAAGATGGAAGATGGGACATCGGTAAATCCGGCGGACAGGCAGGCCATGACGTTGCGGCAACCTCTTTTAGTTTATTGGCCTTTTATGGAAGAGGTGAAAGGCATGACAAGGAGTGTAAATATCAGGACAAAGTAAAACTTGGATTGGATTGGTTACTTAGTCAGCAGATCGAATCGAGTGGTGACTTGCGGGGAAATAGTCCCCAAAACAACGCAATGTATGATCACGGCATTGCGGCCCTCGCATTGGTTGAGGCTTATGGCGTCACTAAGGATAGCGAATTAAAACCAAAGGCGCAGGCAGCAATTGATTTTATTGTTGAATCCCAGCACGAGGAAGGTGGATGGCGATACAAGCCAAAGGAACGTGGTGACCTTTCAGTGACTGGTTGGATGGTCATGGCTTTGGCAAGCGCAAAGATGTCAGGCCTTGCAATTCCTCAAAGTACCTTTGACGGAGTAGACAACTTTCTTGAGATAATTAGTGGAGGCAAAGATGGTGGGTCTTACGGATACACGGATTCCCCTGGGAAAGGCAATTCAGGAAGAATGGCAATGAATGCAGCAGGATTTTTCTGCGCACAGCTCAGCGGCGCTTCATCAAATGCAGCAAAGGCCTTCGAGTCGTCTCTCATAATCGACAAGGCCGGCTTTCAAATGAATGACATTTATTACGTATACTATGCGACATTGGCTGCTTATCAGCATCAGGGACCAGTTTGGAGAAAATGGCTCGAAAAAATGCAGTCTGAATTTATTAAAACACAAGAACCTGACGGGGCATGGCCAGTAGGAGGAGGCCATGGCGGACAAATGGGCAAGGTCATTGTTACGGCACTCGTCGCATTGTGTTTGGAAGCGCATTACCGGTACACCCCGCTCTATGGGTTAGGCTTTGAACCTGATCCTGAAGGACCCAATCCGAACGTTCTTGATAGCAAATCATTGCCGAAAGATCCGATTTTCCGCCACGCTAAGCACTTGAAAGAGTTCAGTTCTCCATCAGATGAAATGGCTCCAGTGATTACGGATCATGGTGACTTTATTTATTTTACTTCATCCCGAGAAGGTGGCTTTGGGGGATCTGACATTTACCGTTCTCGTATTAGCGGCGAGGTGCCATCGGTCCCGGCAAATTTGGGAAAAGAAATTAATAGTAAGTTTAATGAAACGGATCCGGCAGTCCGAATGGCCGGATTTCATTTACTTTTTAATTCTGATCGGGAACAGAGCCTTTCATCTTTATATGGGACAAAGAGCAAGAGGGTCATGATGCGTTTTGATTATTCCAAGATGCCATCTATGGCATGGATAAAAAACAATTTCGTTTTGTTGAGTAGCGCATTGGTCCTCTTAATTCTCTTTATCGTTTTATTTGTTCGAGCATTCAAGAGGACCCCAGTAGTTGCGGATAATAACGATGAGGCAACAAAAGCAGTTGCTAACTAACGTGAAAATAATGAGCTCCGGCAAAAAGAAAACACAAAGAATGAAAGGCAGAAAGGTGCGTTTTCTTTTTGCGTTCATTAGTCTTCTCGTTCTTGCGGGGCTCTCTTCGGTCATATGGAAGAAACTCAAAGTCGATGTCTGGGCATACTTTGCTGATGATTCAGGAAATACTATCAGTGTTGAGGAAAACAAAGTTCGCAGGGTCCTTTGGCAGGATCCAAAACAAAACCTTTTCAGTGAAAGAGTGGCCGTGCCAGATGCCGATGGAGATAATAGCATTAACGCTGCAAATTCTCGACTCGAAGCCACGTTTTCTCCGAACGGCACTGTAATGGTCTTTGTGCGTCCAGCCAATGATGATAGCGGCACGGATCTTTTTCTATCTGTCTGGGACGGACGGGTATGGTCTGTGCCAGAGCCCGTTACAGAACTGAACAGTGAAAAAAATGAAAGGGGCCCTGCCTTTTCTAGGGATGGAAAATTCCTTTATTTTTCTTCTGACATGGAAGGAGGAAATGGAGGATATGATATTTATGTGTCCCGTAACGAAGGGACTAGCTGGAGTGCTGCTAAGTTATTGGATGAATCCATCAACACACCAAAAGATGAGCTCGGACCCGCGCCCGACGGACAGAAGCTGTTCTTCTCATCCAATAGGGAGGGAGATAAGAATGATATTTTTGTTGCAACAAAAGTCACTGATTCCAATCTTTCTGAGACTCCTGAAGCGAAAGAAGAGGCCCTTCCTTTTCCGATATTTTCTAACGTTGAACCTGTTAACGATATCAACTCTGAGTCCGAAGATATACAGGCATCACTGACACGACGAGGCAGCCATATCTTTCTAGCTTCGGACCGGGACCGGGACCAGAACAAAGGATTCAGCGTTTTTCTTAGCCGAGTAGTGAATGGTAAAGAATTTCCACCGGAGAAAATTGACCTTTATATGGAAAAAGGTGATGCAACTGATCCGGCCGTACGAATGGAAGGCTTTGATTTACTTTTTAGTACGGACCTTGATCTGGAAGAGTCTGTTCAGAAAGATGAGGCTAAGCGATACAGACTCTATCGTTCCACTACTCGGGAAGTTTTTGGATTCACTGACCTTACATCCTGGGAAAAATTCAAGGAGCTGATGAGTAAAATAATTTGGTGGATATTACTAGCCATTGCAGCCCTCATTGGTCTCATTTATTTACTAGAGCATTGGCGCGACATTACTAGCCTCTATCACAAGTGCTTAGCAGGGTCAGGAATTATCCATTTATTGATCCTCTTATTAATGATGGTTTGGCTCATAAGTAAGGAATTGAGTTCTGGCGGAGAAGTCCAGGCCCCTGAAATTGCAATCAGCATTGATGCTTTAGCGCAAGAGGAACTGGCCCTTGAAAGTACTCCAGAAGAAGCACAAATCTCTGAGAGCTCGGTTGCTTTATTGACTGATAAACTTGAAAGCGATTTTAAAATCCCGGTCCTAGAGCCACAGAAAAATATTAAAACCAATCCAATCGTTGCAAGTACCAGTAAAACGTCGCTTATCACTGACGTCCGGGCCTCGAAAGAAAACACCGCAACGACTGACGAACCCTTAACTAATCCCAAAAACATTACACCGATTCTTGTCACTTTACCTGAAACGTTACTGCCGGAACCTGAGAGCCCAGAACTTGACGAACGCGATCCTGTTGAAACTCAGAAGGCGGTAGAACCTGCAAATCCGATATCAGATCTTTTCAAACCAACGGAATTTGTTCCGCAAGTCGAAACAGAAAAAACAACTGAAAAAGCTGAACTCACTAACGCTGCTTCAGAATCATCTACTGAAACAGATCAAATCGAAGCTGGAGATACAATTGCAGAGACGAAAGATACTGGAGGAGATGTGATAGTGGCTCATACGGGTCTCGAAGCCAATAATCAGGCACCACCATTAGATGGTTCTGGAACATTAGCATCCCTGAGCCTTAAGTTACCGGGATCTGACCCTGAGACAGATCCTTTGCTACCGGGAGAATTAGAAACGCCCAAAGAGTCAATTGATCCGAATGCATTTACTAAAATAATGCGTAAGCAAAGAGGCAGGCCTTCACTCGAAACTATCGAACAGCTAGGGGGCTCAGACGCAACGGAACGTGCCATAGTCAATGCACTTGAGTGGCTCAGCAGAAATCAGGAACCGAACGGCCGGTGGGACACTAGAAAGCATGGCGGAAATGGGGCCTATGATACGGCCAGCACTGGACTCGCGCTTCTCTGTTATTATGGCTGGGGAGCCAGTCACAATGCAGGCGGTAAGTATCAAAACAATGTCCGCAAAGGGATCGACTGGCTCGTTTCTCAGCAAAAAGAAAATGGTGATCTGCGCGGAGGAGGGCGCATGTATTGCCATGGCATTGCTGCCATAGCGCTTTGTGAAGCCTACGGAGTAAGTAAGGATGAAAAGCTTCGGCAACCTGCCGAAAAAGCTATTAATTTGATCTTAGCAGCACAGAGTCCAACAAAAGGCGGATGGCGATATGAAGTTCGGCCCGGTGATTCGGATACTTCGGTAACAGGTTGGCAGTACATGGCTCTGCACAGTGCCCTCATGGCCGGAATTGAGATAGAAGAAAAAGTTTTTACCGATGCACAAAAATGGTTCGATCATGCAGGTGGCGGAAAGCATGGGGGAATGTATGGATACACTGGACCTGAAAAAAACAAACCTGCGATGGTCGCAACGGGAATGTTCTGCAGACAGCTCGATCTGGTTGCTCCGACAGAACCTCGTATGGCCGAAAGTGCTGAATTGCTAAAAATGCGACAGATCAATGTTCGTAATCCCGATTATTATTATGTTTATTATGGCACGCTCGCGCTTTACCAGCATCAGGGACCAGTTTGGACAGACTGGAACGAACGGTTAAAGGAAACATTACCACTCTTACAAAAAAAGAACGGTTCAGAAAAAGGGAGCTGGGACAATAGCGCAGCTCATGCTGCTGCAGGAGGCCGTGTCGTTTCAACGACGCTTGCGACCCTTAGCCTCGAGGTCTATTACAGACTGTTACCAATGTATGGGTTTCGTAACAAGGACGCTCAAGCGCCTGCCAGGAAAATCAAAGGTACTAATTAACCTTTATTTTTCGCTATAATATTGCCCCTGACGTTTGTTTGATGGTTCCTCTACCTAACTTTCTCGGGAAAAGCGAGGATCTCTAGTTTCCTAGTTGTCCTTCATTTCGCGAACCCAAACGTTTCCAAAGCGAACATCTTGGCCATGTTCTTGGAGCTTGAGGCCACCAAGTGCCGGCGTGACCTTGATTCCGCCGTTGGCTTTCTTGATTTGGACATTATCGTGTACTTTTACACCGTTCCACCACACCGTGGCCCGAGCTGGCTCGATCATCTTGTCGCCGTCCCAGCGAGCAGCCTTAGAGATGAAGTGGAAGGAGTGCCACTGGCCGTTGGGCCGCCAAGCGTTCGTGTCCGGAACGCGCTCCATGCAGAAGGCAGCAATACCGTGTGGTCCAATTTTCCAGTTGAAGGGATCCTTAGTGTCGTTCCCCTTAGGTGATTCTATCTGGATCTCGTAACGGTTATGAAGGTAAACCCCGCTGTTGGAATAACCTTCAAGCGAATCGTCACCACGCTTTCCGCACAGGACAAAGTCAACGTGACCCTCGAAGTCCTTATATTTCTTTTTCGTGACTAGGTCGTGTGTCCCCCAGCTCTTACCACCGTTAGTCATCAATACTTTCTTTTCATCTGTGGGGCTCTTGACCAACGACCAGGTAATTTTCATGTCACTCTTCGGCCACATCTCCCAGTTGGAATCAATCGATTTCTGTGTTCCATCAAATAGTATGTCTGCCCCTTTTGGCGCCTTGGCGCCGGCATCTTTCGTCTTATCATAACCCGGCTTATCTTGCGGTTGAGGTGCCTTCGGCTCGGCGCTCGTTGAGTGCATGAGAGCAAAGAGAGTAAGGACTGCAATTTGTTTGGTGGTGTTCATGAATTTCAATTGGGATAACATTTATAATAATATTAAAAGGGTTTCAGATCAGTTAAAATATATTGTTTATCTGCTTAAGGAAAACCTTAAAAATTAGTTAAATATAGATAATTAGCTCCTTTTTGTTAGTGAGGAAACTTACTACTGTCAGCTCCAGAGGCATTATGGATGGCTTGAGTAACGAGGAAGCTGAAGCTCATACCCCAAAAATAAAGTTTCTAGCGATAAAATCATAGGTCCAAGGGATGCATTTGAATCAATCTTACCTACTCAATTCCGAGTATTGATTTTGCTATAATTATAACGATAAATTGCCAAAATAGATCCGATCTTCAACTGATAACGTACTGATCAGGACATTGTTAGATAAGTATGTGGATCAAGATAAATAATTCATTAAGGACCAGCCCAAAGCTACTCATGCTCGCTTCAAATATGAAGGTAGACAAGCTTACGGCTTTGGGTGCTCTTTGTCACGCTTGGATGATAGCTGATGAACATGCTACAGATATGGGTTTTTTGGAGCATCTTAGTTTTAAAGATTTGGATGATATGGTAGGCATTGAGAATCTTGCCGAAAGCATGGAATCGGTGGGCTGGATTGAAGAAATTGAAGAAGGCATACAATTCCTTGATTATGAATTACACAATGGTGCTAACGCAAAGTCCAGAGCGCTAGCCCAAAAGAGACAGGCTCGAAGACGCACTCGTTTGGCATCTAATTCCAAAGTCGCATCAATAGTTAGTTAGTTATAACGGATGGGCACAGGTACAATGTTAAGAGAAGAGGGACAAAAGCTGACTATCCTTTCTTAGATGCTAAAAAGCTGATAAGTGAAGCAAATTCACTTATGCTTAGTGAGTTTGCAAGGCCCTGAGGCATCATGGAAATCTTAAGTTCAGTACGTGATTTGATATTAGGGACCTTGAAGCTATGTGCCTGTCCGGCAATATCGCGCATCTCGATTTTTTCAGCGGATTCTGATGTCACGAAACCGACCATCGATTTATTGTCTTTGGTAAGAACGGACACTGTTGCAAATCCCTGAGAGATTGAAGCGTTGGGTTTGAGGATTGATTCAGCGATCTGATCCCTCGATAGGACAGCACCGACCTGACCCATGTATGGGCCCTTAGGAGCCTCATTGGGGTTCGTGGTATGACAAGCGATGCAACCTTGTTTAGTGAAGAGAACTTCTCCTTTTTTAGGATCTCCTTTAACGTCAGCTAATGCGAGAATAACATCCTCAATGGACATTTTGCCGACTTGTCCTTTGGTCCTAGCAATCGCACTAAGATCAATCGTTGGCTTTTGCGGTTTCTGAAGAGCATTCGCAATTTTGCCAATGTCTATGCCTTCTATTCCTGACCTCGTTTTAGCATTATTGGTTGCTATTACCTGTCGGTATTCACCTTTGTCCCATACTGATTTAATGAATGATTTAATTTTTTCTGAACCTTCCCATTGGATTGGTCGATAGTAAGGACCGCGTGTGTCGGGCCTAGTGCTCCACCACCATGACCCATCGTATGGAGCTTCAATTTGGTAGAGGCGGATCAAAGCAGTCAATATTCCCGGCCTGAATTTTTCTGCTGCTGCGGAACCATATTTTGCAATTAAACCGTCCACGGCCTTTTCATTATGCATTAGACGAAGTGCCCACAGAGCCCCGCGACTGTTAGGTCCACCCACGGCTTCAACACATGATTCCGCTGCACCCATGTCTACGAGAGCTTTAACAGCAATGTGTGGTAGAATAATAGGCGAATTTGGTTGTGCGTGTGGCCCTTCTTTAGAACTGGAAGTACCAGAAACTGATGGCATGGATTTGGACACAATGAACTGAATTTTGCCTTTGCCTTTGGAAGTACTTGCCAGACCGACTCTAGCTTTAAATTTTTTAGTTCCTGAAGGAACATTGTATACGATCACGGAATTTGCATGAGTTCCAAGCCCATCTGGTTGTAATTTGCCGTTTCCGGTCTTCAGAGGCCCCCCCGTGGCACTGATACCAAATCCGATTTTTCCCCAACCGCTTTTGGCTGATTTCCATTTTAACTTAGAAAGTTTGACTTGTTTGCCGCTCCCGTTCTCAAAGACAGGATCGAACCAGGCACCATGATCTTCTCCGTCGCCGTCTCCTCCGTCCGTGACGGTCAGATATATTTGTTTGAATCCGCTCACATCAACATCGACGGGATAAGTTTTGAGTCCTTTGAAGGCCTTTGTCTGAAATGCTGGAGGAGCTGCCGGAGCTTGTATTGGTTTTTCTTCGCCTGGCGGATTGGCTACAGAAAGGAGTGAATTGGCTGCAGATTTGTCACCGAGACGGCCAAGGGCAACTGCAGCTGCGACTCTGACCCTCTGATTTTTATCTGAGAGGCCCGGAATTAGCATTTCCTTATTTACCCCTTCTAGCTGGGTTTTACGGTCAGCCATTGCTCGTAATGCCCATTCAGCAATGGCCGCATCTGAGCTTAGCTTAGCGAGTCCTTTCCCTGCTTTCGGACCTGCCATTTGTTTGTAAGTGAAGATGGCTGCGACTCTCGAATGGAGGGGAGCAGATTTTTTAGCTGCAATAGAAGCGACGGCATTCATTGCTTTGGGTCTTTTCAAGAGCTCTTGAGATGCTGCTAATCTGGCCGTGGAGCTTTCTGAGAGTAATAAATTTACCAGTTCTTGATCGTTTCTCTTTGCTGTACTTTTAAAGGGTTTGTAGACCCAACCCTTAGGAACGATTCGCTCTACCCATCCCTTGTCAGGGCTACCTCTGTAACCTGCCCCTGCCCAGGCCCCGGCATATAGTCGGCCAGAAGCATCCGTATCAACATCGGTGATCTGGTGTAATCTTATAAAGTTTTCGGGTTTTTGAGTGAAGCTGGGTCCGTCCGGTGTGAGTCGGTGAATAATCAACTGACTCCTTCCCCAGTCACACATGATGGCGATATTATTATATTTGTCAGGCCAACTAGGTTCCTGAAGAAACATGGCTCCAGTTCCGCTGCCACCGCCAAGATCAACGAGAGCAGGAATAATTTCATCCGTGAAATTCTTAAACAGCATAGGGTATCCATATTCACCACTTTGAATATGATGAATGAATCGCACATTCCATCCTCCTCCATCATTGGTATTTCCACGAGTATAAATATTCATGAAGGGATCGATAGCAATATCATAAATGTTACGTAAGCCATGCGTGTACGCTTCCATTTCGGTACCGTCTGGGCGGACACGGAGTACTCCTCCGCCTAGCATAGTAAGTTCGGTACCGTCAGTTCCCTTTGCTCCGTGAATTCCGAAATCGCCCACAGCAATATAAATCCATCCATCAATGCCCATTCTGATTCCGTTCGTTGTATGGTCCGCGCCACGGTCTTGATTATGCTTTGGTGGACTAATGTCTGAAATCAGTTTTTTAGGTTCTCCGTCAGCTATCCCGTCCCAATTCTTATCTTCGAGGACTGACAGATGCATACCGGTTAACTTTCCTACGTTGGGAGGTATGACTGTATGTAATACGTAGAGTTTTGTTCCTACAGCAATTAAACCTCTAGGATTATCAATGTTGGCATAGACTGTATGCTTATCTGCTTCTCCGTCCCCGTTCGTATCAACTAGGCGTATAATTTTCCCCT
This sequence comes from Verrucomicrobiaceae bacterium, assembly GCA_004211885.1. GTDB lineage: Bacteria > Verrucomicrobiota > Verrucomicrobiia > Verrucomicrobiales > DEV007 > EC70. The sequence continues at coordinate 22,064 of SHBV01000033.1, forward strand.
TACCTGGGCCCTTTCCCAATGATCCAAGCATATCGACGCCAACAAAAACTTCTCCAGTAGCGGCTGCACAGAGGCAAGCGGGGCAGGGGGTAATTTTTGGTCCAGAAAACTGTATGGATTCTAGTTCAGGGGGAACTTCTGCTTTGGCACTTGTTAAAGAAACAGCCAAAATAGAGGGCAATAGCAATGTTTGGTATATTTTGTACATTCGGGAAGTGAACTTTTATTTAATGATACTCTAGGCTCGGATTTAGCGGGAGTTCTGCTATTAATTTTGCTCAATTTTCAAGAACTTGCCAGCTTCAACTTGTAATCTAGTTTTTTTAGTCGAGAATCCACGCCCTAACTAACTTCATGCAGTTTTTTCCCGGCCAACGTTGGATTAGCGAATCACAGCCTGATAAGGGCTTAGGATTGATATTGAAGACTGCTGAGGAAACCGTGACGGTGGTCTTTCCTGCTGTCGATGAGACCCTCACATATGCCTTAACCTCGGCCCCACTTCGCCGTGTAGTTTTTGGTACTGGTGATACGATTGAACTGCACGATGGAAGTAGCTTGATCGTAGAGGAAACCAAAGAATCTGAAGGCCTCATTAGCTACATTGTTGAGGGCAGGGAAATTGGTGAAAGTGAACTCAGCGATCGTATTGGATTTCATCAGCCCGATGCCCGTTTACTGGGTGGACGCATTAACTCTTCGAGAAAGTTTCTTTTAAGACAGAGGACCCTCCAAGCAAGATCTACAATGAGAGGACGTGAAGAGAGGGGCCTCATGGGTGCACGCATAGATTTAATTCCTCACCAACTTTACATTGCTAATGAAATTAGTAAGAGACATGCTCCTCGGGTCTTACTTGCTGATGAGGTTGGCCTTGGAAAGACAATTGAAGCTTGTCTTATCATGCACAGTCAATTGGTCTCGGGGCGTATTTCAAGGGCCCTTGTCCTGGTTCCTGAACCGTTAGTGCACCAATGGTTCATTGAGCTCTTGCGTCGATTTTCACTCCAATTTGCTATCTTTGATGAGGAGCGTTGTGTTGCAATAGAGAGTGGGGGTGAGCCAGAAACTTTGGGCCTTGAAGAAGTTCTATCCGAAGAATTGCCGACAGAGAACGTACCTGAGGAGGAAGTGAATCCTTTTCTTGATGACCAGCTCATCTTGGCAAGCATTGATCTTTTGGCCAATGATGAACGCCGAGCCTCTCAGGCACTGGATGCTGGATGGGACATGCTAATTGTCGATGAGGCACATCATTTGGACTGGTCAGTTAGTGAAGTCAGTAATGAATATAAAATTGTTGAAAAGCTCGCATCTACTACTGATGGGCTACTTTTACTTACAGGTACTCCAGGACAGCTCAGGCCAGAAGGACACTTTGCGAGACTAAGGTTGTTGGATCCTGACCGGTTCTCGGACCTTGAAAAGTTTTTGGTCGAATCCAAGGACGCGGCTGAAGTTTCAGCAATCGCGGCCAAGATTGGTACTGATGCCGATTTTGAGAATGCAGAGAAGGCTAAACTCTCTGAATGGATAGGAGGTGATGTTCCTGAGGACTCAGAAGAACTCTTACGCAGGCTCCTTGACCTTCATGGGACCGGAAGGGTCATGTTTCGTAATCGCCGAGTCAATTTGGGAGGCTTTCCGGAAAGAGAGGCAATCTTATGTTCCCTAGAGACTGAGAATGAGGAGAATGATCCACGCATTGATTGGTTAATTAATTTATTGGAAAATCTTGGAGAAGAAAAAGTACTAGTCATTTGTCGTACCGTTGAGGATGCAGAGAAGTTAAATGAGTCGATCTTGGAAAAGGTGCGTTTAAAGACAACGCTTTTTCATGAAGGTTTAGAGTTAATAAAGAGAGACCGTAGCGCTGCCTACTTTGCTGAAGAGGACGGGGCAAGAATTTTGATATGTTCTGAGATAGGAAGTGAAGGAAGGAACTTTCAGTTTGCGAGGAACCTCATACTTTACGATTTGCCCGAGACCCCGTCACTCCTCGAACAGAGAATTGGAAGACTTGACCGTATTGGTCAGAGGGAAACGGTCAGGATTTATATTCCCTTTGTCGTGGGCACTGAGCACGCGGCCCTCGCTCAATGGTATCACCAAGGAATGGACGCTTTTCAAAAACCAATTGAGGGAGGTTCAAAATTACTTGAGCAGTTTGGCGAAGAAATGGAAAGGACCGACCCTTCCGATTCGAATGCATGGGAGCAAATCATTATGCAAACCAAGGCAGCAAAGAAGGACCTTGATGAGGAACTTGAATCGGGTCGGGACAGGTTATTAGAGATGAGTTCTTTTGATCAGGAGGCTGCAAAGAAAATCGTGGATGACATTGATGCGATAGATCAGGACCCCACGCTTGAGACTTTGATGACTGATCTTTTTGATCAGTTCGGAATCGCAATTGAGGAGCTCGGAGATCATTGTTATTATATTAAACCTGATACTGTTTTTGCAGGAGATGCTTTCCCTGGGATGCGGGAAATTGGTATGTCCATTACTTTTGACAGGTCCTCTGCGATGAGTAATGAACAGATGACTTTTATTTCTTGGGACCATCCTCTCGTATCTACTTGCATAGACCTGATGCTGGATGGAGAACAAGGATCTAGTTCGTTCGGCCAGATACTTGGTACGGCTGCCCAGGCAGGTCTCGTGGCGGAGTGTACATTCTTGTTGGAGCCGGTCTGCCCAGTTTCTTTAGGTTCGGACAGGTTCCTTCCTCCTACCCCTATCGCAGTTGTTGTTGATCATGGTGGGAACGATATCAAACCGAATTTCGATGCCACGAAGGTCAGGGAAGGTAACCGTAAGTGGCTCCGATCTAAAATTGAGATTCTCAAAAAAATGGTGCCCGTTATGATAGAAGCGGCAGAAAAGTTGGCAGAAAAAGATGCAGTTAAGAACCGTAAGGTTGCAGGAAAGAAGATGGAAAAGGTCCTAGAGGACACGATTGACCGACTCGAAAGGTTAAAGAGGCTAGGGCATCCGGTCCGAGAGAGTGAACTTACTGAGGCTCAGAACGAACGTGATGCGTTGAGAGTTCATCTAGCTAAGTCTAGGCTCAGGCTCGATTCTATTAGGTTATCAGCGATCGGAGCCTAGTCATTAATGGCGGGTTAAGCGCATTATCAAAGACTTATTCAAGAACGATTATACTGAGAAGATTGAATTGCCCAAGGTCCCATGACTGTCTCCGAAAGATTCTTCTTCAATTCCCATCGAGTGCAAGATGCTCAGGAACATGTTAGTCATTCTGGTACGACCGGTCCAGTATTGACCGTGCTTTAGACCCAAATTAGCTCCTCCCGCAATCATAGTAGGTAAATTGACGTTTCGGTGTGTGGTGCTGGCTCCGCTACCATAAAGAACGATAGTGTTGTCCAGAACGCTACCGCTTTGGTCTTGGAACTCATTCATTCGTTTGAGGAAGTAGGCCAATTGTTTGCTCAAAAAGCGGTCATATTTTGCAAACTCAAGCATTCCTTCTTTGTCACTCTTGTGGGAAAGATTGTGGTGAGTGTGATTCAGTCCGAGCTTGAGCGGAAAAGTATCACTAATGCCCATGCCATCTTCCCGGTGCAAGAGAAACGTTATGCTTCGAGTGATGTCAGCATCGAAGGCTAAAGCGATCAGATCAAACATGGTCTTGTAGTAGACAGCAGGATCATCTTCGGGCGATGCGTTGAGTTCAAGATGAGAATAATCTTGTTTCTTTAGAGGAATATCGAACCATTTTTCGGAGGCTTGCAAGCGAGTTTCAAATTCATTGAGGGAGGTCAGATACTCCTCCATTTTCTGGCTATCTATGCGTCCTAACTTCTTATCGAGAGTCTTAGCATTTTCGTAGACCGCATCTACCAATTTCATCCGCAATCGGAGCTTCTCGCGTTGTGTTTCAAGAGTGCCACGGCTTCCCTTGAACAGAGCGTCGAAAATGAGGCGTGGATTATTCTCAGCAGGGATTGGGATTCCCTTCTGATTGTAAGAAATAGTAGAGGTACGGGACGCATAACCTGTACCAGCATCGATGGATAGAACGAGAGAAGGCTGTCGGCAATGGTCACGGGTATGACGGGCAATTACCTGATCAAGTGACACTGAATTAAAAGTACCGGGCTTGGGATCATGAAGCGGAGCACCTGTAAGCCACATATCAGAACATACATGAGGATCGTTTTTGGTTCCATTAGCGTGCTCAAGCTCGCCCAGAAAACTCAGTTGATCCCGATAAGGGCTGAGTGGTTCAGTGGATTTCCCAAACACAAAATTTCCGTCCTTTTCAGCCCGAGGGAACCAACTCCATTCATCGATTCCGTGTTTTTCGAACGGAAGTGACATGCCGTTCCCAACATAGAGTCCGCAAAAGCGCCGTGGAATCTCTTCAGTCACCTCTTTTCCCATTGCTTCGAGAAGAGGCAACGGTAATGCTACACCTGCCATTCCTTTTAAAACGGCTCGCCGATCGAGTTTGAATTTATGCGGCATTCTTGAAAAATTTGTTAATGCTAGAGTTTATCAGATCAGATTGAGATTACAAGGGACAAGATGGCGATGAACTTGTCTCGTTTCTCAATGAAAAAGGGCTCTCGATAACGAACCGGACACAATCCTTCATAGGATATCCATTCGGACCAAGTACTACTTGATCTTAGACACCAAAGTGCAGGTCAGATCAGCCAGCCTTTTGATTTTAACGAGGTGGGATTACTTCAGTTCACGCTTCGCAGCCCAGTAAATTCCGCGTAATACCATTTTCTGGAAGTGCTCGTTGCGCCAGGCCTTGTGGTCGTGGCCGAGGGTGGTGTTGAAGACTCGGCCCTTACCGTATTCTTGCACCCAGCCCATCGATTGTTGTTCTTCACCGCGATCCATGCGGAATAGACTGTGGAGTTTGAACTGGGGATGATACTCGGTCTGGTAGGTCTCGTCGTGAATCTTGAAGTCTCCGAAGGGAGCGGTCACGGGATGCTCTTTGTCCATGATTCGGATCCAGAAATCCCCTCCACGATGGGTGACGAAACGACCGCCTAGGAGCCGCCAGTAGACATCCGACTTTTTGAAGGCATCGGTTGCGTGAACCCCTACAAGCCCTCCGCCATTCTTCACGTAGTCGTGGAGAGCGTCCTCCTCGGCTTTGTTCGCGAAGTCACCGCCAGGTCCGTAGAAGAGTACCACTTGGTAGTTCTTCAGGGTGGCGGTCTCGAGATCGTCGACGTTGGGCGTGAGTTTGAGATGAAAATCTCCGGTCTCTTCTAGTACCGGGGCGATCGTGTCATGGAAACCATGCCAGTCATGGGAACCTCGACCGCCGATGAGGAGAACATTGATTCTTTCCATATCGTGATCACTTCCCTTCGGTAGCTTTTTGTCAGCAGGCGGTCTTGTTGCAGGTAGCTTCTTGATGGGCTGGAGGAGCGCTGAAACCTCTTCGTCCATCTCGAGGATGACTCGGAATCCGCGGGTATCATGTCGCGTCGGAGTGTTACCCCGTCCGCGAAACGCGGAGAGTGCGAACATGGGATCGGCATAGCGCCAGGATCCACCGCGCATTACCCGGTAGTGTTCCTTGTCTTCGTAGATGCTATCGCACCACTCCCACGTATTGCCGGCGAGATCGTAGAGCCCATCCGAGGACGGCGCGAACATACCTACGGGACTGGTGTGTTGGTAAGAATCGACTCGCAGGTCTTGGTCGAAGTTTCCTGTGTTCACGGGCGGCGGCCAGGCAGCGCCCCAGGGAAACTGCTTCTCGATTTTCCTCCGCTTCTCCCGCTTACATTCGATTCCCTTGAACTTGGGAAACTCTCCCGCGTTTTCTTTGTGAGCGATTCCCACCGTAGCACTCCACTCGTGATCCTTCGGTAAGCGGTACTTCTTTCCCTCCTTCTCAGAGAGCCAGGCACAAAACTCCATGGCATCGTTGTAGGAGACATTGACTACTGGATGATCGTCGCCTTGCGGGAAGGCCGGACCTTCGTGAACGCGGTCGGTGTCTTCACAGAAGGCCCTGAAATCCTTCACGCGGGTTTCCCAGCGGCAGAAGAGGATGCCGAGGGTGGCTTTCACGGGCACAAACTCCATTCCCAGGGAGTTAGTGAAGACGCCTTTGCTTGATCTCTTCGATCCATCTTTTACCTCTCCGAACGTCCCGTCCGGCACCACGATCACAAGGACTAGCGGGACCAGAGCGAGCACGAGCGTGGCGAGACGAGGACTCATGGGAAGAACAAATTTGCTGTGCTACGCCGGAAGATCAAATTGCTGAGATCGCCGACCGCTAGTCCCCTCAGGACGGCCCGACGGTCGAGATGAAATTGATGCAGCATTCGATAAGTTTAAAATAAAAGGAGCTTGAGTCTATTAGGAATATCCACAATAAACCTTTGACTGCCAGTGCCTTACTTTTTCATGAAGAGAGGGCTTTCGATCACGAAGCGGACGCAGTCTTTCATGCGATACCCGCTTGGGCCGAGTGCCTTGCGACCCTCCCGTTTCAAGTATTCCGTTTCGTTGAAGGTGAGGGTACGACCAGTGGCATAGCTGGCGAGATGCTTTAGGAAGCTGAAGGCCACCTGGTCTATACGATCGTTGGCGAGGTATTTCTTGAGGGCGTTGGCATTCACGATCTCGGTCTTGTCGGGCAAGGTAGAGCTCGCATCGACCTTCTCCTTCTTGAGAAGCCCGGCGCCGTCGAACTGTTCGAAGGGAAGTCCCCACGGATCGATTTTCTCGTGGCACTGCATGCAACCATTCTGGTTGCGGTGCTGTACCAGTCTTTCGCGCAAGGTTTTCTTCTCCCTATTTTCCCGCGGAAGATCGGGCACATTCGGTGGGGGAGGTTCGGGCGGTTCCGCGATGATCTTGCGGGCCACCCATGCGCCGCGCTTCACGGGATTGGACTCATGCCCGTCGGTGAGCCCGGACAGGATGGCGACCTGGGTCAGGACCCCGCCGAGCGTCTCGCTCTCGTGACGGACCGGCGCGAAGGCATATCCGTGCTCGGTGCGGTCCCCGATCCCGTAGTATCCCGCCACCACGTCGTTCACCACGATGAAGTCGGAGTCGAGGAGATTGCTGAGCGGGAGGTTTTCGCGGATGAGATGGGTCACGAAGTGAATGGGCTCCTTCCGCAATTCCCTCCTCGTTTCCTTTTTCATGCGTTCCCAGGAGACGTTCACTACGTCGAACTTGTCGAGGCTCAGCCACTGGTGGACAAACTCCCCGGTAAATTGCGCGAAGCGATCGTCCGCCACGAGGCGATTGACCTCCGTGGGAACGGCGGCCCGGAGTTTCCCGCTCTCAGCCAGCGACTGGAGCTTCTCATCCGGGGTGGTGTTCCAGAGGAAGTAGGAAAGCTTGGCGGCCAGTTCATGGGGCGAAAGCGGTTCGGCCTGCGGACTTGCGCTGTCTTCCGTCAGATACAGAAATTGCGGTGAGGTCAGCACCACTAGGAGGGCATTGCGGATGCTTCGCTGGAAGTTTCCGGTTTGCTCTTTACTCTCGCGCCATACCGTGAGGAGGGATTCAAGTTCCCCATCGGTGGGCGGCCGGCGAAACGCCCTGGTTGCAAAGCGTTCGAGCACTTCCCGGGCATAGGCCGGGGGATCGTCGCGGCGCGGCGAGGAAAAGAAAATGTCGGCGTGTCCTCGCGGTGGCCATGTTTCATGATATGGCCCTTCGAACTCGATGGCACGGATGAGCGTGCGCGGAATCTGGCGATCGTCGGTGGGCTCGCTCCGGATGCCGAATTCCTGCAGCCCGGCGAGGTAGTTGGGATTGTCCTCTTCGGTGTCCTGCGAGGCGAAGCCACTGACCGGGGCACGGAACG
>SHBV01000034.1 GCA_004211885.1 Verrucomicrobiaceae bacterium
GTAAAAATAAATGATTTATTCGATTAATTGTAAGGGATGTGGCAATTATTTCGAGAAATCGTGGAGAAGATGCAAGCATTGTGGGTCTAAGAGGAGTCTCAATTATCAGATGATATTTATTGGGATATTGGTAATCATAATCATTATTTTAGGTTTATTAATTATCAAAGAGTAAAAATATAAAATAGTTTTAATGAGTGCATGTGGTGCTTATTGAAAATAGCCGCTTCCATTTTTTTCAGTGGGGTTATTGAAAAAAAATGGGGGCGGTTTCTTTTTTTATTGGACGAATAATTCAATTAGCTCTGTGTTCATCTATTATTAAAAATGTACTTTTTATTATTTAGTTCATGAAAATCTCACTTCGTAGATTGGCAGTTATTTTATTTATAATACTTGGGCTTAGTAATCAATTTGTATTAGCTCAGGGGAACAATGCGGAAACTAATGGCCTAGAATTTGAATATGGAGCCGGTACTTTTTCATTCAGATTACTCAACAAACTAGAAGATAAGGATGGATCATGGGTCTTGCAGAGATCGGCAGATATGCGCAATTGGCAAGACCTTGAAACTTTTAAAGGAAACAAGACAATTACTGTTCCTATCCAGCGTGGAGTTCGACACCAATATTATCGAGCGCATCAGACCGATGGAGGAGATTTATACCTTAGTGATTATATTGATTCGTATAAAATTTGGCAAGAATCGGGAGTGGATAGTTATTCAATGGAAATTCGTCATTGGAGTTCATGGTTCTTTTGGCATGGCAATGTAACAGTCCGCAACAATGAGGTCATTTCTTCGGAAGTAATAGATACTAATTTTCCTGACGACTTCGACTCAGAGCAGAGGACTATTCATGATTGGTTTGAGGTCTTAAAGAGAAACATAGATAATAAAGCATATCGAATTGATGTGACCTATGATAAAACTTTTGGGTATCCCAAAAGTGCCTTCATAGATGTTGAATTATGGCTTGCCGATGAGGAGCAGGGCTGGGACATTCTGAAATTTTCTCCAATGCGATAACTCGATTGATTAAAGTTTAAAATGAAAACGAAAACTTTATCTATTATTAAAAGTACAATTTTTCTGATTGGGCTCACATTGGTTGTTGGTTATTATTTTTATAACCGTTCGCTTAGAAATGTAATACAGTTTCAAAATGTAGGTTCTGCTTCTTGGAATAAGATAGAATTGGAGGCCGGGGGGCGTTACTTCAAGATTGACCATTTTGATTCTGGTGAATCAAAGAAATTTACTTTTCATAGCCGGTCTGAGGGTGGGGGTATTATTACCGGTTACATTGGGCAGAATATTTCTAAGAGTAAATTTGGATACTTTACGCCAAACTTGTCGGAAAAAGTGAATGTCATCCTTAATGATGATGGGAGTATAGTTATAAAAGATAATTTTTAACATGTTCATCTTATTCTTAGCATTGGAATAAGGTAATTTCCTTGATCCATTACTGGACTGTAAATGAATAAAGCTTAGCGTTCTGTAGGCTGAATCTTATGCGGACAGTTCTGCCTTTCAACGAACTTAAATTTGGTTGATTGCTCCATTTAGGTTTTAATCTTAGTTTGTCGTGTCCTCGATAAACTTTTGCTGATTTTCCTGAAAATTGCGGGATATCATTTCCTTTATCATCTAGTATTTCGACTTTAATGAAGCCGTTCAGAGCATTCACATTAAGTTCAAGATCATCACCTTCAAAGATGAAGGGGCGCGTAATAACTTTTCCCTCTTTGGCTTCGGAGTTGAGGTAAAAGAATCCGTCGAGTCGCAGTTTGGCGAGGGCCAGGCGGGCATCCCAGAACCGCGCACCCCAGCGTTCGTTGGTCGCGAAGTAGTAGATCCAGTGTTCATCATTATGCGTGATGATGTTCGCCGGCGGGCGGGCACAGTCTTTGTCGAAACTTCCGTCCGGGCCGCGAGGAATCAGGGGCTTGCGGGGATAAGCTGCTATCTCGAAATCGTAGTTGGTTGCATCGCGAGACGGGGCCATGTAAAACTCCCACACACCCTTTTCATGCCTCGTCTGGTAGTCCTGCTTGCCGTGGGGAACGGGAACATCCGTCGCAACCAGAACGTCGGTCAGACCGAACCACACCCCCTCGTAATACCAGATCGGGAAGGTATGGATCTGTCGTTCGGGCACATTCCTGCTGCCTGGAACGATGGTCTTGCCAGGATCGTTCAGCACAAACTTCGTCAGCGTCTTCCAGGCCGTAGGATGGTTGATCAGATCGTTACTCTTTGAATGCTCCATGATGCGGACTCCACGCAGTTCGCCAACTCCCCCTGCAGCTCCGAAATCCTGACGGCATAACAACAGATACTTTTTCCGGTTCGGGTCCCAGGTGATCTTATTGCTGAAATCCGCGGCCCTGCCTGTTACCGGGTTCCCGTTGTTATAATGCTTCCAGTTGATACCGTCAGCAGAGTAGCCCAGGTGAGTTTGGCACTTACCGGGGTGGGGGAAATAGGCGACCTTGTACTTTTCCGACGACCCGTACGGAAGAGATGGGTCGATTGTGACGGTTACGCCGTCTAATCCCGCGCCATTAGCAGGTTCCATTACAATATTGCTCTTGCCATCTTTGGAGACCATCGGCTTGGTCCAGTTAATCCCATCCTTGGACTCGGCGTAGGCAAGCCCGATGCCCTTTCGTTTACTGGGCATGTACCACAAGCGGAACATCTTCTTTTGTTCGTCCCAGTGTGGGGAGAAGAACCAGCAGAAGGCCGACTCTCCAAATGAGTAACCAGCGCCTCCGTCCGGGCCATCGTGTACCTTACCGGTTTGAAAATCCGTCGGCAAGGTAGGTTCCATCACGACTCCATATTTTTGTGCTTGGCCCACCTCAATACTGACTTTTTCAAGAGTATCAATGATGAAATGGTCGACAAAGAGTTGCTTCTGATTACCAATTTTAATTACTTTTTCGCTGTCAATGGCACTGACTGATGAGAGGGAGTAGATGGTTATTAGTGCTAAAGCGATTCTGGAAAACGTGATCATCAGTGAATAATTACTTATTTGCTGTTTCAATTATCAAAAGAATGACACAAATGGAGGCGCAGAGAACTCGAGCGACTTCACTTAGGTGTGAGGAGTGGTTATCTTCCTTGTTTTCTGCCTCTTATTCCCGCCCGCGATGATTTCTTTTTAGGGGCGGGTTTAGCGGCGGGTTTTTTAGGCGCTACTTTCTTCTTGGTTGCCGCTTCAAGCGGAGCCTTCAATTCAGCAGCCTTTTTCTTGGTTGCCGCTTCACGCGTAGCTTTTGCTCTTGCGGCCTTTTTTCTCGCGGCCGCTTCACGCGCAGCCTTCAATTCAGTAGCTTTTTTCTTGGCTGCCGCTTCACGGGCTGCGGTCTCAGCTATTTTTTTTTAGCGGCGGCTCTTTTTTTAGCGGCGGCCTTTTTAGTGTTTTCTTTCTTGGCTGAAGATTTCTTTGAATTTTTCTTTTTGGGAGTTGTTTTCTTAGATTTTTTCATAGCGGCTTCCTTTTTCTTGAGCGCAGCTATTTTTTTCGCTCCCTCTTCTTTGGTCAATTCGCCTGATTTCACTAAGGCCTGAATTTTTTTTATCCATTCAGCTAGGCTAGGCTCTTTCTTCGCATGTCCTTGTTTTTTGAGTGCAGCGAATTTTGCTTTGGCTTCCTTTTCTGTGATCTTGCCCGCTTTAACTGCGGCTTTGATTTCTTTAGCTACAGCTTCTATATTTTTTTGTTTCTTTTCGTCAGCTTGAGCCATTGTCAGACTGCTAAGAAATATTATGGATGATACTATTGTTGCGATGAGTTTCATTGTGAGTCGGATCTTATTAATATTTTAATTTCAGATGTGTTTATCTCTTATAAATTAATATCTTCTTATATCAAGATATAACAATTTTATGATTAACAAAATTTCATTTCATTTAGTTCTGCTTCTTTTTGGGACAGTCAATTTAGCTCATGCCCTTGATCGGCCCAATGTTATTTTCATAGCAATCGATGATATGAATGACTGGATTTCTTTGCTTGATCCGGACTCACCCATCAAGACACCTAACTTAAAGCGGTTAGCCAGTAAAGGGATGCTTTTTACCCATGCGTATTGCCCTTCGCCAGCTTGTAACCCATCAAGGGTTTCAATTCTTACTGGTCTCAGGCCTTCAACTACTGGTGTTTATGGCAATAACAGTGATTGGAGAGGAGCTTTGCCGAACCGTAAGACCATCTTTCAGAAGTTTAAAGATTTTGGATACTTAGTAAAAGGTGCCGGAAAGATTTTCCATCATAAACTCAATGGAGCCTTTCATGACGGACCCTCTTTTCATTCCTTCAAGCACATGATTGCTCAGCCTCATCCTGTTAAGAAGTTAAATAATGCGCCAGAGTATGGATCCATACGCACGGATTGGGGGATTTTTCCAAACAAAGAAAACGAAAGTATAGATTATAACACTATAGAATATTGTATCGATTCGATTAAAAACTGGAATAGTGATAAGCCTCTTTTCTTGGCTTGTGGAATTTACCGACCTCATTCACCTTTTTTTGCACCTAAAAAGTATCACTCGATAGTTGGGGATGTTCCCATGCCTAAGCGTAAGACTAACGATTTGCTGGACTTGCCTGAGGGTGCATCGAAACTTCACAGAAGTACGAAATGGTTCTGGCAAGGAATGCAAAAGCTGGAATCAAAGATGCCCGGATCTTATCGTGATTTTATTAAATCATACGCGGCCTGTTGCGCTTTTGCTGATGCTCAGGTCGGTAAGTTGCTGGATGAGGTCGAACGCAGTTTACCTAAAGATAATACTGTCATTGTTCTTTGGTCTGATCATGGATTTCATCTGGGGGAAAAAGACCATATCGAGAAATTTATGTTATGGGAAAAAAGCACTCATGTTCCTTTCATTTTTGTTGTGCCAGGAATGACGGAGGAGGGGAGCGTTTGCAATGTGCCGATTGATTTGACAGTTCTTTATCCCACTCTTTTGGAGGTTTGCGGTATGCCGAGGGATAGATCATGCGATGGAGTGAGTGTTCTTCCTTTGCTCAAAGGGAATCAAGAGAATTGGGAAAGGCCCGCCCTCATGACTTACAAAAAAGGGAATCACGCACTGAGGACTAAGAGGTGGCGTTACATTCGATATGCTGATGGAACGGAGGAGCTTTATGATCATGATGTGGATCCTCATGAGTGGGACAATATTGCTCAGAAGCCTGAATACTCAGGTCTAATTAATGGTTACAAAAAATGGATGCCAGAGAATGAGGAGGATCAGGTCCCTAACCTGAAGAGAAAGAAATGATGCTAAAAAATGATTGTGGACTTGATTAGTTAATTTTTAAATGGATGTTTTGTTATGCGTTTTGTACTTACTGCTCTGGTAACGGTCATTTTCTTTATGGGTTGCGCAAAGGAAAAAAGTAATGAGGCGATCGAAACAAAGCCTGAAGAGAAAAAAAATATCAGTTCAAATAAGACAATAGAAAAGGCTCCTCTTCTTGATCTGGATTCTGTGTTGCCTGATGAAGAATTAGATAATTCGGTTGATTCTACTTCAAAAGAAGACACGAAAGGTGATCAGGAAATGTCTACAGAAGTAAAAGCGATGAAAGAAAAAGCACTTTCAGGTGATGCATCTGCTCAGCTCTTTCTAGGGCAGAGTTATCAGAGAGGCTCTGGAGTAGAGAAGGATTTAGATGAGGCTATCAAGTGGTTACGAATGTCAGCTGATCAGGGTAATGTCTATGCGCCTCATATCTTAAAGAAATTAGAAAAAAATAGTGAAAGTAAGCCCGTCGGCGAGTTGGATAAATGAAGCTAATTATTTTCTGAAAATGATATTAGTGTTGGCATTAGAGTGGCTAACTAAATTGTTAGCAGGCTGTTCAGGTAGCGTAGAATTTTAAGAGGTTTTTCTTCTATTGTGACAGCAACCTGTTTTTTTGAGGATTAACTAATCCTAAAGGATTTCCCTTTTCTCCTTCCTTGATGTGGAATGTATGGATTAATCTGAACACATGAAAAATTTTCTACTAATTTGCGTGGCACTAAAAATATTTCTGGTCATAGGCAGTTCAGCGAATGAAGATGGGAACTCAGACAAGGATCTGGGTTTTGTGAATTTATTCAATGGTAAGGATTTAACGAACTGGGTCGATGTTAATACTTCGCCTGATACTTGGTCCGTTAAAGATGGCATGATTATTTGCTCAGGCCATCCCATAGGTGTTATGCGGTCCAAAAAGCAATACGAGAATTTCATATTGGTAATTGAATGGCGTCATATGGAAGCGGGTGGTAATTCTGGAATCTTTTTGTGGAGCGATGCTAAACCTAAGGGGCGGTTGCCTAAGGGAATGGAAGTTCAAATGCTTGAACTTCAGTGGCCCTATATACACAAGAAAAGGAATGGTGAGCCAAATCATCTAGGCTATGTCAGTGGTGAGCTTTTCGGGGCAGGTGGAATGAGGGCAGTTCCTGAAAATCCTCGCGGGAGTCGGAGCATGTCTTATGAAATGAGATGCAAAGGAAAAGGTGAATGGAACCGATACGTTGTCGTTGCAGTGGACGGCACAGTTAAGTTGTCAATTAATGGAAAGTTTGTTAATGGGATTCGAGAAGCTGACCTTAGAAAGGGTTACTTGTGCTTGGAATCAGAAGGTGCTGAAATTCATTTTCGAAAGATTCAGATTATGGAATTGCCAGACGGTCGTGCTGAAGAGTTAGGCATGTCGCTTCGAGGCAAGTGAGTCCATTAAATATAAAATATTACTTCATTGCAAAGTTAGCTAACAGAGAAAATTAATCTTAAATTTTTTATGAAAAAAATTATCCCAATATTGTTTCCATTTATTCTCTTAACTATTACGCAATTTGCCCGAGAGGTAAGGAATTCCAATGGCGAATCATTTGATTGGTCTCAAGTTAATTCACAATCTGATCAAGCTCATTATATAGCAGGAAAAATTAAAAAATGGCAAAGTCAGAGTCCGGAGGATCATGGTAAAAAACTAAGAGTGGTATATTTTTATCCGAAAGACAGAGAGCCTCTTCGAAATCATCTTCAGAGGTGGGATAAGATTATGAAGGATATTCAAGAGTTCTTTTCTGTTGAGATGGCAAAGCTTGGTTATGGGAAAAGTGAGCTTTCATTGGAGAAGGAAAATGGCAAGTTGAAGCTTCATGAAGTGAAAGGAACAGCTAATGACGACGGGACTTATTCATATAAATCTGGGAGTAGAATCTATAATGAGGTTTCTAAAGCATTGGCCAAGAAGGGAATAAATGCTGAATCGGAAACACTTCTGATAGTGTGTGGGTTATCAAGAACTGATGGGAAAAAAGTCAAAATATATTCGCCTTATTATGGAATGGGCGCTAACCAGAACAAAGGCATCTGCTTTGTTGCTGATTCTGATTGGCTTAACATTGATGGTTTGAAAGTGGATGGAACAAAAACAAAAATTCAGGTTAAAGAGCATAGAGGGTACGAACCCTTTACATTGGCAAAGTTCAATACGACTTACATAGGAGGGACCATACATGAACTTGGGCATGGCTTGTCCTTGCCTCATAATTTAGCGACTAAATCCGAGTCATCTAATGGAACTGCTTTAATGGGTGCAGGAAATTATACTTACCGCCAGGAGTGGAGAAACGAAGGTAAAGGGTCTTTTCTTACAAATGCTCACGCGATTCGGTTGTTAGTGCATCCTGTTTTTAGTGGTACATCTAAAGAATCAAATGAAACACCGATCCTTTCAATCGATGATTTAAGTCTTAAATACATTGATGGAGTCCTTCACTTAAGAGGTCAAATTAGGCCTAGTATTCCCGCTATAGCAATGATTGCTTACAATGATGGAGAGAATAAGGGTCAAAAAAAATATCAGGTCAATAACGATTATGATGCAACTACCTGGACTTCTGTCCTTAGTCCTAAAAATGAATTTTGGATTAAGATAAGTGATCTTAAGGATGGGAATCATCAAATTCGGTTAGTTAGCGTTCACGCTAATGGGTCAACTACGACTCATCGTATTCACTACTCTATTAAAGACGGTAAGCCGGACCTTAGTCAGGCGAATAAAGATATTAGAAGTTTTGTCTCCTCTTAGCCATTATCATTTTATGAAAACGTCAACTGATCTCCTTGCCACTCTTGATGAAGTTTTAGGCAAAGACTCTTCCGTAGAAGACCGGATTAAAAAATCCTTAAATGTAATCTTTGAGGCTTTTGATGCGAAGAATTGCACGTTACATCGAGCAGATTTGGGTGATTCTTTCCTACACCTGGTGAGTCAGATTGGACTCCCTGAGCACATCGCTACTATGGCTGGAAAGATTCCAATAGGTAAGGGAATGGCTGGCATTTGTGCTGAGCGTAAAGAGCCGGTCACTATGTGTAATCTACAGACAGATGATTCTGGGGTTGCTAGACCGTCAGCAAAAGACACTAAGGTTGAGGGAGCCGTCGTTGTTCCTTTAATTAATGAGGAAGGAAATGTAATCGCGACGCTTGGAGTCGGTAAGGCAGGGGAGTACGAATATTCAGGAGAAGAGATTCAGTGTCTCGAGCGATGTGCTGAGATTTTAATGAGGACTGTCACAAACTGAATAGAGGTAATAAATACTTTTAAAGTGACAATTAAAAGAGTATGGTGGTCACGTATTTTTCTGGGGCTCTTCTTTGATGATCTCCAAACAATTAACCTCAAGAATTTAACTTAAAATGAAGAAATTAATTACTCTTATAATCATTGCCAGTTCCTCTTTAATTTTTAATTCTCAGGCATCGCTTGGAGAAAGAATAGAGCAGGACGGAATCGGTTGGATCATTGGTTCCTGGAGCGTTGAAAGAGACGGTAACAAGTTGGAAATATCATATAAATGGGCAGTCAAGGATCACATCATTTCATCGCACCTTAAAATGCCTGGAGTCGAGGGATTTAGTGTCATAGGTATTAATCCAAAGAGCGGAGATGTTGAGCAGTCAGGATTTAATTCTAGGGGAAGTAAGATCACGGGTAAGTGGGGTCCCAAAGGGGACATGCCGATGCTCAAGTACACGAGCATTAATGATGCTGATGAAACACAAACAGCAGCAGTTGCTTTTCGCAAAGTTGATGAAAAAACAATCGAAGTTCAAATATTTTCCGCTGATGATTCAGGCAAAGTTGGAGATTCGGCTGATTACACTTTCGAAATGACAAAAGTGAAGGAATAGTTTACTTAAATTATCTGAATTGTTGCCATGCTTGTATTGCAAGTGTGGCAATTTTTTATATGCAATCGTTTCGACTTGTTCCAAGTGTCTTTTCCAAGCCAACATCCATGTGGGAATTGGACTAAGAAAAATTAAGAATGAAGTTTTTGCTGTACCTCAAAAGAGGATTAATTCTCTTGGCGGTTTTGGTTCTTTTCTTACTCGTTGCACTATTTGTGACTACTAGGGGGCCGCATCGAGGAACTTCTATAGACATAACTTTCCCGGAACCTGGAAAGTGGGGTCAAGTCAATCAATTAGAAGTTGGGGTAGGTGTACGGGACATTACTCCCCAGATTGAACTTTATGACTCTTGGGTCGATCAGGATGGAGATGGAGCGTTTGATCCTGATATTGATCAATATGAGGACAAGAACGGCAATGGAACATTTGACCTTATTTGGCTGGCAGGTTTCGGAAATAAACGGGCAGCGCAGGGCATTCATGATCCATTATGGGCAAGAGCAATTGCCTTTAAAAATAATGGAGCAATTATCGTTTTAGTTAGTATAGATAGTATTGGGATAACGCATGATCGATATCTTGACATTAGGGAGAGGTTAGTTGAGGAGGCTCCTCACATTACTCATGTCAGTTTTGCGGCAACTCATACCCATAATGCGCCGGACACGATTGGCCTTTGGAGTTATAAAGAGTTCATAGGGAGAAAATTTGATGATGGATATATTGCTTACCTACAGGATCAAATATTTGAATCTATTTTAGAGTCAGTAAGTCAACTTGTTCCTGCTAATACTGTTCTTGCTGAGGCTGAGGTGCCAATGGAAAACTTTACTCATGATTCTAGACCCCCAGTAGTCGTTGATAAAAAATTACCAGTGGCTTTGTTTAGAAATCAAAAGACAGGAGAAACTATAGCGACCCTCTCTTCTTGGGGCATGCACCCAGAAGGGTTCGGATCAGATTTTCCTCTTATCAGTTCAGACTTCGTGCATTACTATAGAGAGGCAATGGAGAGCGGGCTGGATGGGAAAGGTGGGTTTAAAGGTTTTGGGGGTAAGGCTATTTATTTTACTGGGCCAGTAGGGGGATTGATGACTCAGCTTAATATCAATATATCAGATAGGTTTGGTGAGGTGAATGGACCCGGATCTAAGTCCAAGGCACAGGGGGAGAATCTCGCGATATTAGCTGCAGAGGCACTGAATGCATCTCAGAAAAACGGTGTCGAAGACATGTCTTTTCAGGGAATTGCTTTTACAGCTAAGACAATTTTCATTCCGATTGGTTGGCCCCTAAAAGTTGCGGTCGCATTGGGCCTGGTTCACCCAGGCATGTATGGATTGCCGTTTAATACTGAGGTCAAATCTGAAATTAATGCGATTCGAATCGGGGATCTTGAAATCATTACAAGTCCGGGTGAAGTTTTTCCTGAAATTGTTGATGGAGGAATTGAGAGCCCAGAAGGGGCGGACATTATAACTGAACCAGTTGAGGTTCCTCCATTAAGGAGTCAGATGGAAGGGGCTATTAACATGAATTTCAATCTTGGCATGGATGAGATAGGATATATCATTCCGATTTCACAATGGGACAGAGAACCTCCATACACATATTCATACAGAGAACCTCCTTATGGGGAGATCTATATAGGAGATCCAAGCGCTTCGCCTAAGATTCACAGAGAGAGTTTACTTCTCCTTGAGAGGCTACATGACACGTTAAGCTCTGCAGGGAATAGAAGATGA
Organism: Verrucomicrobiaceae bacterium; assembly: GCA_004211885.1. Classification (GTDB taxonomy): domain Bacteria; phylum Verrucomicrobiota; class Verrucomicrobiia; order Verrucomicrobiales; family DEV007; genus EC70. The sequence goes on from SHBV01000034.1 coordinate 10,985, forward strand.
TTATTGCTTAGTGTTTTCTTACATGATCAATGTGACCTTTGCCTGATTGGGAGGATTTGGGCGATCACGACCCATTACCCAAATGGAAAATGAAAATTAATGCAACTGAGTCCTGAAGGATGACCCTTTAGTTCATGGGTCGTCAGGCTTGATTTCTTAGCCATTTGCCTTGTACCATTGAGGCATGATGTCGAGGAATATCCTTTTACTGTTATTAAGTTTAATATTTTTCTCAAATATCCAATCTGATTCTTTTGCCGCTGACTGGCCTCATCAGCGGGGCCCTCAGCAAAATGGGCTCATGTCTCCCGGTTCAATTGATTCTTTGAATCTTAAAAATGAGCCAGAGGTTCTCTGGACTCGGGCAGTGACTGACGGCTATGCGGCTCCAATCATTATTAATGATATCGCTATTTACGGTGATTTTCAGAAAGGCAAAGAGACTTACACTGCCATGAAGTTGGGTGACGCCAAACCTATATGGAAAGACGTTCTGGATTCTCCTCATAAGGATGGGTTTGGAACAGGGCCTCGATGTGCTCCTGTGAGTGATGGTGAAATTGTTGTGCTTCAGTCATGCAAAGGAGAGTTGCACTGTATTGACCTTTTGAGTGGAGATCTTCTTTGGAGTAAAAATTACACGAAGGATTTTGATTCTCCTTACATTGGAGAGAAGGGCAATGCTCTGGGGGCATCTCGGCATGGGTATACAGCGAGCCCATTCATAGACGAAAATCATGTCATTGCTTTGGCTGGTGGCAAGGGCGCCGGTATCGTCTGTTTAAATAAAAAAAATGGAAATGTGATCTGGAAATCACAGGACGATCAGGCAGCATTCTCTCCTCCAATTGTGACTACTTTGGCCGGTGTTAAACAGGTCGTTTGTTTTACTGTAAAGGGATTAGTCGGTGTAGATAGGATTGATGGAAAACTTTTATGGAGAGTGCCGATGTCAACTAGTTATGGCCGGCACGTTGTGGCTCCTACGATATATAAGGACATGGTCATCGTTGGTTCTCATGAAATAGGATTGATTGCGGTGAAGGTCACGGCAAAGGGAGGGGAACTGACTGCTGAGGAGTCTTGGAAATTAGGTAGGGACATGGCTCCTAACTTTGCTAGTCCGATTTGCATGGGGGATAATTTGTATTTTCTGGCAAAAAAACAAGTCCTGTGTATAGATGCAAAGACCGGAAAATTAGCCTGGTCTAAGGACGGAAATGTGAGGACCAGTGCGGGCCAGGCTTTTGCGGCGTTCATTGGATTAAAGGATCAAGTGATGATGTTAAATGATAGGGGGGAACTGATTTTATTTGAAGATGATCCTGGCTCATATAAAGAAATTGGACGAGTTCAAGTCTGCGGCAAGAACTGGTGTCATCCTGCATACTCGAATGGGAAATTGCTTATCAGAGATTCGAGAAAACTGATTTGTCTTGATTTTAAATCATGAGAATGACGTTAAGGCCCTTAAGAGTTTTACTGATGAAGATGAGATCTCTATTCGCAACGCTTTTCTTTATTATATCTTCATTGAATCAAGTCCATTCGAAATCTGATGCTGGCAGGCATAACGTTTTGTTCATTGCTATAGATGATCTTAATGATTGGGTGGGGTGTCTTAAGACTAATTCTCAGGCAAGGACTCCTAACATTGATCGATTAGCCTCAAGAGGCGTTTTGTTCACTAACGCTCACTGCCAAGCTCCAATTTGTAATCCTTCCAGGACTAGCTTGATGCTTGGTTTGAGACCCTCGACTACAGGTATTTACATCAATAGACCCTGGTTCCGTAATTCCCCTAAAAATAAGAATCGAATCACACTCACACAGTACTTTGGCAAGTTTGGTTATGAGACGCTCGCGACAGGAAAGATATTTCACGGCTCCAAAGTAGATAATCTGTCTTTCAAAAAATATGGTCCGAGACCCGGTCAAATGTTAGGCCTTGATAAAAAGGTGCAAGAGCAAGTTCCGAGTCCAACTAAGCTTTGGGACTTTGGTCCTCAGAATTATAGTGAGGAGGAACATAGTGATTACAAGGATGCGAGCTGGGCAATTGACCAGCTAAAAAAGGAATTCACTAAACCTTTCTTCCTAGCAGTCGGTTTCTACAGGCCTCATGTTCCTCTTTTTGCTCCAGCTAAATATTTTAAATCCAGACCAATCTCTGAAGTTAAATTGCCTGTTATCAATGATAAGGATAGAGATGACTTGCCCAGTGCTGCTATTCAGTTAATTGCCAATCCAACGCCTCCCAAACATGAGTGGTTCGTTGAGTCTGGTAAATGGATAGAAGCGATACAGGCTTACCATGCGTGTGTCACCTACACGGATCATCAGGTCGGTCGTTTGCTGGATGCTCTTGATGCAAGCCCCTATTCGGATAATACAATTATAGTCTTATTCTCTGATCATGGCTTTCATCTTGGTGAAAAGAAAAGTTGGGCCAAGCGGTCATTGTGGGAGCGGTCAACGCGAGTCCCTCTGATCATCTCTGTTCCTGGAGGGATAAAGGGCGGCCGTTGTTCACGTCCCGTTGAATTGCTTAGTCTTTTTCCTACGCTTAATGAGCTTTGTGGATTACCTAAATTGCGAGGGCTCGATGGGATTAGTGTTAAGCCCTTACTAGACAACCCAAATGTAGAATGGATTTTCCCGGCACTCACTACATTTAAGAAGGGCAATCACGCAGTGAGAAGTGAGAGATTTAGATACATCAGATATGCTGATGGATCTGAAGAGCTTTATGATCATCTGAAAGATCCGGATGAGTGGGTGAATATTGCTTCGAATACAAATCATAAGGCGGTGATTATGAATCATGCCAATATGCTAGAGCAAATTTTGAATAAAAATGAACATCAAATCCCTAATGAATAAGATAATATTTTTTGGCTGTTTAATTGTGCTGAGGACCTTCCTGTCTTCATCCCTTGCTTCGGATCGTCCGAATATTTTGTTTGCTTTTGCAGATGACTGGGGCAGGCACGCTTCCGCTTATGCAAAGGCTGATGGTGAAGGGACCGAGAATGATGCCATTAATACACCAAACTTTGATGCTCTTTCTAAGGCCGGTGTATTATTTAACAATGCTTTTGTTAATGCTCCTTCATGTACTCCTTGTCGAAGCTCTATTCTTTCAGGGCAGCACTTCTGGAGGACAGGGAGAGGAGCTATATTGCAGGGCGCAGTCTGGGACTCTTCCATACCTTCATGGCCTCTCCTTTTAGAAAAGAGTGGATATCACATTGGTTTTACATGGAAGGTCTGGTCTCCAGGAACGCCTCGTGATGCGCCCTACGGTGGGAGTGAAAATTCTTTTCATAAGAATGGATCGAGCTTCAACGGTTTTTCTCAAACTGCTACGAAACTAATGTCCAATGGTAAGAGCTTGATCGAAGCCAAAGACTCTTTAAAGGATCAGGTCCGGTCTAACTTTCGTGATATGCTGGAGAAAAAAGAAAAGGGGAAGCCATTTGCTTATTGGTTTGGACCAACAAATGTTCACAGAAAATGGATAAAAGGATCTGGTAAAAATTTATGGAGCATTGATCCGGATTCATTAAAGGGAAAGCTTCCTCCATTCCTGCCCGATGTTCCTGAAATACGTGAGGACTTTGCAGATTATTTGGGTGAAGTTTGTGCTTTTGATATGGCTTTGGGAGTGCTCGTATCTGAACTGAAAGAGGTAGGTGAATTCGATAATACATTAATTGTCATTTCGGGTGATCATGGCCCAGCTGGATTTCCTCATGGGAAATGTAACTTATACGATTTTGGAACTAGGGTCGCTCTTTCAGTGTCAGGTCCCGGAGTCAAAGGGGGTCGCGTAGTCGATGATTTTGTGAGCTTGCCTGATCTGGCTGCCACTTTCCTTGAAATTGGTGGAGTTGGAAGGCCTAAGGTCATGACTAGTAAGTCTATTTGGCCTACTTTGAAATCCGATAAGCAAGGACTCGTTGATGGATCCAGAGATCATGTATTGACTGGAAGAGAAAGGCACGTTGCCAGAGCACGTGCAGGAGATTTACCATACCCTCAGCGTGCACTCAGAACAAAAGACTTTCTTTTTGTCATTAACTTTAAGCCGGAGAGATATCCACTAGGAGACCATTATGGTTTGGATGGACCAAAGGAAGCCAATGTGAATCAATTGACGAATAATACATTTATTACGATACCTGATGAAGACGCTGGTCCTACGAAGGCTTGGATTGTAAGTAAGCGTAAAGATCCAAATGTGAAATTTTTCTTTGATCATGCGTACGGGAAGAGGCCCCGAGAGGAGTTATATGATCTCAGAAAAGATCCTCATCAGATGAGGAATGTTGTTGAAGATTCAAAATATAAGAAGCAGGTTGATAAGTTGCGCAGTCAATTAATGAGGGAGCTATCTTCAACAAATGACCCGCGCCTGATTGAGGATGGGAAGTTCTTTGAAACTGCGCCGATGGCAGGGACAAAAAAGAAAAAATAAACTTTTAGGGAGAGGTCTTTAGTTTTAGCTAGTGCCTATATATGTTCTTGTTATAAGTTAAGTAACGAGATAGCTTCAAATTGACAGGAGAGTAAGTGCATGAATTTCACGCGCATCATAACAAAATGGACAGGGCTTTTAGTTCTGATTTTATTTCCTTATGAATTAGCGATTGGGGATGGTTTGGTTTTTTTTGAGAGCAAGATCCGTCCGGCTTTGGTTAAATATTGTTACGAATGTCATTCTTCCGCGTCTAACGAACTTGGAGGGAGCCTTTCACTTGAGTTTCGTGACGATATTTTAAGAGGAGGTGAATCTGGTCCGGCCATAATTAAAGAGAACCCTCAAGACAGCCTCCTAATTCGTGCTATAAGGGGAAATGATGATCTCGCGATGCCTCCGAAGGATAAGGAATCGCTTCCCGAGGGGGTGATCCAAGACTTCGTTAGATGGGTCGGAATGGGTGCCCCTGATCCACGGGCAGGAAAGATTGTAAATCCCAAACCAAAAAAACAGTTATGGTCATTGGAACCAGTCAGTGAGCGATCCTTGCCCGAGGTAAAAGATTTGGAGTGGCCTCGTGATAGGATAGATCGTTTTATTTTGAGTAAATTAGAATCTAAAAAATTACCGCCAGCTAAGGCCGCTTTGCCACAGACTCTGATAAGGCGCTTGTACTATGATCTGATTGGGTTAGCTCCTTCAGTGGAAAAGATAAATAATTTTGTTTTAGCTTATAAGCGTGACTCAGATGAAGCCGTTTCTGCTCTGGTGGACGAGTTGCTGTCATCGCAGTTTTTTGGGGAGCGGTGGGGGAGGCATTGGTTAGATATTGCTCGTTATGGTGAATCGAATGGTAATGATGGGTTGGGACGTAATGCGACATTTCCTCATGCATGGAGATTTAGAGATTATGTAATAAATTCTTTTAATCGTGACGTTCCCTATGATCGATTCATTAAGGAGCAAATTGCAGGAGACTTATTGTCTGTAGATGATGTTGAAGAGCGTAACCGAAACTTAGTTGCTACGGGTTTTCTTGCCATTGGATCTAAGCCTGCTAAGGCGATGAATGAAAATTTTGCTATGGATGTAGTGGATGACCAGATAAATGTTGTGACCACAGCCTTACTGGGGATGAGTGTTTCCTGTGCCCGCTGTCATGACCATAAGCATGATCCAATATCGTCTAAGGATTACTACGGATTGGCCGGAATTTTTAAGAGTACAGAAACGTTATGGGGAAAGGCTGCTAATGAAGCGCTCACAGCTCCTTCTACACCTTTGCATGAATTGCTGGATAGATTGCCTGACAATCAGGAGGACAATTCTAGGGTTCCTGTATTTCGATCAGAATTAAAGGAAGTCACTGAAGGTCTCAATCCGTTAGTTTACTCTACACTCAAAGAAGCCACTAATGAAATTGCTTTAGAGAAAGGGATAAGTCTTTCAGATGAGGATTATGCAAAATGTAATAACGGTCGAATGAGGGTTAAATCTACCGTTCCGTATGATAATTATTCTGTATCATTTTGGTTCAGGAATGATACAGGGAATTCTTCGCAGCCCATCACTGCATACCTTTTTTCGTATGCAAAGGACGGAGATGATAAGCAGGCAGGAGAGAATATAGGGATCGGAGGGAAGCATGATAAATCCGTTACGGGAAAATTATTTATTTGGAACGGAACAGAGTTAGACCAAAGTATTGCAGGATCGAATGAGATACCGGAAGGGAGTTGGAATCATGTTGTGATGGTTAGATCTAATGATCGGGTGCGCCTTTACCTTAATGGAGGGAAAGATCCAGAAATTGATACTGAAATTAAAATTGCGAAAAATCCTGATCGGGAAATATTTGTAGGTTCTCGGAATGATAATTTTGCCCCTCTCAATGGGCAGCTTGCCGAGTTGGCAATTTTTGATAGGGCCTTGAGTGTTGAGGAAGTTAAGAGTTTACATTCCTCTTCAGGGCAGAAAGTGGGGACTGTTCAGAAGGCGTGGGCAATGGGTGTTAGGGATAAAGAGAAGGTAGAGAATTGCAAGATTAACATTAACGGGAATTCAAAAAAACTAGGAGCTAGTGTTTCACGAGGTTTTCCAAGTGTCCTGGTTTCAGATCCAGATTCTTTTAGTATTGGTTCTGATTCTAGTGGTCGCTTGCAATTAGCTGAATGGATAGTGAGCGGGCAGCATCCTTTAACTGCGCGTGTCCTAGTGAACCGAGTTTGGCAGCATTTGTTTGGAAGAGGCATTGTCAATACTCCGGACGATTTTGGTTTTTATGGATCGAGGCCGTCGCACCCGGCTCTACTTGATGATCTCGCGATTCGTTTCATGAATGAGGATTGGTCGATAAAAAATCTCATTAAGATTATAGTTCTTAGTCGAACCTATCAGCTAGATAGTTACATTGAGGATGAAGAGTTGTTGTCGGTTGATCCTGATAATATTTTTGTGGGTAGACATAGTCGTCGCCGGCTTGATGCTGAGACTAATCGGGATCGTATACTGCAGGCATCTGGGGACTTGATCGCTGGATCCACTAATGGATCAGCAGTTGATAAATTAGATGTTCTTCTGAACTGGCCTCCTGGTGAAGCAAAGTACCTTCATCAGGCCAGTAATCACAGGAGCATTTATTTGTGCATGCTAAGAGATGCGCAACCTCCTGATCTAGTCGCATTTAATCTACCAGATGGATTCTCCGTCACAGGACTAAGAGAAAAAACAGACATTCCAACTCAGGCCTTATTTTACTTAAATTCACCACTTGTGGTGGAGCAATCAAAGGTGATTGCCAATGATGTTCTTGGAAATGAAAATGTATCTGATGAGAAGAGGGTAGAAAAAATGTACTTAAAAGTGTTGAGGCGGTTACCTTCGGTAAACGAGGCTGTCACGGCTTTAGATTATATTCAAGGGGTAAGAGCTAAGCTTAAAGGTAATGATGAATTTGTTAGATCTTGGGCAAGTTTCTGCCAAGTTCTCTTGGCAAGCAATGAGTTTAGATATATAGATTAGAGATAGGATGGCGGAATTTTCCAGACGACAAATGTTAAGTGCAGGGTCCTGTGGTTTTGGTGCGCTTGCATTTAGTGGGTTGTCGAATGCCTTGATGGCTACTCAGAACAATTCCAACGATCTTAAGGCACGTGCAAAGAGGGTCATTTTTCTGTGTATGCCGGGCGGTCCTGCTCACTTAGATACTTTTGATTATAAACCGCAGACAACTAAGACTGAGCATCCGGGTTCAGTATTCAAATTTAGTCAGCATGGGAATAGTGGTTTGTGGGTTTCTGAACTTTTTCCGGAACTGGCAAAACATGCAGACAAGTTATGCGTTCTGAACGGGATGTATGCAGATACTGGAAATCACGCGCAATCCTTTCGACAAATGCAGACCGGCGAACGGCTCCGTCCTCGACCAAGCTTTGGGTCTTGGATAAACTACGGATTAGGAACCGAAAACGAGAATCTTCCAGGATTTATAAGTTTAAATGCTCATGAGTCATTCGTTCATTCCAGCGCGTTCTTACCTTCGAGATATTCTGGAACACCGATAGGAGTAAATGGTGAAAGTATGTCTGATGCGACAATTCCCAATGTTTTGGGCGATCATTTACCCGAAAAAGTCAAGAGGCTTCAACTTGATGCTTTGCAATCAATGAATAGAGAGCACTTGTCTTTTAGGAACAATGATGATGCATTGGATGGGGCCATAGAATCAATGGAACTAGGTTTTCGGATGCAAATGATTGTGCCAGATTTGATGGATATCAGCACGGAATCAGCTGATACTCTGGAAAGGTACAGAGTAGGGAAGAATATTAAGGTAGGAACGTGTAGGCCTTCCGACTTTGGGCGTCAGTGCCTTCTGGCTCGGAGATTTGCTGAGGCGGGAGTTCGCTACATTCAGGTATCTCATAATGGATGGGATCAGCACAAGGATCACCGGCGTGATTTGAGGGCTAATTGCGAAAGTACTGATGCTCCAATAGCGGCGCTCCTGGGTGACCTCGAACAAAGAGGATTGCTTGAGGACACTCTTGTAGTGTGGGGAGGCGAATTTGGCAGGCCAGGATTAAATCCCTCTGATAACAAAGATGAGACTGGTCATAATGCCAATGGGTTCACTTTTTGGTTAGCAGGAGGAGCGGTGAAGGGTGGATACGTCCATGGGAAAACTGATCCGACCGGTGCTAAATCACAGGAAGGAAGAATGCACTTCCGTGATCTTCATGCTACGGTGCTTCATATTTTAGGCGTGTCCCATGAAAAACTTAAGTTTTTTCACCAGGGGCGAGAACATAGACTTACTGGTTCAAATGGTGGCAAAGTGGTGAAGGATATTATTGCTTAGTTTTACTCAGGGGCAAATAAGACTACACGCCTGTGAAATAATTTTTACTAACTAGCTTTTATCCAATCAACTTCTAGCTCGAAGGGTCCTTCTTTTTTGTCTGCAATTATGATGCCAACTCTTTTAATAGTTTTCGAATTGAATTGCATGTTAGGAAGATTCCAACCCCGGAAACTTGCTTTTAATTTTTCAAATGGGATAAATATTTCAGACCATTCACCTTTGACTGTCGTGAATTCATGTTGAAATGAGACTGCCATGCGACGATATTTGGAATCGCTTTCAAGGCGGATCTTGTAATTTCTTCCATCACCACGAGTTCTGATTTTTATGCCTTTGTAACTACTCAAATCCAGTGATGTTCTTTTCGATCTGATAGATGAAAATCCTCCATTATTTTTAAGAGAAAGATTGCCTTTAAAGATTAGAGATTCTGAATCGGAGATCTTAAATTTTCCTTTTGATAGACCACCCATAACACCATCATCGACTATCTGCCATTGAGTGAGATCTGAGTTAGAATTCTCAAAAGCTGTAAGAATTTTTTCTGATCCATAAAGATTGAAGCTAGTGAAGCAAATTGTAGCAATTACGCCTTTAAAAATGTTTTTCATAAGTGTTGGCTGTTGGGTTTTGATATTTGATGATTAAGGAGTTACTAGAATTTTCACGTAGATTTTTTTTTATTTTGAATCTGTGTAACATACTAGCCACCAATAGTTACGATTTTTTTTTTGAATTGGATCTATTTAAATAAATATGATTTGAGCTCGGAGGAGTAGTTGAGAATTCTCACTTAAATTTCCAATCTTTCCATGATTTTAGGACTTTCTCCCCAGATCTCACATACCATGCGTATCCATTACGCCTTTCAAATTCAATTTCGGAGACATAATATTTAATTTTGCCATCTCTTCCGCTGAAAATCGGGCGATTGGTTTTGATTTCATAAAATCGCGCCCACATCACTGGAGCATTCGAGTCTGTAACGATTTTGTTATCTCCATCAACCTTTTTATATCTGAGACCAGTAATTTTTGAGCGTTCATACCATTTCACTGCAGCAATTATTGATTCTTTAATTTGATTAGTAGGTTTTTCAATGCTCATCAACAAACAAGTAATTTCAGCGCTTTCACCGCCACTAATTGATGCGTGTTCATAGGACCTTGCTCCCTTAGGCGCAAAAGTAATTTTATCATGCTGGGCGCACCAGGCAGTTAATTGACCGTTCACTTTAATTTGGCATTTAAGGATGCATTTAATTCCCTGATCGAAGGAGTTTTCTGTACGGTTGATAATGTTATTAGGTACAAAACCATATATTTTATGACTATATACTTCTCGCAAAAAATTTAGAATTCCAACCATAGCCCCATCGTTGAATGTGATGTGCTGAGAGTATCCGGAAGGTTTAGGGCTTTGAGGCCATCCTCCGTTCTTGTATTGCGCATTTAAAATGCATGCGAGGCCTTTCAAAAAAGCACTTTTGTATTCTAGGTTATCTGTAGATTGGAATGCATGCGCAATGAGTCTTAGTTCGTTCAGGGTTGCTGAATTATCAAAAGTGCCTCGGATTTCTTTTTGAATTCTTTTTTGAGTAGTGTCGATGTTCTTGGGCCAGATTCCATTCTTGTCACGATGAGAGAGTACATTACTGATGATTTTTTTGCCTTCTGTCGAGTTGAACCAGGCATTCGATTTATCTAGATAGTCTCGTGCACTACCTGCCATTAATGGGCAAGCATATAAAAAAATAGTAATGAGAACGGTTAGTGCTTTCATCTTGGTGTTGGCACCAACATTAGATTTAATTTGATTTAATATCCAAAATAAATAGCTGCCGCGATTTGCCATTATCCGAAAGTCCGGGAACTAAGATCTTGTTACTGTCTCGGTTCCAGCATGGAGAAGGGTCCTGTCTAAGATCACCTGAAATCCATTTCCCTATATCAAATCCCTTGGTCCTTACATGGGATCCGTCCTTTATATTATAAATGACATAATAATTTTCTCTCTTTTTCTTGTTTTTGTAGCCATTCACGAACCATTTACCGTCGGGAGATAGTGCAATGTCTCCTTCAGGGTTAGGGAAAATAGAGGGTGTCCCTATTGAACCAATTACTCGTTGTGAATTTGTGTCAAAAATAACCTGATCATTTCCAATCCGCCCTATCATTTTGCCGTCATAGCCCCATTCCGGATGGCCTCCGATATGCTTTGATAACGGCTTGAGTTTTGAACCGTCTGAATTCATTACAAAGGCCTGATTTATTTTCTTTTCTTTTCCGATGCCATTCCATCCTCCTCTGGCAAAGAAAAAGATCCTGTCATCTTCTCTGTTCCAAAGAGTATGGTTTATGAAGAGTGATGGTATTTTATCGTTTTTGTATATTTCTTTTAATTTTATCTCAAGATCATGAAAGGATATGAGGAGGGATTTTGTGTCGTCATTTGTGCGGACTTTGAATATGCCATCATCCTTTGGATACTTTTGCCCAACAGTCCAGTCGTGTGTCCCTTTGTAGCCAGTCACTGGTCTTAGTCTGGCCATTCGTGCATAATTTATGCCAAGGAAGTGACCTCCTTTCTGAGCTACTCCGCTATTTCCTATTGGAGTGTTCTGATACCGATACTCTTTTAACCTTTTTCCTTTCACGATATCAAAAAGAACGCAAAACACTTTTCCTGTTTTGTTATCTCTGTCATTGAAGAAAAATTGAGTTTTTGGTGATTCTGGATTCCAGTAAAGCATAGTTCCTTGCTGAGGGTTCCATGCACTAGTCTGATCGATTTTTTTGACTGAGTATCTTTGTTGGGTATCAATCAGGACAATGTCTGCGGGGTCATTCGGTCCGGGCATTCGGTCCTGGAATCCACTTCTTAATGCGAGAATGTATTTCCCATCTCCGCTCCATGGTATGTTTTGGACGTGGCCAATGTAGCCAAAGAAATGATTCTTTGGGCCAGATGTGATTTTTTGTGAACGGATTACTAGTTGGCGGGGCTCTTCTGATTTTGTTGTAAAGGTGAGGGAAGTGATTGAGAGCGAGATCAGCAATAATTTAATTGTTGGCATAGATACATTTATTATTGGTAATTGCTAAGAAAGGATTCAATTTCTTTTTTGGTAGGAGTTGCTCCCTGAGCTCCTGCTTTTGTAACTGAGATGGAGCCTGCGGTGTTGGCAAAATGAATGGATTGAGGAACTGTTCTGCCTTCCAGTAGAGATGCGGCTAGGGCTCCAGTGAATGCGTCTCCTGCTCCTACAGTGTCTTTAACCTTTACGCTGGGAGGCCTTGACTTCATTATTTGACCGGACCCACTCATGAATAGCGTCGGTTCAGATCCCTGAGTTATTATTATCATATTGAGGCCGAATGGTCGGAACGATTCGAGGCTCTTTGTCATGTTTAAAGTTCCACTGATTTGAGCCGCTTCGATTTCATTTAAAATAAGAACATCACAGGGAAAGTCTTCAGTGTTAAATGCAGGGTTCCAAGGCGATGGATTAATCAATACGCTCAGATCATTTGCTCTAGCAAGGTGACAAGCGTGTGTGATGGTTTCCATAGGAACCTCCAATTGAAGAAGCATTATCTCAGATTTCTTGAACAGATTGATGTGCTTATCTAGGTGTTCAGGAGTCAATGCATGATTTGCCCCGGGATTTACCACGATTGAGTTTTCACCACCCTCGTCGACACTAATGAATGCTGATCCGGTCGGCTCCTGATCGCTAGTTATAATTGATGAGGAAGAAATTTTATGATTCTCCAAGTGATTTTTATATAGGATCCCTTCAGAATCGTCACCGACACATCCTATGAAGTTCACGTCAGCACCCGCTAAACGTGTCGCAATCGCCTGATTCGCGCCTTTCCCGCCGAGAGATCTGAGTGAAGATTGCGCTATTAGAGTTTCCCCTTTTTTGGGAATTTTTTCAACGTATAGAGTGTTATCAACGATTAATGAGCCAATGACTAAGACTGACATCAGGTGTTGATATTTGGATCAATTTTCAAATTCAGACTCGTCGACTCCGTACTTTTCAAAGAGTTGCTCTAAGTCTTCTCCTGAACTTTCCATTTGTTGTCCTAGCTCTTGCATCTCTCCTCCCCACTCGCGCATGGTCAGTCCAAAGTCTTCAGCAAAGTCAGGGTCTTCAGTCGATTGTTTCAAAAACCATTCACTCATTGCCTCTTCTCCTCCGGCAAGTACATCTGTAGGGATTGGCATTTCTTCCATATGCAAGACCATGCTATTGAGGCCTCCTCGCATTGAGTTAACCCCATCCTTAAGATCTTCAGGTAAGCTATCAGTGTTCACTGTTGCAAGTTTACCAACTAGGTCCTTCATGGCTTCAATAGCTAAGGCTGGATTTTCTTGACCAATCTCTTCGAGTCTCTCCAGTTCCACAAATCCTTTAGTTATACCCTTGTCCTGAAGCTCTTTTACAAAGGCAGTGACCGTTGCTGGGGTTTGGACCGTCGTTGCAGGTTTCTCTTCGGTTGAGTTGTTGGTTGTTTCTTTGTCGGATTCTTCAGTCTTATCAGTCTTACTAGGAGGGGCATCATCAGGAGTAAGTAAAGGTGCTGGTTCTTCTTTTTTGGGAGCGGGCTCCTCTACCTTTTCCTCTGTGCTAGGCTCTTCTGTCTTTTCTTCTGTGGCTGGCTCAGTGTTTTGATTCTCAGTATCAGAGGCTTCTTTTTTTCCGCATGATGCAAATAAAAGAAGGCTAAAGAATAAACTTAGAATGGTAAGAAGCGAAATTTTCATAATCATAAAATTAAGGTAAATAATATTATAAGTCTAATATAATATTTGAGCTTCATTTAACTGACACTTTATTGATCTTAACGATTAGATTAATGAATAGGTGATCACATAATCCATTCATTATTGCCAGATACATTCAATTTAATTGACCTTATGCAGAGGGTCTGGAAAAAATATGGCGTCACTTTTAAAAGGGTCCCATATTCCAATGAGATTATTGTAATTCAAGAGCTAGCAATTTCAGTGAGGTCTTGATTGCTTTATTGTGAAAGAATGATCTAATATTCAAAAAAATGCCATTGATCAGAAGAGGGGCCTTTTAAATGTCAGATCCTAAGGATTACGAAGAGCAAGAATTGCTTCAGAGGATTGCTGAAGGAGACAATGTTGCATTGCAAATTTTGCATGAGAAGACCGCCAGGCCTTTACATTCAATGGCGATGAAGATTCTTTCTAATTCTGCTGAGGCGGAGGAGGTGATTCAGGATGTGTTCGTCCTAGTCTGGAAAAATGCTCATAAATTTAATTTTCAGAAAGCTAAAGTTTTCACATGGATGGCGGTGATGATGAAAAATCGTTGCATTGATAGAATACGTTCGAAGAAGCGTCGTTTGCCGCTTTATGAAATTGATGAATATACAGAAAAATCTATCCCCGAACCAGATGACAGAACGGCAGCTGACCATTTGACTCAAAAAGAAAAAGCAAAAATAATTTTTGATGCAGTTAAATTATTGCCTGATCCACAACGCGAGGTAATTGAGTTGGTTTTTAATTCTGGGATGACACATGTTGAGGTGTCCAAACATTTAGGAATTTCAATAGGTACTGCGAAGTCTCGTATCCGCTATGCCTATCAGCGGTTGAGAGAAAATTTAGGATCTAATCCAACACTGATGGAGGAATGTTAAGATTAAACGAATTAGAGCTAATGATGTATTTTATGTACTATTGTCATAAAACAAAAAAGATCCAAAGAGAAGATAAACACGTATAAGAAATATTAACCAAATCACCAAATTTCGAAAAATGGAAAATATTGAAAAAAATTCTAATCCAGATGAGGAGGTAAATCTTAGTAAGACTCAAATCTTAGCAATTGGACTTCAAACGTTAGAGCTTTTGGAATCTGTTGGTATTGCCAATTCTAATTCACAAACAGTACTTCATTTTGATGACATTGAGTCTTGGCAATCCTCTTCCAATAATCAGCACATTGATCTCGTTGTGATGCAGTGCCCTAACGTTTTTCCTGAAACAGTGCAAGCCATTACAGAGGCTACAATGGCCTCTGGGGCTACAAGGGCTGTGGTTATTTATCACTACACTCAGGAAGTTGCGAGACAATTAATGGAGGATTCTTCTAGCATCATTACTCCATTGAGAGCTCCGATTTCTACAGAAGATCTTAAGTCTGTTTGCGAAGCTGATCTTGCGATGGCTACAATTAGAAATTCTTCTCTTGAATTTGTAGAATTGAAAGAGGACGATGACTCCTTGCAATCCTCAAATCCTGAAACAATTCCTCCTAAAAAATACTCGCAGGAAGTTCTTGCAAGAGTCGCCAAAATATCTACAAGCATTGATTGTGAGTGCCCGCATCATTTATCAGCTCTATTAACTGCTCTCACCGTTTTTGAAGACTACTGTAAAATGTGCGAGAGTCGTAACGAAGAGGATGTAATGTTGCATTCTCTACTTTATCGTAAGACTGCTCAGGCAAGATCCATCATGGAGGATGCTTTAACTGTTCTTGCTGACGTTGAGGATATAGATCTTAACTGATAAGATTATTCAATTACTGACGTTATTTGTTTCTAGGTAATGGTCGCTTCGTCCTTTGATTTAGCCATCTAGTGGCTTCATATTCTCCGACTGCCCTGATCCGGTTCATATAACTTTCAATGAGTGCGGAATCCATGGAGATAAGATCATTTGGGCCGAATAGTGTTAAATTACGGATTGAACTTTTTCTCTGTTCTAATGAGTTGCGGGCTTCCTGAACGGACAAGTTTTCGAAGTGAGAAACACTATCATTATCCATTCCTTCGAGTGATTTTATTTGCGCAGCCAGACCGACCAATTCATTAATTATTGAGGTGTTCTCATTTGAGACGTTTGCTCCTATGGATGCGACAAGTGAGCGGAGTTCTTGTGCCCTTTGAGGATCAGATTGAGGCACAAGTTCCATGACTGTTTTAGCAATTCCATTTATCTTTGCTAGGATAGGAACAGGTACATTCCATAAGCTATACAGGGTAGATCCGGATTCGCTACTACCTGTTCCACGCAATGCATCTTCCACTTTGAGTGATGTTTGATTGTAAAAATCATCGTATCCTTTTTGCTCAAAAGAACCGAGTAAAGTATCAATTGATTCATCTATATTTCCGGACTCGGCTTGGAGCGAAGCAAGAAGATATGATGCGGTGGCATTGTCCGGTTGGTCTTTGAGGAGTTTCTTTGCGAGGTCTATTTTCGCTGCACTTTCGGTAGATTCGTTGAGTGCGAGGCAAAATAAAGCATGCGCATCATTAGGATTATTTTCGAGAGCCCTAATAAAATAAGATGAGTCATTTAATATTACCCCTGCCGCTATTAGGGCTTCTACATTATTGCCGCTTTTTTCGATATAGTTTTCCAGTTGATCGTGAGAAGGAACACGAACGCCTAATTGATCCATTAGTTCTTGTATTTCCGAGTCATGGTAGGAATCACTACTATTTTGATCAGGATGTGTTTTTTTTTGTGTGCTTTCTTTTCTTTTCTTCAGACCGAGGCTCGGCGAAAATTTTTCCGGGCCGATGGAATTATCTTTACTGGGCTCCGTGCCTCTGATCATGAGAAAAGTCAGCATCACAACAACAAGTAGTGAAAAGAAAACGTATTTTGGTGTAAATTTCAAAAGGTTACTTATTATGATAAGCTGTTCCACAAACGATTGAATTCCTTTTGGAAGGATTGGACTAGCTTTGCATTGTTGCTAACTAATATGTTTTCGTTATTTTCGGTGCTAGCTGATCTTGTCCAATTGTAACTTCCATTAAGTAGGAGATCATTATCTGATATGGCAAACTTATGATGCATGTGAGCTGAAGTTTTATCAAATCTGCATTCGATTCCCGTTCTCCTTAAGCGATCAAGATCGGATCCTCTGTCTTCTGATTTTGTATTGTCGGAAATGATTCTTATGTCGATGCCTTTTGAGAGAGCTTCTTCTATTCTTTGAGTGATTCGATCATCAGTTATTGTGAAGACGCATATGTCTATCCTTTTTTTAGTTTCGCTGATGAATCGGCAGATGCGGTTCAGGCAATCCTTGCCTGGGCTGAAGTAGCTGCTGGCCTTAACGCTCATTTCACTTGAGTATAAGAGCTTAATAACATCTTCCAGCCATTCCATAGCTTTGTAATTTCCAGTTTCCTGGATTTTCTTTGTAGCTAAGTTAAAGGCGAGTTGTCTAGTCTTGGCTAGGCCTGTTCGATCGCCCTGAATTAGTGGTAAAATCCCCTTAAGCTCACGCCGTTCGGATCTGGAAACTGAAGCGTCGTCAAGTGAAGCTCGTAGGAGTTCATTTATTTGCCGCATACTCGACTCTCATTAGTTTAGGCTATTCTCCATTCGCCACGGCCTGGCCGAATCTTTCTCATTTCGTTTGCTTTGTCATCCCCAACAAAAACTTCTTCTTTAGGATCCCATTTTAATTTTACTCCTCGGTCAATGGCAATGTTTGCTAAGTGACAAACTGTAGAAACGCGATGTCCGATATCGACTGGGAAGTATGGATCTTTGCGAGATTTTACGCAATCTAGGAAGTTTCGGTGTTCGCCTTTGGGATTAGTGAAGAGTTTTATTTCAGTATCTTCAATTTTGGAATTTAAGATTCCCTCAGAGCTGGCTTGGAGAGGGGCTCTCCATCCTGTATTACCTACCCAACCATCTGAACCAATGAATTTGATGCTGGGATTTCCAGGCTTGCATGTCATAGTCACGCCGTTCTCATAACGGTAAGTCACGTCATAATCTTTGACTGTATCGTAAAGGCCTCCTTCCCATCGGTTACCTTTTCCTTCGATCTCCACTGGTCCGCTTAGCTCAGTATCATTGGCCCACTGTGCTGTATCAAATAAATGAGTTCCCCAATCGCAGATAATTCCTCCAGAATAATCTGAGACCCAGCGGAAGTGAAATAGAATGCGATCCTTAGTGTAGGGCGCTTCTGGGGCTGGCCCTAACCACATATCGTAGTCGAGCGATTTTGGAATGGGTTGAGGTGTCGGATCTCCTGGGCCGTTCGGCTGCCTTGGCAGTATCACTTCAATTCTCTGTAATTTTCCTATTCTTCCATTGCGTACGAGTTCGGCCATCCGGTGGTACACTGGGACTGCCCTATCTTCAGTACTGGTCTGGAAAACTTTCTTGTGTTTTCTAACTTCCTTAGTGAGGAGTTTTCCTTCATCAATAGTAAGAGTTGGTTTTTCGCACTGAACATCTTTACCTGCTCTTATAGCCATTAAGCTGATCAGTGTGTGCCAGTGGTCAGGAGTTGAAATCATGACGGTGTCAATGTCGTCACGCGCTAGGATTTCACGAAAGTCTTTTGTGGTGGCGCAATCTTTGTTTCCGTAGTTTTGATCGACGATTTTTTTTGCATGGTTCATACGGGTAGTATCAACATCACAAGTGACGAGAATCTTAGCATCGTCATTATTCAAATATGCGGGCAAATTCCATCCAGTTCCATGCCCGCCTGTTCCAATGAATCCGACATTTATCTTATTACTAGGGGCGTCCTTGCCAAGAACATGAGACGGAATGATGTTAGGGCCTAATGCTGTGGTGAGCGCTGTCGAGCGAATGAACTTTCTACGTGATATGGATTTCATCTTATGAGTGTGATTAATGAATTTATTTTTCGCTTAATTGTTTGGACATGGCCTTGAAAGCGGAATCTTTAACTGTTTGTGCCTTTAAAATTCTACTTGAGAGTTCGGCGATTTTTTCAGCATTTTCAGCATCCCCTAATTCTTTCATCTGCTTTTGATACATTTCTAGTAATTGATCATTGTAAACAAATTCACCCCATTCTTGGTATTCCTTAAATGCTAAAGGAATGACGCGGGCCTCTCCGGACTTTTCGACATAAGCGGTTTCGGCGCTACCATTTTGAGCCTTAGTCGCGGGCTCAGTCGCGGGCTCAGTCGCGGGCTCAGTCGCGGGCTCAGTCGCGGGCTCAGTCGCGGGCTCAGTC
>SHBV01000035.1 GCA_004211885.1 Verrucomicrobiaceae bacterium
AGACGATTCGTATAATTAAGAAGGATAAAAAGAACCACCGGCTCGAAATTTTTACGGACGGTTCGCATGAACTTACAAAAGCTGATGCGGTCAAGGCGCTCGAAAAAGCTAAGCATTACAAAATACTGAGCTGGATGAAGAGTTAATAAAAAGGCTTCACATTAGTTCAATGCTAACATGGGATTTACTCAAATAAAAAGTATTATCAGCAACATTAGAACTGATTTGCTAAGGCTCATCCTATTGACTTTTCTTTTCTTTTGTTTCCAAGGATGTAGTGATCAGGAATCATCAAGTGCTGGTGGAGGAAAAGTCAAAGACGATTCAAAGCCTGTCGTTTTTGTTCCAATCTCACCTTACCAATTTATTTTTGAACGCTTAGCAGGTGATCTTGTAGATATCAAAGTCATCGTTGGTGAAGGAGATGATCCTCACTCTTATTCGCCGACACAGAAACAGATCGTGGATATGGCAAAATCAAATCTTTTGTGTTCTGGTGAATTAGGATTTGAAAGTAATTATTTTGTTAAAGTCGGTGATGGAAATTCAGGCCCTAAGGAATTTAACTTACTTGAGAACTTGGAACTACTAGAGGGTCATTGCGATCACCCGAGTCATAAAACGGAGGACCCCGAAGATGATCTTGATCATAATCATGAGGATTTAAACGACCCTCACGTTTGGCTTTCACCAACGATACTAATGACTCAGGCAAATCAAATAGCATCAAAATTAAAAGAGATGTTGCCAGAAGAAAAAGCGACAGTCTTAGATGCTAATCTAACAAATTTTAAAAGTGAATTGGCTAAAGTGCATGATGAAATTGGCGCTCTGCTAAAACCATTAAGTGGAAAAAAGTTTTATGTTTATCACAGTGCCTTTGCGTATTTTGCCCAAGACTATTCGCTTGAGCAGGTTGCCATTGAAATTGGGAATAGATCTCCAACTCCCAAACAATTAGCAAAGATTGTTAATCAGGCCAAAGCAGATGGAGCTAAGGTCATTTTTGTGCAACCGCAATTTGATCAGACAAGCGCAGATGCTCTTGCTGAGTCCATTAATGGGAATGTGGTTTCAATTGATCCATTAGAAAAAGACATAGTTGCTAACTTGCGAGAGATTGCTTCAGCGATTAAGGGTAGTTTCTAATGAATGCTATCACTTGTGCCGATTTGTCGTTTAGCTACGGCAAGGTACGAGTAATTGATGATGTATCATTTGAGGTGCAAAAAGGTGAATCGATTGGAGTCATTGGTCCAAATGGGGGAGGCAAATCGACTTTATTAAAATTGATTCTTGGGCTCGAATCTCCTGAAACTGGTAGTCTTGATGTTATGGGTCACCCAGCTGGAAAGGGTCGTCGAAAAATAGGATATGTGCCACAAGCTATGCGCTTTGATCCA
Organism: Verrucomicrobiaceae bacterium; assembly: GCA_004211885.1. Classification (GTDB taxonomy): domain Bacteria; phylum Verrucomicrobiota; class Verrucomicrobiia; order Verrucomicrobiales; family DEV007; genus EC70. Next base: position 1,404 of record SHBV01000035.1, read on the forward strand.
TTGTATCCTGTGTCGGTTCTTGAGATAGTTCTCATGGGACGGTTAGATCGTTTAGGTGTCGGTGCTTACTCAAAAGAATGTCGATTAGTTGCAGAAAAATCCTTAGAGGCTGTTCACTTGAGTGATTTTAAAAACCGTACATTTTCTGAACTTTCTGGTGGTGAGCGGCAACGAGTTATGATTGCGCGTGCCCTGGCCTGTGAGCCTGAGTTGTTGTTGATGGATGAGCCCACAGCAAATATTGATCTTTCAGCTGAGGAGCAATTCATTGAAGCTCTTGCTGGTTTGCGAAAGAACATGACTCTTGTCCTTGTGACTCATGATTTGGAATTGGTTTCTGAGTTAAGCGATTCTGTTTTGTGTGTTAATCAACATGCTCACCGTCATTCACTCCCATTGAGCGGCGAAACTATTCGTGAAATATATAGTGGACGTCGCCGCATCGAACATGATCGCAAAACTCGACACCAACAGGGAGACCATTCCGTCTGCGATCATGATTGAATTTATAGAAACGGTTAGGGACGTCCCAGTGATTCGTTATGCTCTCCTCGCTGGTATTGTTTCGAGTCTTACTTATGGTGTCGTCGGGACTTTCGTTGTGACTCGCCGAATAGGCTACATTGCTGCAGCCATAGCACATAGCATCTTGGGTGGAATCGGAGCTGCAATTTATTTTAACCGTACTTACGACATTGTCTGGTTGACGCCAATGCTAGGAGCGATCGTTGCTGCGATTGGTTCCGCATTAGTTATTGGCTGCATCAGTTTAAAATTTAAAGAGAGAGAAGATACAATTATATCAGCGGTCTGGGCCGGAGGCATGGGCATTGGTCTCTTATTCCTTCATCATACGCCTGGTAAAGGGGTCAACTTGGAGAGTTACCTATTTGGTAATATTTTACTAACTTCTAAGGGTGACGTCATCGCTACCTGCGTTCTTGGCCTGGTCGTTCTTGGATTAGTTGCCTTATTTTATCACAAGCTCGTGGCAGTCTGTTTTGATGAAGAATTTGTTCAACTCCGTGATGTTTCTGCGAGGGCCTACTATTTACTGCTATTAGTTCTTGCCGGTATCTGTATGGTCTTGCTGGTCAGAGTAGCGGGAATAGTCCTGTCATTGGCTCTAATTATTTTGCCTGCAGCTACAGCTTGCCGTCTTGCTCGGCGAATGTGGATCATAATGTTGATAGCAGTGGGCTTGTCCACAATGTATAATGTCGGCGGGCTCGTGGTGAGTTTTCAACTCGATCAGCCGACTGGGCCGTTTGTGGTAGTTGTAGCTTGCATGCTCTATGGTCTTTCGTTCTTGTTGAAGAAGTCATGATTCGTATCTATACATCTATTTTTTTAATGAAAATTAAATGAGATTAGAGCGCTTCTATTTAGTGGTTCTATCAGGTTGTTTTTTTGCAGTGGGTCTGATTCCCGTCGATGGTGAGATTATTGATACGAGGGTACTTCCAAATAATGAATTTGAGATTATTTTTTCGAGTAAGAATGGGCTAACTTATGAAATTCTTAGGAGCGATGATCTTAAGAAATTTTCTGCGCATAAAAGAATATTAGCTAAAGGAGATTTAACAAAAGTTAATATTGGCTCTGTGCCGGTAGGGCAAAAAGAGGGATTTTTCAAAGTAAGCACTAAGAATCTTCCTCCCCTCACAGAGTGGAAAAAATCATACTCTGGGTCATATGAGGAGTCGCATGGCCACTATATAATAGCCTGTTCGGATGGAGGTTTTTTACAGGTTGGAGAAACGGGCTTTCTTCCTTCAACCCGTATATTAGCGGTAAAAGTGAATGGCTCTGGAAAACTTGAATGGAAAAAAGAATATTCAAATAAAGATACCGGCTCGTCCCAGCATGGCAGGTACAATCTGGGAAATTCAGTAATTGAAACTGATGCTGGGTATTTGTTAGCCGGCTCGATCAATCGCAATAGTGCTCTTTTGATGCTTAATAAGAAAACTGGAGACGTTGTCTATGTCAAAACACATAATAACGGAGGTTACGATTCTTATGAGCATCTTGCGATAAATGGGGATAAAATTATTGCAGTTGGATATACAAATTCTGAGGACATAAATAATACATTTTTCGCGGAGGGCAAAGGTTACGTTTCTTTTGCTGACTTGGAGGGAGATAAAATGAACGGAAAAAGTTTTGGCGGTGATTTGGCTCAAGCTTACCGGATAGCTAGAGTCGGAGAGGAATTTATTGTTTCGGGATTATCGTGGAGTGAAAACGATGATTTGGATTACGCGGTTTTGAGAATTGATGGTTCAGGTAAAGAGGTATGGAGAAAAACTTTTGGCGGGTCAGGTGAAGATCATTGCTTTGGAATGGACCTTGGTAAAGATGGATCCATTTTTCTTACTGGTCATACTTTATCGGGAACCAAAAACTGGCAAACTTACACCATGAAAATTTCTAGTGCTGGCATTGTTGATTGGGAGAATAAGATAGGAAATCCAAGAGGCTTTAACCCGAGATACATTCATGATGAGGCCTGGGGTATCCGGGCAACTCCTGACGGAGGTTGTATTATTACGGCTGGGACTGGTGACGAGTACTCCTCATATTCAGAGAGAATAGGTTCGGAGAGTTCAGACCGTTGGAAGGCTTACGTTATTAAGTTTGATCGTTTAGGTAAGGTCGAATGGCAAGATACATATGGTCAGTTAGGTTCTGACTGGGCCGGAGAGGATCTTGCCCTTACGAAGGACGGGGGAGTGGTCATTGCCGTTGATGACGGAGGTTTTGGATTTCTTAAGCTCTCGGAGTACTAAAAGACGATTCAGGGATTAAGGCATCGAATCGATGGATAGGTGACAGCGCTAGAATCGCTGTTCATCGCAAATGATGATCCATTCTTTGGTTTTATAAAATTGTCAGGATACTAAATTAAGATCTCATTAATGACATGGCCGTGCACGTCGGTGAGGCGTCGGTTGATGCCGTTGTGGCGGACTGAGAGTTTTTCGTGGTCTATTCCCAAGAGGTGTAGAATAGTTGCGTGAAGATCATAACACCAAATTTCTTTTTGTGCTTTCCAAGCCCATTCGTCGCTTTGTCCGTGGGCAATGCCTGGTTTTATACCGGCTCCGGCTAGCCAGGTAACGAAAGTTCCTCCGTTGTGATCACGACCTGCTTGGCCTTGACTGAAAGGCATGCGGCCAAATTCTGTCGTCCAAATTACCAGTGTATCTTCGAGCATGCCTCGAGATTTTAAATCTCTCACTAATGCGGCAATTGGTTGATCGACTTGTCGTGTCATTTTAGGAAGTTCGGTGCTGATGTTGGCGTGGTTATCCCAATTATTGGTTGGTCCACCGGCTCCGCTCCAGATCTGTACGAAGCGGACGCCACTTTCAAGCATGCGACGGCCAATGATACAGCGCCTTGCGAAATCTGCTGTCTTATCTTCTTCTAAACCGTAGAGTTTTTTAGTTGCTTGAGTTTCTCCTGACAGATCAAAGATATGGGGTGCGCTTAACTGCATCCGAGCAGCGAGTTCGTAAGATTTGATGCGCGCTTCGAGTTGTGAGTCGGACGGGAATTTTTCTGCGTACTTTTGATTGAGCGATCGTAAAAGCTCAAGACCATCCGATTCGCTTTGTTTCGTGATTTGTTTTGCTTCTTGAGGAGGGAACAGGTAATTGATTGGGGAATTACTTTTGACGTTGATTACTGTGCCCTGATGTTTCGCTGGGAGGAAACCAGCAGTAAAATTTCCAAGATTATTGTAGGGTAATCCTTTTGGATCGGGCATTACGACAAATTCGGGCAAGTCCTTAGTGATGTTACCCAGTCCATAACTGATCCATGCACCCATGCAGGGGAAACCAGGTAAAGTGAATCCGGTATTTTGCATGTAGCTACCGAGTCCATGCACGTTAGTCTTGGATGTCATGGAGGTTAGGAAAGTCAGTTCATCGACTATCTTTGCCATGTGGGGGAATACATTGCTAACCCAACGGCCACTTTGGCCGTGTTGCTTGAATTCGAAGGGGCTGGCTAGCACTTTGAATCCCGGCGAATTAGTTACCGATTCAACCAGTTCTCCGGTGCCGGGATCGAACGTTTGGCCATTAAGTTCTTTTAGTTTTGGTTTAGGGTCAAAAGTATCCATTTGGCTAACGCCACCATTCATGAATAATTGAATTACGCGTTTGGCCTTGGGTGCGTGGTGCGGAGTCGATCTTTCAGACCCTAGCACTTGCGACATCGCAAGACCGCCGAAACCGCCGCCGCTACGCAGAAGGAACTCGCGTCTGTTGATTGGTGATCTCATTTAGATTATTGGATGTAGAGAAATTCGCTGCTGTTAATGATGATGCGACATGCATTTGCGAGGCCATGCTCATCCTTATATTTTGTGAAAGCCATAATTTCTGATGCAGTGCCAGGACGGCCATAAGCTCGTAAGAACAGCTCATTAATAGGATCAGCTTCATTTTTAAGTTTAGTAGCGATGTGTTCTGATTGGCGTACGAGGAACCGATTGTTTAACATGGCGAGTGCTTGCAGTGCTGTCACTGACGATGCTCGGCGAGGTGCCAGCTGGGATGCATTTGGACAATCGAGTGCCTCCATCAGTGGGTCAGGAACAGTCCGAAAAACGAACCGATAGACGCTACGTCTAAAGTTTGCGGGGTCATCTGGATTGAAGTTAAGATAATCGAGTGTCGGTGTAACGTGTATTCCTTTTTTACTAGTAAATTGCCTGGCCGATGGTCCGCCCATTGTTAAGTCGAGCATGCCTGAAAGGCTCAGAACTGTATCATGAATTGATTCAGCGTCGAGTCGTTGACGGTTCATTCGCCAGAGAAGTTTATTTTCAGTGTCGATGCTTTGGCATTCAGGACGATCATTTGTTGATTGGCGGTACGTCTCGCTTAAGACGATCTTTTTATGTAACCATTTTAAACTTCCTCCCTGATTGCGAAATTCAACAGCTAACCAGTCAAGCAAATTGGGATGAGTCGGTGCGGTTCCCATCTTGCCAAAGTCGTTAGGCGTTGAAACTATTCCGCGACCGAAGTGATAGTGCCAGACTCGGTTCACGATTGAGCGCCAAGTGAGTACGTTATTTTTGTCAGCGAGCCAGTCAGCAAGAGCCAAACGTCGCGTACCCTCATTGCTTTCTTTGGGGATTTGAAATCTTGATTGTAAATCGGGAACACAGGAAAGTGCTCCAGGAGTGGCGATCTCTTTGGGTGAATGGATGTTCCCTCGTTCAAGAATGTGTACTTCTCGAGGTTTTATGGCAGGTTTAAAATTTCCGATAGCAGTGAAGTTACTTGTTACGGCAAAGACTTTTCCAGGGTCAGGAAGGGTGGCTAGATTTTCTGAGTTTTTGGTTCTTAAGTAATGTAATGCGAGAGCGCCTTTATGTTCGGGGGATTGCTCATCTTTGGATGCCCTAATGATCTTGGCGATTTTCTCCGGAATTTTTAGTTCGGCGTCAGGATACTTGCTTCCTGTTAGGTCAACTCGTAATCGACCAATTAAATGGCTCCCGCCGTGAACTTGGTCAAGTGTGATTTTGATGGTAGTTAATTTGGAGATTGATATAGGTTCCTTGAAGATGAAAACGGAATGGTGTGATTTTCCTTCTTGAGGATGAATGCCCCATGCAGTTTCTTTTTTTCCGTCAATGGCTTTGTTAATTTCCCAGTCAGTCTGATTAAAGTCTGCGGAGGCTCGCTCTATTGGTGCAGGGGTGTCGTCTATTTTTACCTGAATTTCTGACAAGTGTAAGTTACCATTGGGTGCACGACCGGGTCCGTTCATGGGGAGTGATGGATCGGTCAGAACTTCAACTTTTATTGCGGTTAATTTATTAAGTTTTGTGGTTCCACTAATACCGTAAGTGTCTTTTTCCGGTGCATCCCCTCTGAATAGAATGGAATTATCGGGCAGTACCGTGTGAGGTGTGTCAGCAGAGGAGATTATTTCTTTAAGATTTAGAGGATCCCATATTGGTAGATTTTGTTGTAATTTCCTGGCCCAACTAGAGGCTTCCTTGGCAATTTTAGGATCATTGATTTGCTTTTCAAAATTCCGTTGTTCTGCAAGTAGTTTGCTTCGTTTGATGGAGGTTTCTGGTTCAATGTCAAAGAGGCGATCAGCTTTATCGACCCCGGCAAATACGGCCTGTAGAGAATAGTAATCTTCTAGTGAAACGGGATCAAATTTGTGATCATGGCACCGTGCACAATGGACGGTCGTACTTGTGAATGTGGACATTGTGGCGCTTAGCATGTCGTCTCGGTCCAGGTACTGAGCGATTTTTTTGTCTATAGTGCCATCTGAAATTCCCATTTGTGAACTCGAATCCCATGGTCCGCAGGCAAGGAATCCTGTTGCCGCGGTCGCGCCTGGAACTTCTGCAATTATCATGTCGCCCGCGACCTGTGCTCGGACAAAGTCGGCGTAAGGCATATCGTTATTCAATGCACCTATTAACCAATCACGATATGGCCATGCGTTTTCCCGTATCGCATCTTCATCATGACCATGGGTCTCTGCGTATCGAACCACATCCATCCAGTGCCTAGCCCAACGTTCACCATGACGAGGGCTCGCTAGTAACTTATCTACTAACAGTTCTTCCGCATTGGGTTGATCGGTGTTGAGATAATTATTTATTTCAGCAGGCGAAGGCGGTAGCCCGATCAGATCATAATAGACTCGTCTGATCCATGCGCGTTTGTCTGCAGGATCTGAGAATGACAGTTTAGCATTTTTAAGTTGTTGCGATATGAAGGCATCGATTGGATTGCTATATGCGCTCTTAGGGATAGGCGGTTTTTCAAGAGGTCGTAGGCTCCAGTGTGTTTCTTCAGCCAATGAGAAACTGAGGAAAAAAAGGAAACTGGAAATCCAGCGTAGCATTATTTAATTTTAAGTAATGATACTGTTAATGTAAAGGAAAGGGTCAGAGACTATGTTGGTGATGGTTTATAAATTCTTGATAGCTTTATTTGCTAAGAATAACAAGCTCAGATGCAGCATGATTGTCCCGGTATCCATTATTGTCCCTAAAAACATAAACTAGAAAGGCGGTCGTATCGATGGGGAGGGGCTTTTGTGAAATTAGTTCCTCTTCGTTGATTGAGCATTGAATAAAATGCCACTTACGGTCTTTCCAATTATCCAATGACTTAGTGTAATAGATCCAAGCTTGAGTGAATTTGCCATTACCCTCGTAAGGTGTGTGAACGGTTCGGTCATTCCCTTTAGTTTGCGGACGTTCTAACTTTGGGAGTGAAGGGGTGCCCTTTACAATGCTGTCTGCAAATTGCCATATTTCTGGAGCGTCAGCCCATCCGTTTCCGTGAGAATGAATCATCCATGGACGGATGCACAAGTTACTATCGCCTCCGACAATCTTAGAGGATTTGGAGAAGATGTTAATTTGAAAGACCGGATCAGCTACCGAAGTGACCCATAGAATAGGCATCTTGGCATGGGGCAAATGTATGGAAGGGTCCCATTTGGTCCGATAATCTTGAAATTGTTTCTTTGTCATGTTCTTTGGAGGGAACCATTGCGCGAGCCCTTCATTGTCGCTTTCGTGAATGTATCCGCCGCCGTAAACGGGTATCACAAAAGCGAAGCGCTGATCTATTCCGGCCACTGCGCTAACAACAGTTCCTCCCCATGAAATGCCGGTCAGGCCTATCTTTTCATTGTTAATTTCATTAAATGAACGCAAGAGTGAATTTGCTCGAATAACATCAGCGACTGCGTGGTAGAACCATTGCTCCTTATCAGGTAAGGCCCTGTCACCGAACCAGTCAATCCTGGAGGGTCCGGCATCCGGGTGTTCCACTCCAGTTGGAAAATTTCCTTCGACTTGATGGGAATTGCCTCCGGGCAGGTGTCCCTCCAGATCCATGGCGATTGCCGCATAACCCTTACCGTTCCAAAATCTGACCCATTCAGGGTAAGCCGTGCCGCCACCACCATGAGCACATGCTATTGCGGGCCAGCCATCTTTGGGGGTCTTTCCTTTGGGAGTCGAATAGTAGGCAAATACTTTGGTCGGATTACCCTTATAGTCGGCACCTTCGTAAAAGAATGAACGCATTCCTTTGGCTTTGCGCTCATGAGTTCGATGAAGTTCCGGCTTTTTGAATAGGGCCTTAGAATCCCAGACCATGATTCGTTCGGCGGCACTTGCCAGATTAACTGGTAGATGGCAAGCGAAAATCCATAGAATGGTTTTCATCGATTAAGAAATAGCTCCGAAGTGATGAGGTGTTCAATCATGGATCTTAGCCTGTAATTACCACCTTTTGCATTTTCTACAATTTTCTCTATATGCGGCCTGTCATCGACAGTCATTACTCTTCTCAATGCATAAGTTGCTAATTGCTGAACAAAGGCATTGGCTAGTCGTTTCTCATCTTCAGCGAGCACTCTTTTGAATTCCTGAGGTCCATCAAATTTTTGACCAGTCGGAAAAGTTCCTGACGCATCCACTGGTGGATTTTCGCCTGTTCCCCCCTCTACTTTTTCTTTATCTCTCCATCGACCGATAGCATCAAAATTTTCAAATGCTAGTCCGAGTGGATCAATCTTGGCGTGGCAGGAAACACAATTAGACTGAGTCGCATGCGCTTCGAGCTGAGACCGGATAGTCTTTTTGGGCTCGTTGGATTTTACCGGTTCGAGTGGTTCAACGTTAGGGGGAGGAGGAGGTGGAGCTTGGGCAAGAATGGTTTCGGATAACCATGCCCCGCGGTGAACTGGCCTGTGACGGGTTCCATCAGATGTCAGCGAGAGGATAGAGGCATGTGTTAATAATCCGCCTCGTCCGGATTCAGGTTCAAGTGACACGCGCATGAGCTTAGTTTCTTTTGGTTCGGGTAATCCATAGTGAAGAGCGAGTCTAGAATTGAGCATTGTCCAGTCAGAGTCAACGGCTTCACGGATAGGAAGATTATTACGAAACATTTCCGCAAAGTAATTCGTTGTTTCCATGATCATGGATTTCTCCAACCACGGGCCATATTCAGGGTAAAGATTAGGGTCTGGCTGGAACATGCCCACGCGATGCAGCTGCAACCATTGTCTGGGAAATGAGTCGAGGAAACGATCGATTTTTGGATCGGAAATCATCCTCTTAAGTTCCTTTTTCAGTGTCTCTGGAACATGAAGTTTGTCCGTACGGGCAGCCGTGAAGAGTTGCTCGTCGGGCATTGAACTCCATAGGAAGTAGGAAAGGCGGCTAGCCAGTTCAAAATCGTTGAGACGGGATCGGTTCTCATTGGGTGAGCCTTCTTCCAGATTGAAGAAGCTACGGGATACTAGGATACCAGACAGGGCCGATTTGTAGGCGGAACGGAAATCAACACCTGCTTCTTTTTCGGCGGCAATGAATTTTATATACCGTTGCATTTCTTGGTCAGAGACGGTTCTCCGCCATGCCCTTTCCGCGAATTGTTTTAGGGATGCGGTCAGTTCCTCTTGATCATCTTCCTTCATCGGAAAAATACCGCTTTTCTTGGCACGATTTACTTCAGTTGTCAGCGGGCCTTCGACCTCTACCCAGTCAATGAGCAATGTGGGCATCACTGGCCGTCCCTGCTCATCAACTATTTTTGTTTTATCTGATCTGAATCCTCCCGTTAATGATGCCAGCTTTTGTCCCGCATCAATCGTTCCGGTTCTGAACCTTATAACGCCACCGTTGGGATGTTTTTTCGTTTGAGCATTATTTAGAATTTTATATCCCCCAGCACTAAATAATCCTTCTAGAACGATTGTTTTGGGTTCATCCTCTTTATTTGAAATGTCCATCCCCATGACGGATTTCTTGTGCTGGTGATGCCATAGAGAAAGTCGTGGTACTCGGCCCGTGAATGCGGGTAGTCCACTGACTCTGATCTTGATCCGATAATGGCCGGGGCTCTTAAGGTTAATTGCATCCCAGCCTTCGCCTAACTGGGCAAAGTAACGTTTACCCTCTTCTTCCGGATACTTACGGTCTTTTTTGGATTGGGGTTCGCTATCAAGCGAGGCAAGTTCTATCACTTTATCAGCAGCTCTCAAGTACCGGTCAATATGGGACGGGGAAGTGGAGAGTAATGAGCCGATACGCTCAAATCCATGCCATCTAGGGTCCTCGTTAAATGCGCCAGGCGCTTCGACATCAAATACTACTCCTAGTAAGTCATAAACAGTATGAGCATATTCTTCTCGGCTTAGGCGGTACTGTTGCACTTTTCCGCGCTTGGCCATGCGGGCCGCGGTCCCTTCCCTGATTCTTTTAGTTAGGGTCTCTGCGATGCTTCCAATTTCTAATGCCGAAGGCTGAGGCTCTTTTTCTGGTGGCATTTCACCTGCATTGATCCTGAACACTACTTCATCCCACTTCTCTGCAACTAGTGGATTGGTAAAGTCAGTGCCCAGTGTATCTAAACGGAACTTACCCTTTTGCTTTGATTCGTCGTGGCAACGGAGACAATGAGATTTTAAAAAAGTCTGTGATGTTTTGTCCAGCCCATCGAAGCCCGATGCACTTCGGACAGAGGAACTCATTGTGATCATAGCTATGACCAATGGGGTCGATAATGTTCCAAGAATAAAGAACGAGGACGTTTTTCTCGTTACGATCATGGCAGAATCAATTTTTTTGAACGTTCATATGCTTCTGCACTGTTGATGTGCTCATCCCAGGGGAGCAGGACGTAGGTCCAAGGGCCTTTAACGCGAACGATCCAGCCTGGGCGGAAACCATCAAGCATTCGAACGACTTTCAATTTGATCTGTAAGTTGCTACTGCCTAATGGAGGATTCTTAATTTCATTTTTTTCTAAAATAGTTGCGTGGCTTGCATGTTCTTGGTGGTAGTTCCAGGTCCGCAGAGTATTTCCTGCATTGCATATTTTTACGTTCTGGATTTTTCGAATATCAGAATAGAGTGAGGAATCCATGCCGCCGAAGAAAGTGACCGTGACTTCACCTCCACCACTGTCATTGTTTTTAACTTCATCGACCCAGCCCGGCAGGAATCTTGATCGGATGAGCTTCAGATGCCGATTCTTCTGAATTTCCCTGTTGGCTTTCAAACTGGTTTCGTCCAGCCAAACATCGGTGGTCGCGAGGCTGTTGAAGGGCCCCCAGGTCAGGTTGACCTGAACGTCCATACCTTCCTTAATCTGATCCTTATTGACCAGTTGCCGGTCTTTCCAGACCCGGGTCGAATCATCGATGTCAAAGAGCGCGGCCTTGTTGATGCCCCCTTCGATTTCCGGTCCGACCGGCTCGACTGAGAGCTTAAGGCGCGGTGCCGGGCCGCCGCCCTGCTCAAAACCAAGGACTTTCCATGACCGGCCTTGTCGCGAATAGAAGCTGACATCGTCCTCCAGCAGGATCGCGTGGTTGTAGCGGTGATTTTCATGGTCTTTGATCAGCTTCTCTGTCAGCGGAATCGTTTCCTCTTCGCCTTCCATCGGCAGCAGGAACCGCCCATGCATGTGAATGCCAGGCGGTAGATTCAGAATGTCAGCCGGTGCTCCGTGATACCAGACCATCCCATAGGGAAGCATCGCGAAATAGTGCCGTGGACTGGATCTCTTTTCACGCAGCGCGCCCCTGCGATTGACCGGATCGCTGATGACGAGGTCACCGTGCACATGAATGCCGGCTCCTTCCTCCGGGAAGACGCCCCGTTTAGGGCCGCCGGTTTTTTCGTCTGCATGTGCCGCAGTTTGACACATCGCTGGAAGAATGATGCCAATGACCATCACGGCGATGGCGTAGGAAATGACCCGCTTCATGTCTGCTTGCTTATTGATGAGTTTGATTGTGGTGACCTGGCCTGTGGCCGTTCATGCAAGAATTTCCGAAATCACCCCGTTGGAATCGGAGAAGGCATCGGTTTCTACTCCCATCTTCTGTGCCATGGTCAGCAAGAGGTTACTGAAGTGCGCCTTGGAATTCACCGGGCTGTGATAGACCCCGATGCCCTGGCCGTAACCGCCGAAGCCCTTGACCTGCCGGTTGTAATCCACATGGCTACCATGTTTCATTCCAAGGCCGGACCCTCCCGCTAAGACCAGAGGTAGACTCGTTGTCCCGTGACTGTTGCCGTACGAAAGGCCGCTACCATAAAGAGCAACTGTCGTGTCGATAAGTTTCCCTTCCCCGTCATTAATTTCAGAAAGACGATCCAGAAAATAAGAAAATTGAAGCATATTAAATTCATCGCTTTTCGTTAATTGCTCTAGGGCTTCCTTGTTTCCGTTATGATGTGAAAGGGAGTGTCGATCACGTTTGACTCCAATTTCAGGAACGGCAGGTCCAGTCCCTTCGTTTCCTGTATTGAATGTCACTACCCGAGTCATGTCGGTCTCAAAGGCCAGAACGATGATGTCATACATGGTACGTAGATAATCTCCTAGCTTTTCAAGGGGCACGTTACGGTTAAGTTTGCTGGCGATGCTGGAATCAATTTTCGGCCTTGGAGTTTCAAGCCAAGATTCTGCTCTCCTAGTGCGAATTTCAACTTCACGAACTGCTGTGAGATATTGATCCAGACGTCCTCGATCTTCTTTGTCTAGCTTATTGGAAAGAGACTTTGCGTCGTCAAGGACCAGATCAAGCATGCTTTCTTTGCGGCTAAGCTTTCGACGTTGTTTATCGATTCCACCCTCAGGTTCTGTGAATAATTCCTTAAAGACCACAGAGGGATTCTTTTCAGCGGGGAGTTGGACGCCATCAGCACTCACTGCGAGTCGATGGCCCTGATTGCTTAACTCGAGGGAAGGGAACCTTGTATCTGGTCCGCTGACTCCGGCGATTAATTGATCAACAGAAATTGTATTGCGGTCAGTTGGTCCGTACTTGGCGCCTGTGAGCCAGGTATTGGTGGCTTTGTGAGCAATGCCGAAGGAATTGGGGTGATAGAGACCGGATATTGGAGTGATGTTGGCCCGTTGTTTTTGCAGGGGAGAAAGGATACGAGAGAGCTCATATTCTGACCCTGCTTTCCTTATTTCATAGTCGTTGGTATTTACTCCGTTAGGAAGATATATAAAAACGCTACGCTTCGGTTGTTTAATTTTCTCAGCGGCCCGTAAAGGACGCATGCACTGAAGCATTGGTAAGGCCATTGATATACCAATACCTTTCAGTGCATGACGACGTTCCATTAACCATTTTTGAGTTGTTATTGTGCTCATGTTAGGTATTAAAAATTCAATCTTAGAGTAAGTATAAGTAGTTTATTATCAGTGGTAAAGTTATAATACTATTGTCTTATTATTGGACTAATTTCCATTCATGTATGCCTGAAGAAACGCCGGGCTGTAAATTGACCTCGAGCCTCAAAGCCTTCGTTTCGATTGGTTTGAATCTCACCTCATTGAAAATGTCCTTATTGACAGTGTAAGGATCATTTGATTGTACCGGTTTCCATTTGGCTTTGTCTCTGTATAGGATCTGCCAACTCTTAGGAATTTTTTTATCACCTCCATTGTCAAACCAGTAAACGCTAGTTCCTGATATTTTCTGAGCTTTTTCAAATGTGTAATCGACCCATTCAGTTTCTTTTGAATTAGGTATCTTGTTATCTTTCCAGTTTTCACTATTTGACCAGTTGCCACCACTTGAATTTGTCCAAACAAAATTCGACACTTTAGGGGGCAAGTGTCCGGTGATTATTTTCTTTTTTTCAGGTTCTGGTTTTGGAGGTAATTCCGGTGGAGTCTCTGGTACTAATCTGGGCGCAAAAACGCTGAATTGAAGTTTTGTGTCAACTATGTGAAATGAACCCTGAAAAGTTTTGCTTTTATCGAGTCTAAAATCACTCACATCGACATCCACAAAGCTGGCGCCTGTCCAGTCGATCAGATCATAATTCTTACCTGGCTTCATGCCTCCGGAATCACGCACTGTGATGACAACTCCACTCTTGCCAGTGCCCCGGAAAGTTCCTCCTGTTATTTTTAACAGGTCAGATTTTTCTCCTGCATCAAATTCAAGCCTGGCTCCTTTATTAAGAGTGAGTCCGTCTTTGAGCGTCAGAGTTCCAATTCCGTTGCCGGGGGTGATTTTACCTCCGGCATTGACAGTCACCTCTGATGAGGAACTTCCAAGTCCAATGGTTCCAGTCCCTCCAAGCGTTCCTCCGTGATTGACGATGACATTTGAACTTGGACTGATACCAGATCCTTCTTTATTACTAATAAGTAAGAGGCCATCATTAATGATAGTTGATCCTCGATAGGATCGGTTATTTCTGATGTCACGATTGTAAATTCCTGAGTAGTCCGCAGTAAGTTCTGCCGTGCCCGGACCATTTTTGATTATTCCGGCCCCATTGCTCCAAGTATGTGTTCCTTGATTTTCTCGTATCAGTCCATTGAAAGTAAGTTTCGAACCTTTTTCCAGATTCATTATGAAGTCATAGGTCCCTGTGGGGGACCAGCCATTTGTGGACCAAGTTGATTTATCTGACCAGTAATGGGAACCTTTTAAAATACTGAAATTTAAATCACCTGAGCCGTAAAGGTTTCCGCTAAATGTGTAGCTGTGTTCTGAATTTATAATCATTTTTGAAACTGAATTTCGAGTTTCCGAGTGGTCAACCATTCCCTCTATCGTCACTGGACCAGTTAGAATATCGGGAAAATCAACGGTCGCCTCATTTGTCGCTTTTTTGACATTTTGCCAAGCCATCACGGGCACACCTGTGTCAGAGGATGAGGCAGGTAACAGGTCATCACATATGGCTTCAGTGGCATATGAGTAAGCGAGGTGAGAGGCTTTAGGCTTATAAGGACGAATCTTAAGTGGCCTTAGATAAGGAACAGCTTCACCTTCATTGCTTCCGGCGTAAGTAGGAATTTTATCCATCTTGTTTCTTAATGCTGCTTCCAGCGTTAATAGGGCTAATGGTTCAGCTGAACAAAGATTGGCTGTACGGTGAAGTGAACTCGGAGTGAATAATCCCTGCTTGTGTCTAAAATGTTTCTTGGAGGCGTTGTTGGCAATGACGCTTCCTAGCTCGAGATAGTTTTTGTTTTTAGTGGCTTGAAAAAGTTCCACTAAAGGAAAAATGAGAAGGGCGTTCGAAGCATCGGTTCTTAGATTTAGTTTATTATTTTTACCACCAGGGTCACCTATGTCACCTAGTCCATTGCCTCTGATCATTGATTTCAAAGTTTCCCATATTGTGTTGTCCTTACTTTGTTTGTAACAAATCGCATACGCGATAATTGTATTAGGATCCGGTGACCATGGTTGCCAAGCTACCGAAGGGGGTTCTCCTGATTTGGCTTTGTTCTGTTTCTCTCGCTCGGCCAGATCGGTCCCATCCATGAGAAGATTTTTAAGGAGATTTTCTTTTGGAATGTACGCATATTTTGCATATGCTTTTAGGTGACTCAGCATTGAGTCACGATAATATTGGCCATCCTTACCAAGATCTTCACCGATACGAAGCATTGCCACTCCGCCATTTCCAAGTAGTCCCGCGGATCCACGAGTTATCAATGCGTATTCTGGCACTGGTTCATTTGCTGAACCAAATTCACGTAACGATGTATGGTGCCATGGAGGCAATCCCGTTTTTGGGTGTGCGCTATCAGAGTAACGCGCATATAGCCGCTTAGCCCAAAACAAAGGTTTTTTATTTTTACTTAGCGAACCGAGTTGAGCTCCAGCATAAATTATGTCAGAACCCGAATCGAAAAAAGTAAGGTTTCCTTTTACGATTCCAATGACTGGTTTGGTGATGGGGTGATTCCATAAAGTATCTTCATTGAGCTCTTTAACATAGCTACCATGTCGAGTGAAATTCATGAATCCCCAGTCTTGAATGTGCGAACTCCAATGAGCGGCCAGCATTCGGCGCGTTGCGACTGGGTCAGTCTCCCAAAAGATCGGATAGTATGGGTAGTCTCTTTTCATTTCGTGTCCACTCTTCCCCGCCGGCCAATCGTTACCGTCGTAGCGATCAGTTTGCAGATTGACCCATCTGTGATGACCCATCTGGAGTAGTCCATTAGGGGCTTGGTAGTTTGCAAAGTAATAGTGGATACATTCCTTGTATGCGTTCTTATATCTTGAATCACGAGTCAGTTCGCTGATTCCCACAAGGAAACGCATCAAGTTGCCTTGGTAGGCAAGGTTCGAGGAGATGACAGGTTGGAACGGCTGTTTGGATCTGGGGCCTGGTCCTCCGAGACGATGAATGTACATTTTCTCAGGGGCTTTGAGAGTGTTCACTTCAAGATAATCGGAGAATAACGGAGTATGTTTTTCACCGTACGTGTCCCGGCCATGCTTGATGATAGTCTCGGCATAATGGACCAAGGCATCCATTATTTTTGATTTTTCATCTGCTTTTGGTGCTGCCTGAAGGCGACTTGAGATGCTGTGCTCGGCTAGAAATACAGTTAATGCTGAAAGAAGTAGAGTTTTCAAAATTATTTTGTTAACAGATAGGAGTGGAGGCATTTTTTTGATGTAACCATTATTTGCTTGGCCTTGTCAATGGTGCTGAGGGAAAGCTATTTTTTGTTTTTTTGAGGATATTGCTGTTGCTAAGTTATTCGATTTGTCCTGACAAGTGACGAAATTGGATCTAAAATAAATTCAGTTTAACCGCGAAAAAAACATGGGTCAAAAAATGGCATTTTTAACAGTCTGGCAGATCATCACTGTGCTCGTAACCTCCCTAGGGTCTGCAGCTACTCCGATGCCTCGGGAGATTCCGGATTCAACAAATAAAATTATTGATTTTGCTTCCGATATTAAACCGATCCTACAGAAGAACTGCACCAAGTGTCATGCTGATGGTAACAGTAAAGGAGGGTTCAGTATTGATCATGTGCATGCAGTGGAGGCGGGTGGAGATAGTGGTCCGGTAATCGTTAAGGGTAATGGTTCGGCTAGTCTGTTAGTTAAGTTATTACTCAGTAATGATTCGGATGAGTTTATGCCGCCCAAAGGTGATCGGTTGCCTCTTGCCGAGGTTGCTCTTTTGCGCGCATGGATAGACCAGGGATTGAAATGGGAAAAGGGCTTCACTTTTGCAAAGTTCCGGAACGCTCCCGTGGCTCCACGCAAGGTCAATCTGCCTGAGGGGCCAGAGCCTAACCCGATTGATCGTTTTTTGTCTCCATATTACAAGAAACATAATCTGGATCCGAAAGCATCTGTGAGCGACAGTGCCTATGCGCGGCGAGCCTTTCTTGATACGATTGGATTGCTTCCAAGTTCAGATGAGATTAACAAATTCAGCGCTGATAAAGGTAAAGGAAAGCGTGCCCGCCTCGTCTCTGAATTATTGAATGATAATGAGCGTTATGCTGAGCATTGGATTACTTTTTGGAATGACTGCTTCCGAAATAGTTATACGCGCCAATATCATGGAGGAGGAGGTAAAAAGATCACTGACTGGTTAAAAAAATCTCTCATTGAAAACAAACCCTATGATCAGTTCGTTCGTGAATTAATTGATCCGGTCAATGGTTCTGATGGCTTTATTAAGGGCATCGTATGGCGCGGAACGGTCAATGCTTCACAGGTCGCCGAGATGCAGGCAGCGCAGAACGTTGCTCAAGTGTTCCTTGGTTTAAATATAAAATGTGCTTCTTGCCACGATTCCTTTATCAATGATTG
The DNA here is from genome assembly GCA_004211885.1 of Verrucomicrobiaceae bacterium. Taxonomy (GTDB): domain Bacteria; phylum Verrucomicrobiota; class Verrucomicrobiia; order Verrucomicrobiales; family DEV007; genus EC70. The sequence goes on from SHBV01000035.1 coordinate 19,053, forward strand.
GACCCTAAAGCAGACATATGCACTGGCTTCGATCTTCTCTGATGGCCCCATGGACATTCATCGCTGCAATAAGCCGATAGGCGAAAAGGCTTCTCCCGCATTCCTATATCCGGAACTCGGCGACGTTGATCCCAAAGCTTCGCGCTCTGAGCGAGTCAAGCAGTTAGCGGGTATTATAACTTCACCGAAGAACGGAAGGCTAGCGAGGACGGCAGTGAACCGGTTATGGGCGATTTTTCTTGGCCGCGGATTAGTAGAACCGGTAGATGAAATGGATAATCTTAGTTGGAATCAGGATCTGCTGGACTGGCTTGCCATCGATTTGGCTCAGCACGGGTATGACCTGAAGCATACAATAAATTTAATTCTCACTTCCAATGCTTACCAGCGTCCGTCAGTGGCGCTTGGCGATGATGTAAAAGAATACATTTTTGAGGGGCCTGTTGTGCGGCGCATGTCGGCTGAGCAGTTCCTTGACGGTATTGATCAGGTCGTTCTTGCCGCGAGTGCTGATGCAAAGGCCAGAGACACTGGCCGTAAGAGGGCAGGAATGAGGAACCTTGATAGGCTCATGCGAACCCTAGGAAGGCCCAAGCGTGACGTTGTCGTGACGCGACGCGAATCGACTGCCACTACTGCACAATTGATAGAATTATCTAATGGTAAGCCTCTTGCCGATTTAATGACGCGTGGTGGGCAGGAATGGGTGAAGCGGAAGCAGGGTCCTGAGTCAATCATTGGTTCTATATTTTCCAGTGCTTTGGGCCGTCTCCCGTCTAGCCTGGAGCTAAAGACCGCTCACAAGATCGTTGGTGATCCAGTCAACGCTAAGGGGGTAGAAGATCTTCTCTGGATGCTTGCAATGCATCCAGAGTTCCAGTTAATTCACTAAATACAACAAAGCAATAAATGAAGACTAACATTGATAGACGTGATTTTATTTCAACAGCCTCGACCGCGACACTAGGTGCTCTGGCTGCCGGTTCTCCGTCCGAATCTTTGGCCGCCAAGGTAAAGGAACAGGCTCTCAATTCTACTGCGGATACTGTAATAGTTCTTTGGATGGCTGGAGGCATGGCCAGTACGGACACTTTTGATCCAAAACGTTACGTTCCCTACGAGAAGGGACTTGATCCAAAACGTGTCCTGTCCACTTTTCCCGCCATTGATACTGCCGTTGACGGGCTCAAGTTCACAGAGGGATTAGAAAAGATAGGTGCGGTCATGGATCGCGGAACATTGATTAAAACTTACCAGGCAGCTGACCTTGGATTTATTCTTCATAGCCGCCATCAATATCATTGGCACACTGCTTATGAGCCGCCGCTAACAGTGGCTGCTCCGCACATTGGTTCGTGGGTCGCTCGTACCCTTGGACCGCTAAATCCGGACCTTCCGGCTTTCATTGATATCGGACAGACTTTTGACAGTGGAGAAAAAGAATCGCTCAAGGCTTTCCATACATCGGGATTTTTAGGTAGTGAGTTTGCGCCTTTCTTTCTCGTCGAACCTGATCAGGCAGTTGAGGCGGTCAAACCTCCTGAAGGAATGAGCGATACGCGCTTTGCTAGACGATATCAAGAGTACAAGAAGTTACTCGCTGACAGTCCGATACAGCGGCACGGATCCGAATATCAACGTGAATCTTTATTGAAATCAATTGATAATGCGCATCGGCTTCTCTCTAGCCCTAAGGCCCGAAAGGCCTTCGATCTGAGCCTCGAATCAAAGGAGAGCTACGATACTTATAAGGTAGGTGGTCGTTTTGGACTGGGTTGTCTTCTTGCTCGCAGATTAACTGAAGCGGGGGCCCGTTTCATTGAGGTTACTCATGGTTACTATCCTTTTAAATATTGGGACACTCATGACAATGGGCACACTAGAATGAAGGAGCTCAAGGCCATGATTGATGCGCCTATTGCTCAGCTCGTCTTAGATCTTGAGGAGCGGAAGTTACTTGATCGTACACTGATTGTCCTTGCTACTGAATTTAGCCGAGACATGATGATGGAGGGCAAGCCTGAGAAGAGAGTAAAGGATCAGGTTAATGTGCCGCCAAAGATTGAAGGTCTTCAGCATTATGGCATGCATCGGCACTTTACTGGGGCAGGGAGTGTGTTGCTTTTTGGTGGGGGAGTTAAAAAAGGATTCGTATATGGAGAGACTGCTGATGAGCGTCCCTGCACTACGGTCAAGGATCCGGTTTCTACTCAGCAATTACACGCGAGCATTTATCGGGCTTTGGGAATCCCTCATGATCACCATTACAATGTTGAACAACGGCCTTTCTATGTTACTCCTGACGGTGTCACAGAGCCGATCATGGATCTTTTTGGATAAATGGTCTCTTAGCGGCTCTGATGATTATCTGTAAGGCTATGGGTACTTTTGGGTCAGGAAAAATACAAACTTATTCCCGGGTCTAATTTCCTCTAATTTTATAACACAGTAGAATGTCCTGATCGCGAAGGTAAAGGTTGCCGTTAGCCACTACCGGGTGAGGCCATGCTTTGTATTCACTACGATTGGGTTGTTCAAACTTACTTATTTCAGTCATTCCCTTTGGTGTGGCTTTGATTAGAGCCACAGGACCTTTTTCACTGCGCAGGATGAAACGGTCTCCGGCATATAGTGTAGAACCTTTGCCGGCGCTTCGTTCTTTGAATATCTCGTTCCCACTTTTGAGTTCAATGCACCGGAAAGTGCCTCCTGTGGATCCGTACACGTGTCCATCAATTAAGACTACTCCACCATGATGGTTAGCCATTGATTTGTTTGCATAGATTTCAGTGCTTGACCATTTGTCTCCATTCTTTTTGATTTTGAATCCGTTGCATCCAATGCCATAACCTGAAGTAACAAAGACAATGTCTCCGTTAATGACCGGAGTCGGTATCACTGCGGTTTGGCCTTTTCGATTTGCTTTCCAAAGGATTTGACCTGTCTCGGGATCAACCCCGGCAACGCTATCTCCAGTGAGTTGAACGTATTGGCGGGTTCCTTGAATTGTTGCAATGACAATGGAGGAATATGCGGCACTGTCTGTCCATTCTTTAGTTTGCCAGATCTTTTCTCCTGTCGATCGATTGAGAGCCAATAAGGTACCATCTTTGCCTCCGGGCGTACATATTACCTGATCCTTATCCACTAATGGTGATTCACTGTACTTCCAGCCTGACATCATTTTACCGCCAAAATCATCAACGAGGTTCTTTTGCCATATCAGTTTACCAGTCTCTGCGTCGAGGCAAACGAGGTCCGAGTGTTGGTTCAAAGCAAATACCTGATCATTGTCCACGGTAGGGGTGCTACGAGTTCCTGGATATCCTCTGTGACCACCTGAGTCACCGATTCTTGTTTTCCAGATTATGTCACCATTCTTTTCGTCGAGTGCGATTGTATAACTGCCGTCTTTTAGGTCGCCGAGAGTGTATAGTTTTCCTTTCAGGACTGCGATGCTTGAGAAACCGATTCCTAGGCCTTTGACTTTCCAAGTGAGAGGTGGTCCTGCCTTTGGCCATTCTTTAAGGAGATTATTCTCTTTGGATATGCCATCACGATTTGAACCGCGCCATTGTGGCCAGTCCTCAGCTTTGGTATTAGCGGTAAAGGTGCTAACAATGAATGAGAATATGAAAATATTTAGCGTAGTCGATTTCATTTTATTAGTCCTGAGGCTATCTATGTAGTTGTAAGGAGTCCAGCTTTTCTGGTATTGATTTGGGTGTAGATGAGAAAAGAAAAGAAGAATTTTGTGATTGGTTAGTCAGTTGATTAGATGTTAAACTTTTAGAGCTAGATGATATTAATTTGCGCTCAATATAAGCAAAATTTCATACAGATTCATCAAGATAAGGGAGTAGCTATTTATATGAAATCGACAGTCTTAATCCTTCTTTTTATTCCCTTGTTACTCATCATTGTAAATTTTCCAGCAAGTGCTGATGTTCGCTTGCCGCGAATTTTTGGTGATCATATGGTTCTTCAGCGTGGAATAAAATTGCCGGTTTGGGGCTGGGCCGAGGCGGGAGAGAGACTTACTCTCACCTTAAAGGGTGAGGATCTTAATGTTAATGCTGAAGTTACAGCTAATGGGACCGGTCAATGGAAGATTGACTTGCCCGTTCTTAAGGCTGGAGGCCCTTACGTGATGACTGTCACGGGCAACAATTCTGTTATTTTTAATAACGTGATGGCTGGAGAAGTGTGGCTTTGTTCTGGACAATCGAATATGGAGGTGCCTGTCGGATTAATGAATGGGGCGGCTTGGTGGAAAGGTGTTCTTAACTATGAAAAGGAATTAGAGTCAGCCAATAACCCAAAGCTGCGATTGTTCAATGTTGCTACTACATGGAAGCAATCGCCCATACAGGATGTGAATGGGACGTGGGCTCTATCTTCATCTGAGACTGCAGCTGGATTTTCGGGAACTGGTTTTTTCTTTGGCAAAAAACTGGTCAAGGATCTTGATGTTACTGTAGGTCTAATAGAAGCGGCAGTGGGGGGGATGCCTATTGAACAATTTTCACCACATTCGGGGCAGGCTTTTTGGTATAATGGAATGATAGCTCCGGTCATACCATATGGGATTCGTGGAGCAATTTGGTACCAAGGTGAAACGAATTTCTGGGCAGGAGACAGAGCAAATTACTTTGATAAACAGAAAGCCCTGATTGATTCCTGGCGTCAGATCTGGAAGCAGGGAGATTTTCCCTTCTATCTTGTTCAACTGGCACCAGGACTAGGAGAAAATTTACCTTTGTTCTGGGAAGCGCAGGCCCGTACTCTTTCCATTAAGAATACAGGTATTGTTTCTACGAATGATATTGGTGGAGATCCAGTCCATCCTCGTGACAAGCGTGGAGTAGGGGAGAGGTTGGCTCTTTGGGCCCTAGCAAAAGATTATGGGAGAGACGGGTCCTTTTCTGGGCCGACTTTCGAGTCAATGAATGTAGAGGGGCACATGATTAGAGTGAACTTTGATCATGTAGGATCTGGATTAAAAACGCGAAATAATGAGCCGATTAGCGGATTTGAGATTTCTGGAGACGGGAAGTTTTATCCGGCTAAGGCAGTAATCGATGGAAAGACAGTGTTAGTAGCAAGTAAGAAAGTGCCTAAACCTGCTTTAGTTCGCCTTGGCTGGAATCATTTATCCAACACGAACTTACAGAACAATGATGGGTTACCTGCATTTCCCTTTCGGACTGGTAGTAGTGCCCCGGAAATTGGCGGGAAGAGACTCTTTTCAAATAGTTCAACAATCAATTTGAAGCCGATAGAGAGTAACGGAAAAATTCACTATTCTCTGGACGGTTCACTTCCTGATAAAAAATCACCTATTTACGCTAATCCAATAGAGGTGAGGCAAACTACTACAATTCGTGCCAGATTTTATAGAGATGATGGGGTTGTGAGCAGTGTTGCGGAGTCAACTTTCAGTAAGGCTGAACCTCGCAAGTACGGGGTCAGAATGCTTAACTTGGGAGTCAGTTATAAATATTATGAGGGTTCTTGGCCGGCTTTACCTGATTTTGGTAATCTTAAAGTTCTTAAGACAGGCGTTTCTAATGATTTTAATCTGACGATGGCTGATAAAACGGATGGTTATGCTTTGGCCTTTACTGGTTACTTAGATGTCAAGGAGCCGGGGCTGTACACATTTCAAACTACCAGTGATGATGGAAGTGCACTGCTCGTGGATAGGCAACTAATAGTCGATAATAATGGAATTCATGCACCAATAACTAAGTCTGGAGAAGTCGAGCTTCGTAAGGGTTGGAGGAAAATTGAAGTGTTCTACTTTGAGGGTGGGGGCGGAGAAACTCTAAATGTCAAATACAAGGGGCCTAATATTTCTTTGCAAGAGTTGCCTTGTTGGTGCGAACAAGAGTCAGTCACTGATGATCAGATGAGGGTCTTTACCAATAAATCAGGAACTAAGATTAAGGCTAAAATAGTAGCAGTTTCAGATGATAAAGTGAAACTAATTCGTGATGACAGCAAGAAGTTCATTGTACTGATTAATTCCTTGAGCGAAGAGGATCAGGAGTACTTGAGGGATTGGGCTACTAATGAAACAGTTGAACCGAAGTGATCGACTGATCTATTTAAGTTTACTACAAATTGATCAAAGTATTGTAATTCTGAGAGTACATTATGTTTGGGTAATTGCTTAGCGAAGTGGTAGTATGCCGCGATGAAAAGTTATTTATTATTGCTACACATATTCCTAGCTATGGGAGCTGTATGCAGAGGAGAGAAAGTTATCTTTTCGCCACATACTTTTACAATTCCTGAAGGATATGACTTGGCCCGTGTTGCGGCTCCTCCTTTAGTTCAAAGACCCATTCATATGAGCTTTGATGAGGATGGCGTGCTCTACGTCACCGACAGCTCTGGAAATACAGACAATGCTCCGGATCAACTCAAGAATCCGACTCACCGTGTCTTGAGATTAGTTGACAGGGATGGGGATGGAACCTTTGATGATTCGACTGTCTTTGCTGAAAAGTTGCCTTTCCCGGAAGGGATCCTTGTGCATGAAGGATCAGTTTATGTTGGAGCTCCTCCTCACATTTGGAAACTTCGAGACACGGATGGAGATCATGTGGCTGATGAAAGAACTAGTTGGTTTAATGGTGGATCGATAGAGGGTTGTGGTAATGATTTGCATGGTCCTTACATGGGAATTGACGGGTATTTTTACTGGTGCAAGGGGGCCTTCGACCCTCAAACGCATGTGCTTGGCAATGGTAAAACCTTTAAATCGAGTGCTGCTCACATATATCGATCCAAACCAGACGGTGCAGGACTTGAGGTGGTAATGACGGGCGGGATGAATAATCCTGTGGGTCTTGCTTTTAGTGAAACTGGGGACCGTTTTCTAAGTGGTACTTTTTTTGACCTTTCAGGCCCTGGCAAAAGAGATGGTATCCTACATGCTGTTTACGGCGGAATGTATGGAAGGAAAAATGACCGTGTCCTTTCTCCGCATCCTAACACTGGAGGCTTGTTGCCTATCCTTACTCAGATGGGCCCTGCTGCTCCTTCTGGAATAGTGATGCCAAGGAGTAATGCTCTTGGTCTTCGGGGAGATCTTTTTTGCTCAAATTTTAATCTGCGTCGTATTTCGAGGCACCGACTGACCCCGAAAGGATCAAGTTACACTTCGACTAATGAAAGTTTTCTTGAAAGTGACCAGAGTGATTTTCATCCGACTGATGTTATAGAGGATGCTGATGGAAGCTTGCTCGTAGCGGACACGGGCAGTTGGTACATGATTTGTTGTCCGACTTCAAAGGTCGCAAAGCCTCACGTTTTGGGTTCGATTTACCGCATTCAAAAGAAAGGTCCACCTGAAATTGAAGATCCTAGAGGCCTTAGAATGGATTGGAAAAAACCCGAAGTGAAATGGCTCTCTGATGGTCGACCTTTTGTCGTCAGTCGGTCCATTGAGGCCTTAGCTGTAGGAGATAACATCGACCAATTAAAGAAAGCGGAGGCACGGATCCCGGCCCTCTGGACCCTCCACCGAATTTCAGGTCAAGTGGCTCGTGAATCTGTTCGTGAATTTTTAAATGATAAAAGCTCTAAGGTCATAGCTGCAGCTATTCATAGCATTGGACTTTGGCGAGACGCAGAAGCAGTTCTTCCGCTCATTAGTATACTTCGTCAAGATGATCCTTATCTTGCTCGACTTGCCGCTATGGCTCTGGGGAAAATAGGTAATGCTGATGCGGTGAAGCCTTTAATTGAGGCAAGTTCAAAGAGTGTCGATGAGTTCTTGAAGCATGCCATCACGTATGCTCTTTATGAGATAGGAGATCCTGATAGCCTACCAGCAAAAAACCAAATTGCAGATCAGGTCCGACGAATGATATCTGTCGAAGAAGGAGAGCCTTCCTTACAAATTATGCCTAATATTGAGATGGGCGAGGTGTCCGAACCGGATCCTCAAAAAAAAGCCCTTCAGACGAAACGTCTTAGAGAACTTGTTGCAACTTTGCCCGAAGGTGATGCGAAGCGAGGAAGAGCACTATTTCATAATGTTGCTAAGTCATTGTGTTTGACGTGTCACGTTATGGGAGAGCAGGGAGTAAAGTATGGACCTGACCTGACCGGGATTGGATCAATCCGAAGTGAGCAGGACTTACTTGAGGCTATAATATATCCCAGCTCATCAATTTCTCGTTATTATGAGAGAGTATTAGTTGAGACGAAGGAAGGAGAGTCAGGTGGGTTAATCCTTAGGGATACACGGGATCAGATAATTTTGTCTAATGCCCCAGGGGTAGAGGTTAACGTAGCTATAAAAGAAATAAAATCGGCAAAGTATTCAAATGTCTCTTTGATGCCTGAGGTCTTTGATGATCTTTTCAAGCCTCAGGAAATTGCAGACCTAGTGGTCTATTTGACAACAGAAAAACTGTCTACTGACCTAGATCTAGACGATAATAAAAAAGGCGATAAAGATGTAATCCCTCCTCACATTCCAATCGATTTACCGGGTCTTCATGCTTATGCGCAAAAGAGTATCAGTGCCGGTGATGAAATAGAGTTTCGAGTTAGTAGTAGTGTGCCTTATAAGATGAGTGTCGTGAAACTTGGTAAAGATCCTGAGAACAGAGACAAGGATCCAGTCCTCAAAACGTTTCACGTTGGAAAACCTCAATCGCAACCCATTCACCCAGGATCTTATGTTCACATCGCAAAAGGCCTGCCTGCGAATAGGCGTTTATCTCAGCTGACTATGGAATGTTGGATCCGTCCGTTTAGCTTGAACGGTTGGCAGGGACTCATTACTCAACATGATTATCCAAAGAGGAGTGGACTTGGATTATTTCTTCAAAATGGTAGGATTGAATTTCTTACTGGATCTGGCGGTGAATTTGATCCGGCTTCGATTCATCAAACGCCACCAGGGCTAATTAAAGTGCATCAGTGGCATCACGTCGTGGGCACGTGGGACGGGAAAAGTAAAAGAATCTATATCGATGGCAAGATCGTTGCAGAGTTTCCTTTTATCGGAGTAGTTCGACCAGGTCAGACTCCTTTACGGATTGGTGCGTATGGGAGCAAGGGATTAGCATCGAATTTTTATAACGGTGATGTTGCGATGGGGGTCTTGTATGGAAGGGCTTTAGATAGCGGGGGAATAAAAGGCCGATATTTGGACCGTGGTTTAACGGTCCCAAAGGACAAAAATCTTTTGGCCTGCTGGCCTTTTTCAGAAGAGCGCGGTGAAATAGTCAATGACTCAGTATCAGGAGTGCATGAAGGACGAATAATTAATCGGGGAACTTGGATGATCGGCGGGCCGAGTTTTAATGCTGCCAAGATAGACCGCCATGATAATAAATATGACCCGGTAAATGATGCTGATCGAGGTCATGGACTGAGACTTGCAGAGGATGAGCTCTATAATGCCCGGTGGAAAGTTAACCATAAGTTTCAGTTGCCCGAAGAGACTAAGTCGGGCGTTTACGCGGGTCGGTTTGATTTTGATTTAAATGGTAAGCCTAAGCGCTATCATGCTACCTTCATTGTCAGGCGCGCTGAATCTAAACCTAAAGCGCCGCTACTTGTTCTTGTGTCTTCAAGTACATGGTTAGCTTATAATTCAACTCCTTTTCCTACGACACATGGTCCAGG
>SHBV01000036.1 GCA_004211885.1 Verrucomicrobiaceae bacterium
TAAAAATTGAGCCTGTGAAAATGGATTTTCATTATTGGTCATCCTTCGAAAAAGGATCTCCTGAAGCATATGAAAGACTTCTCATTGATGCGATGATAGGCGATGCCACTTTGTTTGCTCGACGAGACGAAGTTGAAAATGCTTGGGTCTTCATCGATTCGATAGAAGAGGCTTGGCATGAATCTCAAGAAGGATCACCGATGGAGGAGTACCCGGCCGGTTCCTGGGGTCCAAAAAAGTCTGATCTGCTACTCGCAGAGATGGGGCACACATGGCGGACCCTTTAACTTCATCTCTTTGTCACACCCTATACTCGGATCAGCTAGATCCTAGTCTCGACAAAATATAATAAACTAGGCCCTTCCTCTATCCTCTATTAAATCGCGCCACTTCTCTTTTTGCCTCACGGTCCTGAGCCTTCTTCTTTAGAGTATGCCTCTTATCGTATTGGGCCTTACCTCGCCCTAATCCAAGCTCAACTTTAACTCTTTTCTCTTTCCAATACAGACGCAAAGCAGGCATGGAAAAACCCTTCTCTTCAAGTTTTATTTCAATCCTGTCTATTTCTCTTCTATGCAATAATAAACGACGAGGCCTCCTCGGTTCATGTTGCTCATGGCTAGCAGAGGAATATGGTTTGATATCACAACCGACCAGAAACATTTGTCCGTTCTGAACAACGGCGAAGGCATCCCTTAAATGCACATGTCCTTCACGAATCGATTTAACTTCAGTCCCTTTCAGTTCGATCCCAGCCTCGAACTTATCGACAATGTTAAAGTCGTGAAAAGCTTTACGGTTTTTTGATATTTCCTGCGACATGGCGCAGAGGATTTACTCTTCAGTATCACCATCCTCGAGGACGATCTTACCTTCAATAATCTCAGTTAAAGCAATGTCCGCAGTACCCATTCTTTCTACCATAGTAATTAATGGGCTCCTCCCACTGTTTAACTGCTGGACCCTTTTAGAAACTAAATTAATTAGCAGGGGCGGATCAGAAACAACTTCCAAAGCTTTCTCAACGAGTTCTGTTTTCATGGCAGATCTATCAGATAGAATTATTTCCTTAACAGTTATGACTAGTAGAGCCGATTCGCTGGAAAAAAATTTCTATTATAAGGGATGGTTTAATTTTGCAGATTAATGGAGAAGTTAAAATAAGATTTCAAATAATAGATTATTCTAATCTTAATCTTCTTAGAATTCATGATCAAAGAAGGGTTATTGGATTATCACAATTCAAGGCAGAATCAAGCTGATTCCTGAAAAGAAGCATGAAAACAAGGATAAATTGCCAAAAACTTTGTAATAAGAGACTAAAACCAATGAAAATATCAACAATTAAGAAAAGAAGATGACATATAAAGCATCTCGATTCAGCACCTTTATCGGCGCTTTCTCCTGCCCCCTCCTCCGGTCCTAACTTGCTGAGGCTTTGGAGATTTAGTCTGTGCTCCAGGAGCTCCTATCGGTGGCCTTTTCTTGCTCCGATCGACCTTCTTCAGTTCAACTTCCTTACCAAACTTTTTCGAGACCCAAGTCTGACCAATACTGAATATATTGCCGGCGGTCCAGTAAAGGGCAAGAGCTGAAGCAAAATTATAGCAAATCACAGTAATGAAAATTGGCATTATTGACATTATGATTTGCATTTGCTTCTGGTTAGGACCAGCAGCCTGTGGCGTCATTCGCATTTGAAGCATCATAGTAATTCCCATCAATAACGGTAAAATATTAATTGGAATGCCCAGACCAGGTACCTGCCCCACACTGTCAGGCAAAGACAGATCGTTTACCCATCCCAACCATTCCTCATGCCGAAGCTCAACTGCCGAGCGCAGCATTGCAAAATAGCCAATAAAAATCGGCATCTGAAGTAAAAGAGGGAGACAGCCTCCGACCGGATTAACTCCATAGTCTTTGTATAATTTCATTGTCTCTTGCTGCATCTTCTGAGGATTGCTACCATGCTTCTCCTTAATTTCCTGCATCATAGGCGCAAGCTTGCTCATTTTTTTCATGGCCCGGGTCCCTTTGGCCGTGATAGGCCATATCAATAAACGCATGATGACCGTGATAGAAATAATGGCCCAACCAAAATTACCAAGGCCAGTATATAATAAGTTCATGAGCCAACTCAAAAGAACAGCGAAAGGCTCAGCAAAGAATCCGAATATCGGCATCCGATCAAATCCAACTAATTCTTTTCTCTCACCATCAAGGCCCTTGAGAATTTGATAACTCTTCGGCCCCGTATAAATCTCATATTCCCAAACCTTCGATTCTCCAGGACTCAAAGTAATGTTTTTGGGCAATCCAATTGCCCCCTCAGATGCATACTGGTCTGAATTAACCTCAAATCGACTGGCCCAGACAGATGATTCATATGATTCCTTAATATATAAATTTGTTGAAAAGAACTGATTGCTTACACCTATCCATCGAAGCTTTTCATGCAATTCCTTGCCCTTGATATCATCCTTATCCTTCTTTAAATAGCTCAAGCTCCTAAACTTATCCTTACTGCCCCGCATATACTCAAAGCCAGTATTATGATCTGCTGAATTGCCATCTTGAAGCTGAGATGCGGATCCTGCATAAAGGAAATAATCATTCAGGCTGAAATTACCACCTTCGCCCAAATACTCGACACCCAAATCCATCTTTATGATGTAACCGCCTCCAGGGTCCTGACCCTCAGTCAATGTAAAGGTCTTAGTTACCTGCAATTTTTCTGGACTCTGCGCACGAAACTCAATTCGAGTCTCGTCCTGAGAAACAATCTCATACTTTAAACCTTCAAATTTTCCAATGCCCTTACTCAGTGTTCCGATCGGATACTTTGAATACTCATTAAGAATAATAGAAGAAGCAGTTTTAAGGCCCTCTTTTTTAACCGCTTCGGGACTCTCTAAATTATGCTCATTCAGCGCGACCGTTTTAATTCCTCCTCCAATATTGGTAAAACTCCAATCAGCGACTCCATTAGAAAGAGTCACTAGCTGTTCTTTAATAGGCTCAATGGCTGGATCATTCTGAGTATCTTTTTTTGCCTTTTCTGGCGAAGCGCCATCTGGATTGACTGCCTGAGAAGTTTCCTGATTTTGCTCAGCAACCTTTCTCTGCTTCTCGATCTCTTTCTTTTGGCCATCAAACCACAAAAAGAGCCCCAATGAGCAAGCAATAATAACTATCCAGCCTGTTCTATCCATGTTTCAGTAAATCTTGTTTGTTATTGTTTTTGAGTTCTTAAGCTTTGTTCAGTACTTATAGGAACAGGATCATGTCCGTGCCCTCCCCAAGGACCGCACCTTAGTATTCTCTTTATTCCTAATATAGATCCACGAAAAGCGCCATAACTTTGAACGGCCTGTAAAAAATATTCTGAGCACGTTGGATCGAACCGGCACCCTGATCTAGGACCACCAATCAAGTGAATTAATGGAGAGATGAAAATCTGGTAGAACCTGATCAGCAATTTTATTATATACTTCATATAAGTCGATCCTCAGTAACAATGCCCGCTCGATGAACAAGTTTTTTCCAGTCAGATTCTAAATCTTGAAAAGTTGCACTCGGCGCCATGTATCTGGGAATCATGACAAGATAACCAGAAAAGTCCAAAGAATCACCCCAACAATTAATAATAGCCCGCAAACGGCGCCTGATACGATTCCTGGTCACTGCATTTCCTATTTTCCGAGTCAGAATGATACCAAGCTTCATCTTTGGTATCATTTCTTGATCTGCAAGAATCCCCAAAACGACAAACTTACCAGAAAATGTCTTTCCTTCGTTACGCACACGTAAAAACTCGCTACGTGATTTCATGCGCATTTGGCGCTTAAACCGCATAATAAGTAATGTTGATACGTGATTGTCTTAACTTACCAAGCCGTAATCACGCTCAGATGAACAATTTAAGTCTGGCGGTGACGCTTGTAATGAATCTCTGCTCCCTTAGGAATGAGCCTCTTACGCCCTTTCTGACGCCGCCTTTTGATAATACCTCGACCACTTTTAGTCTTCATCCTGGCACGAAATCCGTGCTGACGCTTGCGACTGCGTTTGGAGGGCTGATAAGTACGTTTCATGGTCGTTTGATTGATTCAATGATCTGACAAAAAATTTCAGATCATTAGAGGGGCGGACATGATACTTCTTATCTGATCACAGTCAAGTAGGGGCATAAAAACCTATTATTTAATTATCCTTAACTATATTCACAGTCAGAATCTCATGAAGAAACATTTCCCTGTTCGATCGTCAAATAAAGGGGAAAAGATCGTTGAGATAAACCTCAAGGTCTGCATTAAATAGTCAAAATCATGGGTAAAATTAAAACCTTATTCTTCTTTTACGCTTTATTCATTCCTATTATCGGCTTCGGACAGGATAAAACCGAAGACCCGGGAGCCAGAATATGGTCTCATTTGGACGGAAGAAAAATTAAAGCAGGGATCGTTAATGTTATAGAGAAAAACGTGATTCTACGGGCACCAAATGGAAAGAGTGGCCCCGTGGCACTGGCAAAACTCAGCAAAGAGGATCAGGAATATATTGCCAAGTGGATTCAAAACAATACGCGCCCCGAAGGCTTCGGGGAACCCGACACGATAATTGAGATCACAACTCTCAAAGGGGAAATGAAATATAATAAGCCTGTCATTACCGTGTATCCCGGAAAAAAAATCAAACTGATACTCCGGAACCAGGATGACATGCATCACAACTTGGCGATCACAAGACCCGGCAAAGGGAAAGACATGAAAGTCGCTCAGGAGGCATGGAAGTTAGGAGCCGACGGATTCGCCAAGCACTGGATACCAAAGCACCCTGACCTTCTATTCGCCAGTAAAATGGCTGATCCTCATTCATCTTCGACTCTCTATTTCACTGCGCCAAAAAGAACAGGAAAGTATCCATATGTTTGCACTTTGCCGGGTCATGCCCAGGTAATGAGAGGAACAATGATTGTTTCAAAGGAAATAAATCCCCTCAGTGAACTGACGTTCACTCTGTTCAAGGGTTCGTGGAAAAAAATACCAGATTGGAATAAAATCGAGCCTTCCGCAACGGATCATGTTCCTAGTGGAAAGTTTGATCTTTCCTGCACGAAGGAGAAAGACTCTTTTGGCATAGTCTTCAGAGGAAACATTGAAGTTCCAAAATCAGGAGACTATGTATTCACTGTCAGTTCTGATGATGGATCCAGACTTCTAATTGACAGAAAAATTGTCATTGATCATGACGGTATTCATGGAGACACTGCCAAATCAGGTAAAGTGAAACTGGAAAAAGGATCGCACCACATAGAAGTGCAATACTTTGAAGGGGGCGGTGAAGAATCGCTTTATGTTGGATGGAGAATTCCGGGATCCAAAAAGGAAATCCCTCTCTCCTTAAACAGAAGACCTTCGGGGGGAAATTCACCTAGTGGACAATTACTCGTTGCAGAGAATGAGGCCCGCATTTACCGCAACTTCATCCAGGGAGCGGGATCAAGAGCTATCGGAGTCGGTTATCCTGGCGGACTCAATCTGGCCTATGATGCAAACAACATGCGCATTGCAATGCTCTGGCTCGGCGACTTCATTGACGCAAAAAGGCACTGGAACGGGAGAGGCCAAGGATACCAGCCACCGGCAGGCGAATCCGTCATCAATGGTCCTCCTGGTGTTCCTTTCGCAACCATTAATGACTCCAAAGAACCGTGGCCCGATTCTTTAGTTAGAAAAGAAAATGCACAGCTGCCGCCAGTCAAGGGAGGGTACATATTTAATGGCTACAGGTTAACGGGTCAGGAAAGGATCCCCACATTCCGATACACTTTCGGAGCTCTGTCCATAGAAGACATACCTTCGCCTCAGGGATCCTTTGAATCATCCGAATTTTCTTTTAAACGCATCCTCAAAATCTCAGGGGATCCTGTGAAAAATCTATATTTCAGGGCCGCTTCGGGACAATCAATAGAACTCACAGATGATGACACTTATCTCATTGATGACAGTACTGCCCTCAATTTTAAATTAGAAGGGAAGCCGGTCATACGAGAAATTGGAGGGAAAAAAGAGCTCCTCATTCCAATAAAATTTAGTAATGACTCGGCCATGTTCGAGCAAACCATCCGTTGGCAATAAAAAATTATACCATCTTTATGAAAAAAATAATCTGCTCATTATTAATTTCTCTTTCACTAAGCTCGCTATCACTTTCCCAAAATCCCAAAGAGGAAGCAGATCATTATCCGATCGTTGAAATACCAATCCCGGACAATATCGTTCTGGAAGTCGGCGGGATTGAGGTCCTGCCTGGAAAACGCATCGCCGTGAGTTCTCGTCGCGGTGACATTTATGTCGTCGAGGGAGCATACACAGATGATCCTGGAGATGATAAATGGATTCCTTGGGCAACTGGTCTGCATGAGGTCTTAGGATTGGCCTGGAAAGACGGTTGGCTTTACGCAACACAAAGACCCGAAGTCACTAGGATGAAAGATGAAGATGGTGATTTTAGAGCTGACATTTTTGAAAGTGTCTCCTCTGCGTGGGGAGTTAATGGGGATTACCATGAATATGCTTTTGGATCCAGGCATGACCCGGACGGAAATATATGGGTCGTTCTATGTCTGACAGGATCAGGCGGTGCGAGTTCAGATTTCAGAGGATGGTGCGTCCGAGTGACTCCTGACGGAAAAATGCTTCCTACGACGAGCGGAATACGTTCACCGGGAGGAATTGGTCAGAACCATATCGGCGACATGTTTTACTGCGACAATCAGGGTCTTTGGAATGGCACCAGTTCTATTAAGCCGCTCCCTGTAGGAGGATTTGTTGGGAACCCAACTGGTAACAAATATTATGAATTAACAGATGCCATTGGTAAAAGGCCTCAGGACCCGAAGAGCGGAAGCCGAATATCAACAGAAAGAGATAAGATTCCGGAACTTGTTCCACCAGCAGCAATGTTCCCTCATGGCAAACTGAGTAACTCACCGACTGGCATTGCATGTGATACGACAGGAAAATTTGGCCCATTCACTAACCAGTTATTTGTTGGAGAACAAACCATGTCAACGGTACTGAGGGTAGCTCTCGAAAAAGTGAATGGCGTCTATCAAGGAGCCGCTTTTCCATTCCGAGGCAGGTTCAAGTCAGGTAATGTCGCTGTAAGGCTCGGACCTGACGGGAGCATGTTCGTTGGAGGAACTGATCGTGGTTGGGGAGCAAGGGGAGGAAAGCGCTTTGCTCTTGAAAGGTGCTATTTTAATGACAATGAACCGTTCGAGGTCCTACAAATGAAGGCCAAGCCGGATGGATTTGAAGTTATCTTTACTGAGCCAATTGAAGAAAAATCAGGAGCTGACATAGCAAGTTACAAGATGGATTCATACAATTACATATTTCAAAGTGGATACGGCAGCCCTGTCGTAGATAAGAGTAACCCTACAATCAAATCAGCATCAGTTTCACAAGACAAGAAGAGTGTTTACTTGAAAATAGAAGGCTTAGTTAAAGGAAATGTGCATGAACTGAACCTTCCCGGGGTCAAGAGCATTGAAGGTAAAGCGCTCTTGCATCAGGTAGGATATTACACTCTAAACGAAATTCCTAAAAATTAAGGTATCTACCAGACCATTCTGTTAAACCTTGATGTTCATCAAATGATACACATATGGGCCTTATGCCCTATCGTATCTTAAGAAAATACTAAGTATTTTTTACTCTACCGATGAAGGTTCAAATGGTATGTTGATCGGATGCGTATTTTCATTTCCCTAGCCTTAATATTTTTCATTAGCTCATATACTCAATCAGCCGAATTATGGAAAAGTGAAAAGCCCATAGCAAACTTTCATCTTAAAGCAAAGTATGAGTCGAATAACGGCGGAATCATTTCTGTTAGTGTCGCGCCAGGAACCTCAGTCTCTTTTCCAGTAAAACAAAGATCTCAGGGAATCATCGAAATCGGAGCGAGTCAAAAAGAGGGTGAACGCGGAAAAATTAAGGGATGGATAAATGGAAAACCGTTAGCTGAGATCAAAGAATATGGAGAAGCGGGCAAAGAAACGAACACAAAGAATGAGGGTAAGAGTTTATTTGTCTCAAGTCCAAAACAATCCAAGGATCCTTTTAATATGGGCAAAGACTTCACTGCCTATGTCAGATTCAAGGCCAGGGGCGATGGTACATTGTTTTCTAAAGCGGTGCCTGGGGAAAAGTGGTTAGAGGATGGTAAGGCACTTTATATAAGAGAGGGTCGACTCATTTATGACATCGGATGGAAAGGTATGATTACAGGCTCAAAGAAAGTTAATGATGGAAAATGGCATGAAGCAGCACTAGTCACACGGTCTGGAAAGGCTAGCCTTTATCTTGATGGGAAAAGAATTTCTGAGAACAAGTCATTCTCCGCAAATGATCCTGCAAAGGCATTGTTCCAGATAGGCACCTGCACAGCTGACTTTGGTGGAGACTTGGAAGGAACAATCAGTAACTTAAGGTACTGGAAGAGAGGACTCGATGAAAAAGAATCATTACTCGCGGTTTCCAATAGGGTCGCTGAAACAAATACTCCGGATTTTAACTGGCTCCCTTCAAATTCTACCCAGCCCGAGAAAACAAATCAGGAAAGCAAACCTTCGATAATTGATGGATTCGTAGCCTGGCATGCTTCTATCACTGCAAATAACGATCAAATCAAAATATCTGAAGTCAGTGTCTCAGAACTGGGTGACGCTGATCACTCACAAATTGTAAATGCATGGGACCATAACAGTTTGGACCGAGGTGCCAGAATATACAATGGATTATGCATCACATGCCACGGCACTGAGAAAGTTGAAGGAACACTTCCAACGGCTCTCCGGTTTCATAAGGGCGAATTCAAAAACGGAAAGGATCCGCTTTCAATGTATACAACACTCACCAAAGGCTTTAACCAAATGGTGGCCCAGCCATGGATGACACCTCAACAGAAATGGGATGTGATTCATTACATACGCGAAACATTTATAAGAAAAAAGAATCCTTCACAGTTCGTTGATGTGAACGAAACGTACCTAAATTCATTGCCTCGGGGCCTTGATTTAGGACCTCAAAGTCCAAAACTATTTGGTTCAGGAGACCCGAAGTGGAAAAAAATGAATTACGGACCTGTGCAGTTCTGGACCATACAGGTAGGATCAGGAAACATAGCATACAAGGGCATAGCAGTCCGATTAGATGAAGGGCCTGGTGGAATTGCTCAAGGCAATAAATGGATACTTTATGATCATGACACAATGCGCGTCGCATCTGCTTGGGAAGGCAATGGATACATTGATTGGAGAGGCATTGCATTTGATCAATCGCACGGCAGCCATGCGTCACTGGTCGGACAAAAGGCCTTTGAAAATCCGGTCGGTCCGGGAGTAGGCAAGCCATCTGACGGAACATTCAAGGATCCTCGGTTCCTTGGCCGAGACGGAAAGCCCTACGGCCCCCTTCCAAGTGACTGGACTCATTATAAGGGAACCTACCTTCATGGAGGAAGAGTCGTCATCAAATATACCATCGGTAGCACAGAAGTGCATGAGCTGCCTGGTTATGAAACCTTAGGAGAAAAAACGATCTTTACCCGAACTTTAGAAATAGGAAAATCTACAGTTCCTATCCACTTACGCATCGCACCGAAAGATAAAGCCGTCGCGACTATAGGCGGCAAAGGCTCTAATATAAAAACTGACGACAATGGTTTGCATGTCCTAGAAATTCCTGCTGCTCTGACCCCGGCCCGAATCAAAATCCTAATTGCCGCAGTTGAACAAAAATCTTTAGACGAGCATCTTGCCAATAGCGGACCCCCGATCGCTTTATCACCACTGACTCAGGGAAGCTCAAAGCGGTGGCCAACAATGGTCACTACAGAAGGAAAGAATGGAGGAACCTCAGCATCTTTTGAAGTCGACGAAATTACTCTACCACTCAATAACCCGTGGAACTCATGGATGAGAGTCGGAGGATTTGATTTCTTTGCGGATGGAAAACGTGCAGCTGTCGCTACCTGGCTAGGTGATGTATATATTGTTGACGGTATCGATAAGAAGTTTGGGAAACACAAATGGCAAAGAATCGCTACTGGATTATTTCAGCCCTTAGGCGTAAGAATTGTTAACGAAAAAATATTTGTAACGTGTAGAGACCAGATAGCAAAGCTCCATGATCTGAACGGTGACAACGAAATAGATTTCGTCGAAAGTTTTAATAATGATCATCAAGTCACTGAACACTTTCACGAATTCGCAATGGGCCTTCAAACAGACAAGGAAGGAAACTTCTATTATGCAAAGTCTGCAAGACACGCAAAAACAGCACTGGTCCCACATCATGGAACATTAATTAAAGTTAGCTCTGATGGAGGCAATTCCAAAATCATAGCTAATGGTTTTCGTGCAGCTAACGGAGTCTGTCTTAATCCTGACGGAACATTTATCGTTACTGATCAGGAAGGGCACTGGAATCCTAAGAATAGAATCAATTATGTTAAAGAAGGTGGCTTCTATGGAAATATGTTCGGCTATCATGACGTCACGGATAACAGCGACAGCGCAATGGAACAGCCGCTTTGCTGGATAACCAATAATTTTGACCGGAGCCCCGGAGAACTGATGTGGGTACCAGAAAGTGCGGCCTGGGGATCCTTAAATGGTAAATTACTCAATCTAAGTTACGGGACAGGGAAAATTTTCTTAGTTCCTCACGAAAAGATAGGAGACCAGGCGCAGGGCGGAATGATTTCTTTAGGGTTAGATTTCCCAACTGGAATCATGCGAGGAAGGTTTCATCCAGAAAATGGCCAACTTTATGCTACTGGAATGTTTGCTTGGGCAGGAAGTAAGAGAGGAGACGGCGGTTTCTACAGAATACGCTATACAGGAAATACACCCAAACTGCCGATTCAACTAGAAGCCAAAAAAGATGGTATAGAAATAGAATTCACAACAAGACTTGATGCCACTCAATCTCAGGACACTGGATCCTATCAGGTAGAAGTGTGGGATCTTAAGAGAACTCGAAATTATGGATCAAGACATTACAACCAACGTAAGTTAGCAGTAAAAAAAGCAGTTCTATCTGCAGATAAGAAACACATACGTTTACTCATTCCTGACCTGAAACCAACTTGGGGAATGGCGATCCGATACAATTTGTCTAGCGCTGATGGGGAAAAATTCGAAGGCGAAATACACAACTCAATTCACAAAATGCCTAAAAGTTGAAACTGTGAAAGATACTCGCCGAAGTGATAGGCGGCTCGTTCTACGTTCCGGTCCTTGGATATTTCTGAACAGCCTTTCTTAATTTTACTCGAGCATCATTCAGTGATCCGTCTTTTAAATCTTGAATAGCATTCTGCACCTCAGAGTCCGCATCCTTAGCCGCTTGTTGGCGCCTGACAACTTCTCGCTCCGCAGCAGCTGAGGCTTGCAATCGAACACTTTTAGATAATTTAACTTTACTCGTTCCTTGTGGCCGGACAATAAATGAACCGTCCTGTGGTTGCGGCGAGGGGGGAGACGGGCGATCAGCAGGAGAGACAGGTTCAGCCTCATCAATCTTGTTACTGACACATGAAACCATTAACAGTGTCAAAGTACAGGAGACAAATAATTGGTATATTTTCATACTGGATCTTAGAAATCTGATGAATTGATAATATAGTAAGACCTCCGATACAAATAATTTATACATCTGATCAAATAAATTTTCATTGAAGGAACTAATTATTAAAATTTTAAATTTTTTTTCTATTTTTATCAATTGGTATAACCAGACCTCCTCAACCAATCTTCAAGTAAACCTGGCCATTTCTTTGATCCTTTATGACGGCCCAGGCCGACTCCATGTCCTCCTTCTCTGAAAAGGTGGAACTCACATCCTACGCCTGCCCTCCTTAATGATGAAACAAAGCGTAAAGAGTTTTCTGCAGGAACGGGCCTGTCTTGATCAGTGTGAAAAATAAATGCTGGAGGAGCCTCCGCAGTCACTTGATTCTCTAAAGACATTTTTTCCACCAATTCTTTATCCGCATTCTTACCCAAGAGATTCATTTTAGACCCTTCATGCGTCACTCCTTTAGCCATCGAAATCACTGGATATGCAAGTATCATAAAGTCCGGCCTTTCTAATTTATTAGAAAACTGAGTTCCTGCAGTCGCGGCAAGGTGACCACCTGCTGAAAATCCCATGACTCCTATCTTTTCAGAATCAATGTGATAGGACAATGCATCAGCCCTGATTCGGCTAATTGCCTTACGGACATCGTTGCCTGGCAAAGGATGACGATGAGGAGAAACACGGTACTTGAGAACGAAAGCGGTAATGCCTCTCTGGGCGAACCATTTCCCCACATCATTTCCCTCGTAAGACATTACGCACATGCCATACCCGCCTCCTGGACATATGATAATAGCTGAAGTTTTCTCTTCTTTTGTTTCTGTCTTGGCACGGTGAATCGTAAGAGTAACATTTTCTGCCCCTTCTCCTCCCTCTCCTTCAGACCAAAGCTTAAAGGTTTCAGAATAACCATTAAGTATTAATGTTAGGGATAAACTAAGAACGTATAGTGTCGTTTTCATAAGTAATATCCTCACACCTATAATGAAAAGAGTCTAGAAGATCCAGCAATCTAAACACAAAGTTTAAGCACATTTGTAGGACCATCTAAAATCAATCATTAATACTTCATTTAAGAATACCACTGACTAAAGAAATTAATTCATCAGGTTGATAGGGCTTTGGTAATACCCCACTAAAACCAAAACTTTTAGGATTAGCCATGACTGGATCGTCTGAATAACCGCTAGATACAATTGCCTTCACCTCAGAGTCTATATTCAAAATCTCTTTAATTGCTCTCACTCCCCCCATTCCCTTTGGTACAGAAAGGTCCATGATGACAAGATCATAAGGATTACCCGCTCGATATCTCTCAATATATCTTGCTACGGTATCAACTCCATCCTCAGTCTCGGTAACTTCATAGCCTTCCCTCTCCAGATTTGCCACAAGTAACTGCCTTATTAAAGAATCATCCTCTAATATTAATATACTAGATAAAGATTTCCTTTGATCTATTAACGAAACCTTCTCAAAGGTAGCTTCATTATCAGTTGAAGCGGGAAAGGAAACGACTGCTCTGGTCCCAGAAGGCAAGTTCGGCTCTAGAATAATCCCTCCGTCATGAGCCCTTGCAATAGATTCACAAACTGTCAGCCCTATACCGGTTGCGTTGGCTTGTGTCCTAGATGTGAAGTAAGGCTCAAAGACTTTATCAACTAAATCATCATCAATCCCATGACCATCATCAATGACTTGAAGTATCACGTAATCTAAACCTTCTTCCAGTTCGAGAGAAGGTGGCAAATTTCCTTTTGAAAAATCATTGGCACCTACGTTCATTAAACTTATAACAATCTTCCCTCCTCCCGGCATAGCCTGCTCTGCATTACGTAACAAGTTTTCAACTACTCTGCGAAACTGGCCTGGATCCGCATCCACTTTCCAAATGTTCTCAGGAGATTCAACAATATACTGGATCTGATCGTCACAGTCATGCTCTTCGAGAATCTCCGAAATTACTTTTCCAAAATTAATTGTCTGTCGGATCGGAGATCCGCCCTTAGCAAAAGTCAATAATTGTTGCACTCGGTTCTGTGCACGAAGCGTTGCACTTAACGCATTTTCAATTTCTTCATCTCCTTCAACACCTTTCGGCAGTTTTACGTTAGCAAGAGATAAGTTGCCTAGAATCACGGTCAATATATTATTAAAATCATGAGCAAATCCACGCGCCAGTAAGCTCAGGCTCTCCAACTTTTCTAATCTTAAAGCACTTTCATTCTCTTCAATCCGCTCCGTAATATCACGCATGAGGAGTAATAATCCTCCACCGAAGGGGTAAGCATTAAGCTCAAACCAAGAAGAACTGTCCTGATGATAAAACTCGAAGGCGGCTCTTTCTCCGCGAGTCATGGCTCTAGAAACGCCATGGATATTTTCTTCTCGAACATCTTCTGAAAACATTCGCCAAAATTTATTACCAATGATCCCCTTATCCAATGCATCAAAAAGCTCAACGGCACGCTGATTGACAAATGTAATCTCCCAATTCTTATCAACAGTAAAGAGAGGATCTGCTATGCCTTCGACTATATTTCGAATAGGATCATCCGCGATCTGATCTGGATCGGGTTCTCTTGAATCCTCATCCATGGCCTCACGGAAAACAACTACCAAGCCGACTAAACTGCCTTGAGGATCTTTGAGCGGCGCCGCATTATCTTCAATTAGAACTCGGCCCCCACCCTTTCTAGTCAGATAAGATGTTCGTTTTGATTTATTCTTGGACCGGTAACCTGGTGCAAGGGCCGGCACCTTATTGCCGCTAGGATCCTTAATAGATAACACATCTTGCAATACCATGTGTTTTGCGTCTCCAAATTCCCATCCCGTTAAAGATTCAGCTACAGGATTCATATAAGTAATATTACCAACAATATCAGTTGCGATTAAAGCATCGGCCATACTACTCAATGTGCTGAACAATTGTTTCTCGCGATTTATCAGGGCCTCTCTGGACCGGTTCCTTGACATTGCAATAGCGACTGATGACTTAAGTTCATTTTCATCAAAAGGCTTTAACAAATAAGCCTCAGGGTCAATTTCACCGGCTCTCTTGATCGTTTTTTCATCAGCTAAATCTGTAAGAAAAATAATAGGCTTCCCAAAATCATAACGAATCTCTTTTGCTAATAGCATTGCATCTACTAGCCCATCGATTTGAATGTCCATGACGACCAGATCAGGATCAGTTCTTCGAACAATTTCCGTAGGATCTTGCTCATTTTTTGCAATCTGAGGTTCAATATAACCTAACCGGATGAGTGACTGTTGGACATCTTTACCGGCCCCACCTTCATCACTAATGATAAGAATACGGAAAGGATTCATCAATTACCCATGCATGAACTTATCGATTTTCTGAAAAACAAAATTCAACATTAAATTCAGTCAGAGGGCCACAGTTCATCTTTAATTTACCTCCGATCCTGGTCACTAATGATCTTACAATTTTCAGACCATTACCGGCATCTCTATTCAAATCATAATCAGAAGGCAAAGGAACACCATCATGACTGAATAATAATTCGCCTCCACTCTCATCTTCCTTAATAATGATCGAAATTTTTATGGTCACCTCATCCCGGTCCTGACAAGCATGTATAAAAATATTCCTAAGAATTTCATTACATATAAGAGCCAACGGCATCGCCAATGAATAAGGCATAAAAATCTCCTTCTTCTCAATTCTGGGAACCCTTCCTAAGGAATCTCCCCCAAGCTGAATACCATAATTTAAATGAACGCAAGGGTCAGAATAATTAGGTGCTATCTCAATCAACTCCTTCACCAAGCAACTGGTATATTGTCCAAAATTAACACTCGCAAAATGCTCTTCTTCAGTAGTATGAGTTAGTAATAAAGCCAAAGCGTCGATCCTTGAAACCGTCACATTTAAAGTTTCCGCATCCTGGTCATTACCCCAAAGTCGCAAAATGTCTGAGACAATACTTAGCAACACATCCATCCTTCGATTTATCTCTGATAGACTTTCTCTATTATCTCTAACAAGAGCATCACTTGCCTTTGAATCTGTAGCCTCTGAGAGGGCAATTAGTAGACCCCCGTCATTCATTAACTTAGGCCTAAACTCAATTTGTAGATGCTCTTCAGAATCTGTTTTTATTGAAAAAACTTCTGTAGAACCTTTGACCCAAACCAAAGAACGCCAGCGTTCCAGTAATTGATTGACTCCTAATTGATCATTCTCAATGAAAGCATGGACCAGCCATTCTTCTATCATTTCAAATGATGCCATATCCGTGCCTACTATTTGGCTAACCGCATCATTCGTATAAATAATCTTTCCATCACGCCCCAAAAGCAGGATCCCTGATGGCAATGAGTCTGAAACTAAATGGGCCTTAGCTAATGAAGCCTTCAAATCATCGATCTGCTTTTTAGCACGCTTCAGTTCAACACCCGAAGCAACAAGATCAGCTTCAAAACGTGCGGACTTAGGCTTTGTGATGCCCAGCTCATGTTCAGCACTCACATCATATGCCAACCCATAAACAGTTTTCTCAGTATTATCCTTATCCGGATCTGAGCAGAAGCGCATGCTTCGCTCCTTCCCATTGAAATCCTTTACCTTAAAGACTTCAGAAAATGATAAACGAGAACGGACTGATGAACGAATCAACTTCGATAAATCTTGGGTGTCAGAACTTTCCATTCCTCCATAAAACATTAGATTCATGTCTTCAACTTCTGCGCATCCACGAAAAGTTATCCATGCATCATTAACTAAATCTATAGATCCCTCACAATCACATTTCCACGCCGGTAACGGACACATTTCCAACAAATCTGAATCTGTAATTTTACTTTCTGAACGGTTAATAAACAGTCCAGCATCAGCCCCAACCCTAATGATTCCAATGACAGTTCCATCGGAATTTCTTCGAGGAGAATTGGACCATATTACAGAACGCTCAGAGCCTCCATTATCAATGATCTGATCAACTGTAGTGTCAGGGAACGTGAATTGGCCATCATTCATTAAATTTTGCGAAAATATCAAAAATTGTTCCCGCGATTCATCATGGTCTGATCTTTGCAAAAATATCTCCCAATAATATTTTCCTTCATCTGCGTTGGGATCCCAATGAGCTAGCTGCTTAGCGGCCCGGTTACTGCGGACTACCCTGCCTTTCAGATCCAGAAAAAGGACCGGAGTCAAAGGGCTCGTCATCACTGACTCCGCGACATCAGACTCAAATCGGCGCTCTATCTCGAGGGTCTTTTCTGCATTAATGGATTGGGCTGAAATTACCAAACCACCCAATGTTGTGCCCTCTAAATACCAAGGATTCACAAACCACCGGATCCATTCTTTGTCTCCGCTTGACCACTGAACTAATTCTTCTCCTACCTGTTCAGTTCCATATTTGAAACAATCATTACAGAGTGACCTCCATTCATTAGATACTTTAGGAATAAATTCAAACTGACCAACTCCTGTAGAGTCTAAAACAGCACTGCCTATTGAATCATTCCATGAATCGTTGGAAAATAAATAATTCATGCTTCTATCGAACATTGCCATCGCCAAAGGACAAGCGTTCACCATCGACCTGAAATGATTTCCCGGCAATGGTGCTGAGCCCTTCCTAGGAGCGGCTTCTCCGGTTCCTCTTCTAACTACAATAGGGATCTGATCTTCAAATGGATTAGTCTGGTCCTCGGCTCTTTTGGGAATGGCTTTCTCCTGTAGCTCGTTTCTCGAATTCCAATTCCCAGTCACTTTCTGAGACCTTTGTGCAATGACCGTACCAGCATCTTCTAAGCTCAGTAAAAAATCTTTCTCATCTATCGGAACGGCAAGCACATCATCAATGCCACCCATCATCTTTGAAATTTTTTTATGGTTCAGGGCAATGATATAAGGTTTTTGATATTCACCAAATCCATTACTAACATCTTCAAGGAACGACTGAACCTCCGAATCATCTCCATGAAGGCTTAAAACTATCAATGATTGTGATGCAAATGCCTTTCTCGCTTCTCGGATCGAATGGCATGTCATTGCTTCATACCCCTTAATGCCTAGCATCTCGCATATGGCCTGACTACTAACGACATCGCCATCAATGACCAATGCCGTAAGGTCCCGATTCATTTCGATCGAGAAATCCTCTGAACCAGTATTTAGATTAGCTTTATTTTTCAAATAATTTCGGTAGGAATGCTGAATTTCACCTTAAATATTCAGTTCTTGGATAGAATACGGAAAGAACAGGCAAAATGATGTCATCAATAAATAGATAATAACCAAAATGGAATATCGGACAAGGCTAATGGCAACTGATAGATAACGAAACCATTGAAAAAAAATGAATGAATCTCTAAAATCAAAACTAATAAAATATTCACTAATATATTAATCTCTTCGAATCGATGCATTACCCAAAGAGTCTACAAATAATCCTTTTTAGTTTTTTCCTTTTATCCTATTTAAACGGTAAAGACAAACACACCTGGACTGATTTTCGAGGCCCTTCTGGGGATGGTATTGTTACAGACTGCCCACGCAACTTGCCCGTCAAATGGTCAGAGAAGGAGAATATTGTCTGGAAAACAGAAATAAAAGGACGTGCATGGTCTTCTCCCGTTATATGGAAAGATCAAGTCTGGGTCACAAATTCCACTCCCGATGGAAAATCAATGGGGGCCTTTTGTGTTAACTCAAAGACCGGCGATGTTATACATAAATTTGAACTCTTCAAGAACGATAACGTAGAGCCTTTAGGTAACAGCGTAAACAGTTACGGATCTCCTTCTCCAACGATAGAAGAAGGAATGGTCTATATTCATTTCGGCAGTTATGGGACAGCTGCCATTGACACTGAAACTGGAAAAATAATATGGAAAAGAACGGACCTTCCTTGTCGACATTTTCGGGGACCTGGTTCTTCACCTGTCCTGTTCGAAGAAATGCTCATTCTTACCATGGACGGTGTCGACTTCCAATATCTCATCGCTCTCAATAAAAAGACTGGCGAAACGATTTGGAAAACAGATCGCTCAACTGAGTGGGATGACGTGGAGCCTAATGGAAAAATACGAGGAGACGGTGATTTAAGGAAAGCATACTCAACACCAACATTTACAAATGTTGGAGGAAAAACGATAATGATTAGCCCGGGAGCAAAAGCTTGCTTCGCCTATGATCCAAAAGATGGAAAAGAAATTTGGAATGTCACTTATTCTGGATATTCAAACGCTTCTAGATGTGTCATCTATAAAGACAACGTAATCATTAATACTGGATACGGAAAGCCTCACTTAATCTCAATCAAGCTTGACCCAAAGGCCCGTGGCAACATTACGAAAAGTCATGTCAACTGGGATATCTTTAAACGAGTACCTAAACGATCTTCGCCCATCATCTACAAAGATAACCTTTACATGACAACTGATGAAGGAATCCTAACTTGCCTAGATCTTCAAAGCGGCAAATCAGTATGGAGTGATCGGATGCCAGGACACTTCTCTTCATCTCCAATATTTGCTGACGGCAATATCTATTTTTTTAGTGAAATGGGCCACTGCTATGTAATCAGACCCGGACAAAAGTACCAACTCGTTGCGCGCAATCAGCTAGATTCAGGATTCATGGCATCTCCTGCAGTTTCAGGAAACTCTATTTACGCGAGAACCAAGACTCACCTTTATCGAATAGAAAAACTCTAAATTCCTTTTTTTATTTCCATTACTTTAAAGTTCTGCCCCATGACAGATGGGTGAAATAGCATCTTAAATTGCCTTAAAAGTTTCTCAGTCTCAGTATCTAGATTTCCTGCCCTTTCAATTTCAAGGAGCCACGGCTCTGCACTCCTGACTAAAAAATGATATTGGTCAGTAATGCTACTGACTTCAAACCCGCAGTCCTTTGCAACACTGGACACATGATCAAAATTGACATGCGCAGTAAGGTCAATTCTTCCAGGAGACGAGAGCGGATCATCAATTATGCCGTGCTTTGAATAGGCTCGTAATGTGCCATTCTTTCTTCCCGGATCAAAAATCTCATCAGCCTTTAAGCCATAATCAATTAAACAACCATATAACATTTCAGTAGCAGCAAAAATTTCTTTGAAAAAATTATTGAACCGTAAATTGACTTCAACCGTGAACCCTTCGCTGAGAGTCGTTGGATAATCCTTAACTATGTTCTTTAGTGCTGATGATTCTATATTCTTTTCAGCTACAACTAATCTTTTCCCTTCACCATCCTTGACCGCGCTCACACAAACTTCAACCCATTCATTACCATTCCAGCGAACTCTCTTCACTGGAATAGCATCAAGAACCTCATTTGCAATTAAAATGCATTTCTTGACAGATAACTCGTTAAAACCTGAAACAACATCAAAGTTATCCAATCCCTCACTAATAAATTTTGAATGGAGTATCGCTCGTTTTGCAGTGAAAGGTTCAACCACAATGTAGCGCAACCTCTTAAAAATAGAATCACTGAGCAATTCCGATAAGGCTCCCATCATATCCTTGGCCAGGTCTCCTTCCTCTGCCCCAAGTTCAACGATAACAACTTCATCAGAATTAGAAGCCATCGATTCTATAGTGGGAGCAAAATGATAAGCCAAAACTTTTCCAAAACATTGCCCCACACTGACTGAAGTAATAAAATCTCCATCTGTCCCTACTCTTTTCCGTGCACTAGTGTAATACCCATAATTAGGATGATAGAGCGCCAATTCCATAAATTCATCGAATGGTAGAGCTGAATCTAATTCATCAATTTTTTCATGAATTAAACTCATTATGCTATTCGTATCGGCCGACTGGCCATTATCGGTGGCTTGCTCTGACATTTCCTTAGATTATATTACATTACTGTGTAGCAGATTTGAATGCCACAGAGATTCTAAGAATGAATTACCACAAGGGCAACACACTAAAAAAGCGAACCAAGCTTTATCAAAAAAGATGGGTCCAGATTTTTTTGCTTATCATATTAATAGGCACCACTGTTGGACTCACCTACGGAATATCTTTTTTAAAGATACGTCAAGAACAGGCCCAAGAATTTGATTTAAATGCTATCAGTAAGCTTGAAGTCCCTAGCCGAATATATGACAGGGCTGGGATAGAAATAGGGCAGATTAAAATCGAAGATAGGCGCCCCATCAGACTCGAATCTGTCCCTTATCACCTCATCCAAGCACTCACTGCTGTCGAAGACTCCCGATTCTTTGAACATAGTGGAGTCGACTTCATTGGTATCGCTCGTGCCGTTATATTAAACCTCAAGGCCAAGAGAATCACTCAAGGAGCCAGCACCATAACCCAACAGTTAGCAAAGCAATGTTATCCAGTAGATTTTAAAGATCGAAACATTAACACCAAAATCATAGAAGCATTTCTTGCTAATAGAATAGAAAACAACTTCACCAAACCCGAAATATTAGAACATTATCTGAACAGAATATATTTTGGCAGTGGTTACTTTGGAATCGAATCAGCTGCTAGAGGATACTTTGGGAAATCAGTTACTGATATCAATATATTAGAAGCAGCCACTATTTGTGGACTCATTAAGAATCCTTCGCGCCTCTCTCCCAGAAACAATATGGGACTTTCCCTGAAGGCAAGGAACCACGTCCTGAATAGGATGCATAAAGAGAAAATGATTACTGGATCAGAACTTTCTACATTTCTCAAACGTCCAATTGAATTGTCACGGGTCAAGGGTGAGCAAAATTCATACGTTCAGGAAATGGTCAGGATTCAAGTCATCGAACAAATCGGTCTAAATAATGCAGGTAAGGGTGGGCTTAAAATTTATACAACTATCGATAATGAAACTCAAAGAACTGCCATTCAAAGCCTCTACAGGAACCTAGCAAAAACAGAAAGCCACCCAGAATTCAAGCATCAGACATATGCTAATTATCAGGAAAGGCAAATCTCACCTGATCCTATCTCCTTAGGGAAAAGGAAAAAGCAAGCACCTGATTACTTACAAGGCGCTGTGATAATGATTGAAAATTCAACAGGTGGCATCGTTGCTCTGGTCGGAGGCCGCAACTTCAAGCACAGTCAGTTCAACCGGGCATTACAGTCAAAAAGGCCAACGGGCACTGCCTTTAAACCTTTTGTATATGCAGCAGCATTCGCAGAAAATTACTTTCCTGGTTCGATGATTAAGGATTCTCCTATTGATAATAGGAGCGTTGCAATTGGTGGATCTACAGGGATCCTTGGAGAATGGGGAAGTGAATCAGAGACTGTTACTTATAAGGGAACTATCACGGCAAGGGAAGCACTCGTTGAATCAAAGAATTCGGCAACTGTAAGGATCGGAAAAAAAATCGGCCGTAGTAAGGTAGTAGATCTGGTAAAAAAAGCAGGAGTCAAATCGGCTATGGATGAATACGACAAAACCCTACTAGGCAGCAGTTCAACTAGTCTGCATGAAATTTGTCGAGCCTTCACCATCTTTCCTAATAGCGGACAAACCTCAAACCAAATACACATCATTTCTTCTATAATTACTCCCAAAGGAAAAATAATATTCAAAGCTGAGCCTAATGGTCAGAACAAAGTCACTGATAGAGCAACGGCCTATCTAGTTCACAGCTGCCTAAAGGATTCCCTCAGCAAAGGAACTGGTAAGGGAGCCTTTGCACAATATGGTCTGAGAGATAAAAATGCTGCAGGAAAAACTGGAACTGCTTACAATTTTACAGATCATTGGTTCGTTGGATACAACAGTGCTGTGACATGCGGAGTCTGGGCCGGGTTTGATACACCTAAAACAATATATCGAGGAGCTTTCAGTAAAGACACGATTATGCCGGTCTGGGTAGATGCAATGAACACATCCCTAATATCTTTTCCCTCTAAACCTATCGAACAACCAACTGACGTACTCACAATTGAAATATGTAAAAAGTCAGGTCTCCGCGCGACAGATACTTGTTACGAAGAAATGGCAGGAGAAGAAGAAGGAACGAGAAAAATCACAAGAACAACATACAAAGAAATCATCCAAAAAGGTGCAGATTTTCATTCTTATTGTCAATTCCATGCAAACGGAAATGAACAAATTAGAAAACCCATCATTAGTGACTTAACAAATCCAAATAATCGTCCTCAGGGCATCAGTTCTATCGATGCTATATTTTTGATTTCTCCCACTGTAGTAGGTGAATCGGATCCGTACTCATCTTTACAACCAGTTCTTAAGGCTCGAGCAGTAAATGAAAAGGAAACTCCCCTCAAGGCGACCCCCGTCACACCAGCAATACTTGGAAATGGAGAGAACCCAATTCAAATCAAACCTCCAGAACCAATAGAAATTCCAGATATAGATTAAAATTTACATCGATAACCCATAAAAATCTCTTATCTTAATCTTCATTACACTTTTCCCGCTTGAATGAATCCAGAAGATCCAAGGGACATTAAATGTCCTCAATGTGAACACCGAATCCCTTTGGATGTTGAGGCCGGTCAGGTAGAAAAAATTATATGTCCTCTCTGCAAAACGCTAATTGAAAACATTGAGGATTCTATCGTACCAAGCTCTTCACCTGTTTCTGAACTTCCTGACAAACAGGACACTGACATCGGAATCGCACTTAACGACCTCATCCAAGACAATGCTTCAGAAAATGAAATTGATCTCGCAGATGTAGCGACTAATAGCAGCGAATCTGAAATGCCCGCTAAGGAGATTAAGGATGTTAACCTCGATCTTCCTGAGCTCATTCAAGGCGATATGGGAGAGAGTAGGAGCAATGATGAAAATCCACAACTCGTACCTGACTTTACGAAATTTGGCAAAACCACTGATCTCGATTTTGATCAAGACTTTGTAGATAGGCAACAGGAACTAGCACATGAATTTGCTGTCGCTCAGTCACAAATAGTAAACTGGGATGAAAGTCAACCGGGTGAAGACCCCGTCTCTTCTAAATTCTCGAAGATCAAACTAATTCGATTCGGTTCGTTAGTAACTATTCTAATAGCTACCGTCTTATTCATTGCATTTAAAGGAAAAAATAAGAATCAAAATAATAATATAACTTTTAACTTTGCTGAGGAAAACGAACAAGAAAAGGAAATCAAAAAAGAACCTGAAACCATCAGCGAGCTATTGTTAGAAGTTGGAGCAAAAGAACTCCACTTAATGGCAACTAATGCACTGAAGAGTTTTCTTGATGCGAAGGATGTTAAATCAAGAATTCAATATTGCAGAGAACCTCAAAGGGTACGACCACTCATGGAGTCCTACTATGCAAAGCACAATCCTGGACCCATCAGTTACCGAAAGCTCAGTACGGTAGGGGACACTGAAACAGGTACATTGAACGAATTTTATTTACTAAAAATAAGTTTCGTTGATTTCAGTATACGTCCAGTCGTCATGGGATTTGAAAATGGTAAAATGGTAATCGATTGGGAATCTTTTGTTGGTTACTCTGAAATGAGCTTAAACGAATTTATTGATAACAGGCCCACTGGACCGACGATGTTTCGTTTACATGCTAGGTCCGATGATTATTTTAATTTTCAATTTAATGAAAAAGATCACCGGTGCCTATATTTAAGAAACCCTAAGGATACTGAATCTGTCTACGGATACATACAAAAAGGATCCGCTGTAGATGATAAGCTTTCTGCAATCATAGAATCAGGTAAAAGCATCAATTTTATTATTGTTAATCTTCAATACCCTGAGGAACTAGGAGGCAAGAACCAGGTCCTCATTGATGAAATTATCGCTTCCGGATGGTTGCTGACTAAAAATAACTAATTGAAGAATCTTCACAACCTAGCTAAAAAGTAATAAAGCTATCATTTATATCTTCAATGGATTCAAGTGCCTCCCCAGACCAGACTTGGCTAATTGCTTCCTGCCCAGGTTGCTCACGTCAAATCAAAGCAAGAAAGGAAATACTCCTATCAAACTTAGCCATAGAATGTCCTCATTGTAATAGTCCACTAAATTTGAATGCTGGATCAAGCAATCTCGAAGAACCGCAATATGCAAAAGCAGAAGAGCGGCAGAATAATACTGCTGCAGTTCGGCGCCGCAGGAGATCAAAAAAATCTAAATTGCTGGAGTGGGACATTGAAGAATCCGATTCAGATGCAAAGACAACTGAAAATAAAAATTTAAGCGAAGAAGATCAAGACGGCAGCAGGCAAAGGGTCAAGAGGCGTCGGACCCGAAAGAACAAGCAGGGCAAAGCGTACAATACTTTCACTGGAACCAGTATATATATAATTAGTGGTGGAGGACTCATTTTACTGAGTGCTTTAATCTACAAAGGAATCTCCACTATCAGTCGTGACCTTTCCGGGGCAGCAAATAATGCAAATATCCCCAATAGTCTCCAAAAGAATGACAATAAACAATTATCAACAAATCTGACTGTCCAGGAAAGAGAACAATGCATGGAAATTATTCATGCATTTACAAATGCTAAATCATTAGACGATAAGGTTGCACTTGTCAGGCATCCAGAAATCACATCCGAACGGATCCAAGAATCTTTATTTGGTCCAGGAGATGAGAAATATGAACGGAGCGCTTTGAGCAAGAAACAATTCATTGATGGAAAATATTTCATTTCCTTAATGGTAAAGGTTGCAGATGAGAATAAGTATCGATTCTTTGCATTTGAACAGACACTTGAGTCTATCAAAATGGATTGGGAAGTCTCCTTCGGTCATCAAATGATGCCCCTTCAAGTCTTTAAGGACACGAAACCTGAATCTAAGCAAGAATTCCGACTCATTTTGAGAAGCGGAACTTATTACGCTCATTATTATTCTGATGCAACTAAGTGGCAATGCCTAGAGGCAAGTTATTCAGGGAATTCTAATTTCAAGATCTTTGTGTATGTTGACCGTGACTCTGCCATCGGTAAGGAAACTATTGCTAAGCTGACCCCAGAACCTACGCTTGATCCTTCACAAAGCCCCAAAGAAAGGCCCTTGTCAGCTATCGTTAAGCTGAGATTCAATTCTGTTTCCGAGACCGATAATCAGGTCGAACTTGTGGATCTTATTCAAGACCATTGGTTCCAATAATCCTTGTCCAAGGGGATAAGTTCTAATGTTTCCCTTTAAGTTTCAGATCGTATACATTGTTGATCGCTAAATAAAAAAAGGCTTCCGGTTTTAACCGGAAGCCTTTTAAACAAAAACTACTAACTATATTTTATTAGGGGTTTTGTAATGAGGGGAAGTTGCCCTCTTATAGTTAAATTAAATTAGCGACGGCGACGAAGTGCTAGGACTCCTGCTGCAAAGAGAGCAAGAACTGATACACCTGGCTCAGGAATAACTACTCCGACTTGTGCGGCCTGAAAAGCGCCTGCAACACCAGCAGCTACTGCTGTTCCAGCAACTTCACCCAATTTGATATTACCACTGTTAACATCAACACTTGCTGCAAACAAAGGAGCGTCAGCAGCGAATGGTGCACCTGTATCAATTACAAAGAGGTGACTTGAAGAAGCGATGTCAGCTCCATCACCACCAATGAGCATAATGTTTTTTCCGTCGAATGCTGCGGCTCCACCATCACCTGAACCAACGCCAGAGAAGAAACCGTCAATATTAAAAGCAGCAGCGCCACCAAAATCAGTGGAAGCACCAAATGCTGTAAAGTCAGCAGCGAGAGCAGTTTGTGCTGCGGCTGCATCAGAGAAATCAGAAACTCCCGTTGTTCCAACGGAAACGAAACCACCGTTAATCGGTGTGCCGCTTGCTTGAACCTCCCAAGTAGAACCGAAGTTACTGAAGTTCACTGTTCCTGCTGCAGCAATTCCTGCAAGAGCAACAGAAGCGATCGTAGCTGTAAAAAATGTTTTCATAGTTAGGGCTTATGTAGTTTTTTGTTTAATTTTTGTGAATACCAAACACTAAATGAGCATTTGATAGCTTATTTATACCAATCTCTTCAGCTTTAGTCTAGTATTTTTCACTAATTTTTCACTTTTATTCATTATTTCGTAAATGCCTGTAACCCAATTAATTACGCTTAAAATATAGGCATTTTTAACGTGACTGTCACAGTTCTTCGTAACAGCAGGACGTTAAATCAATATTCTCCGGTATTTTTTGATAAAAAAGAACATTCCTACCAATTTCATATTTAGCGATTTTTCTGAAATTCAATTACTAAATGATTCCTTAACATTTTCATTGTGCCTCGCGGATCCTATAAAATCCCAATCCTCCTGAACTAGAGAACCTCTCACTGATCGTATTGCCCTGACCAATGATCACCTTCTCGAGCGAGAGCCAATTCTTCATGTCATCTGAAGTCTGAACAGAATATCGTGCTCTCTTCTCTCCAGGAAAGAGCAACTCCAACTGATCACCTTCCAGAACATTCATCTTCAACTTAAAGGCAGGGACACTCTTCGCGTCATCAGGAGAGCTTCCGAACAGGACCTCAGTCTCGTCCTTCCAGCCGTCCTTGTCCGTATCACCAGCGAAAGGATTCTTTCGAACAACTACCGAGAATCCGGCAAATTTTCCATCCTCAGGACTGAACCCAGAAGCTCCTTCATAAATATAAACTTTAGCATTAACAGGGACTTGATGGAAGGCTTGAAAACCAATGCGAGGCGCATTACCAAGAAAGATAATATTGGTCAGGCTCCAACAATCAAGAAAGGTCTTCTCCTTGATACTTGTAACGCCTTCAGGAATCGTAATGCTTGTTAGGTTAATGCAGAATTCAAAGGCTTTTTCCCCGATACTGGTAACGCTATCAGGAATCGTAATGCTGTTCAGATCATTGCAGCAGTAGAAGGCCCAATCCCCAATGCTAGTAACGCCATTACCAATCGTAATGCTGTTCAGTCTATTGCACTCATCAAAGGCCCCATCCCCAATGCTGGTAACGCTATCAGGAATCGTAACAGTGCGCAGGGCGTAGCAGTCATCAAAGGCCCAATTCCCAATGCTAGTGACGCCCTCAGGAATCGTAATGCTGTTCAGGTTGGTGCAGTAACGGAAGGCAGCATACCCGATACTGGTAACGCTATCAGGAATCGTGATGTTCGTCAGTCTGGTGCACTCACGGAAGGCGGAAGTCCCGATGCTAGTGACACTGTCAGGAATCGTGTAATTGGCACCTGTCTTATCTGCAGGATAAGTATGCAGTAACGTCTTGTCTGTATTGAACAGAACCCCATCGACATCCGTATAATTCACGTTCCCCGCGCCAACCTCAATCGTCGTCAGGGCGCTGCATCTACTGAAGGCTCCCTCCCCGATGCTGGTGACGCTGTCAGGAATAATGATACTGGTCAAATCCTCGCAGCAGTAGAAGGCCCAATCCCCAATGCTAGTAACGCCATTACCAATCGTAATGCTGTTCAGTCTCGTGCACTCATCAAAGGCCCAATCCCCAATGCTAGTGACGCCCTCAGGAATCGTGATACTCGTCAGGAACTCGCATTCAAAGAAAGCATCTACCCCAATGCTTGTGACAGGCTTCCCTTCGATGGTTCCAGGAATGATTAGCGTTCCTGATGCCCCCGTATCG